>ONVK01000031.1 GCA_900321255.1 uncultured Lentisphaerota bacterium | reverse complement strand
GAAGCCGCGCCGCCCGCGCCCACGACGACCGCGTAGTCGCCCGCCGCGAGCACGAGGTTCGTGTCCACGACACCGCCGCCGCCACCGCCGCCGCCGATGCGCGTGCCGCCCGCGCCGCCGCCGCCCACGAGCAGGACGCGGACCGTGCCGGCCTCCGCCAGGCGGAACGTGCCGCTTTCGGTGAACGTCACGACGGCATCCGCGCCAACGTTGGTTGTGGAATTGCCGTAGTTCTCGGCAAAGGAGTTCATCGCGAGCGCGGCAGACACAACAACACCGCACGCAAACTTCTTCACACCGTTCATTATTATGCTCCCCCAGCTGGATTGTAAAACGGCAAACGAAGAGGAGAGGGAACCGCCAGGTCCATGCCCCATCCAAAAACATGTATGGCTTTACAATTCATTCCTAGGGTCAGAGCTTATTGATACAGTTCTATTGATACAGTAACTCATGCTAGCTTTTACTCCTGCCTCTACGCGGCGCATCAGCGCAACCGCGCGGTCCTTCTCCTCGTCGTCGAGGAAGAACGCACGGTGCGCAAGCCGGCTGACAAGGTGATAGCACCTGTTCTGCTCGATAACCCTGTTCTTTCTTATGTGGACATTATACCAAAAACTCGGCTACTGTATCAATTTTACTGTATCAATGAGCTCTGACCCTTCATTCCCTCTTTCACTATTCCAGAGCGAGAACACTTCTAAACGCGTCGACTTCGGTCTTGACCGCCTTCAGGAGGTCTGACTTGTCGAAATCGTATTCGAAATGGACGATGTAGAGCGGACGCAGTTCGTGGGCCGCGACAAGGTCGCGCACCGTCTTCCACGGAACGACGCCATCTCCTGCCGCGACCATCGCCTTCTTCATCATCTTCTCGTTCTTCGCGTCAAGGCAGTAGTGGAAATCCTTGAGGTCGACGGACGATATCCACGGCGCAACAAGGTCGAATCCGTGCGTCCACGAGAGGTTCGTCTCGAAGAAAGCGTGCATCGGATCATACTCAAGCCCGACATGTCGGGGATCAAGGTCTCGGATGCATTCGTAAACGTCCCAGACGAGCCCGCCGAACACGCTCGGGCCCCACGACGAATGGTTCTGGTACGTCGCCTTCACGCCCGTCCGCTCCGCAAGCCGCGCAAGACCGGCGAAGCCGCGGCGGATGCGCTCTAGAGATTGCGCGAACGACTCGTTCTTTGCGTCGTAGAAGAAGTACGCCGGACGGAACATCCCGATGCCGCAGTCCGCTGCGACCCTGAGCGCCGTCTCGGCGCCGTCAGAAAGGCCGGGTCGACCGGAGGCGTCGGACGTTATGTCTGTGCAGATCGACCTGTTTTTGAGGCCGAAGCTCTCGGCTATTCGGCACAGGCGCGGCAGATCCGCCGCGACGTTCGCGGGGTCGACGTATCCGCCCTTGCGCACGGTCCACTGGATTCCGTCGAACCCCGCCTTCTTCATGAGCTCGCACAGCTCCTCGGGGCTCTTCGTCACAGGCGGCTGGAACATCTTTGAGAACACGTGGTACTCGATGTCCGCAGTCTGTGCGTCGCCGATGCGTCCGCCGGTCGTGCACCCGACGAGCGCCGCGGCGGAAGCGGATGTCAGGAATTCGCGTCTGTCCATGTCTTCATTTCCTCGGCTTTCGCCAATTGAACTTTTCGTAGAGCTCGGGACGGCTCTCGTCGCAGTAGAGTTCGTATGGATCGCCCATGCCCGGCCCGACGGACAGCCAGAACGTGCGTTTGCGGTCCTTAAGGTCTATGTCCGCGACGGCGAAGCCGCAGTCCTCGAAAGTCCTGGCAATCCATTTCCCGTCGCGGTCGATCATGCCGCTCGGCAGTTTCCCCTGCCGCGTCGCGACGAGGATCGGAATCCCCGCGTCGATCGCGCGCGAGGGGAAGACCGTGTCTATGTGATCCTGAGCGCAGCCTGCGAGCGGAAAGAGCAGGAGCTCCGCACCGCCGCGCCTGACGAGTTTGATCGACTCTGAGAACCAGTTGTCCCAGCACACGAGCGCGCCGACGCGTCCGAAGTCGAGATCGAAAACGGGGAACGAATCGCCAGGCACGAGCCCCATCTTGTACTCTCCGCTCGTTAGATGGGTCTTGCGGTAGAGTCCGGCGAGCCGCCCTTCGCGGTCGCATACGAACAGCGTGTTGTGGCACAGCCCGTCTGCGTCGCGCTCCCTCACGTTCATCGCGATGTTGCAGCGGTGCATCTTCGCGTATTTCTCCGCGAGGCGCCAGCTCGGTCCGCCCGGCACCGGCTCCGCGACAGAGGCGGGATCGTCCGCGCCCTGCGTAGAGAGGCATTCGGCAAAAAGGACGATGTCGGGCTTCTCCACGTTGGCGAAGATGTTCGTGAGACAGGCTTCCATCTGCGCGAGCTGCACGGCCATCGTCTTCTCACCCGTCATCTCCTCGCCCGCCCTGCGCCGCGCGGCGATGATCCTGTTTCCTGTCGCCTCGTGAGGATTGCCGACGACGCAGCGGACGACGCGCGGATTCGAGCCGAGGCTCGCGACGCCGCAGCTCACGTCGCGCACCGTCACCGTCATCGGGTGCCACTTGGCGATGAACTCGATCTCCACCGAATCGCATTCACCTGGGACGGGGAAGGTCTCGGAAAACGTTCTGACCGTCTTTCCGCCCTCGGTCCTGTCCGTGTAGGCGACGAAATCGCGCTGGTAGAACTCTCTCCTGTCGATTCCGTTGCCGGAGCGCGACCTGTCCACGCCGTCGCCCGGGAAATTCCACCTCACGAGCATCATCACGTCGTTGTATGCCGAGTCGCCGGCGTTGTCGAGGGTGATTTCCGCCGTCGCGCCGACATGAACCTCGCCAAGCGGCACTATTCCGCGTTTCGTCTCCCACCAGCCGCACGAGCCGCGCGAAGGGATGCGCAGCTCGTGGACATCCGGCGAGATTTCGCGCCCCACGGCCGGATCGCCGGCGAGCGGCGCGGAGCGGAATATCCACGCGGCGGAGAACATGGCAAATGCACCCAAGACCATTGCGACCTCCTTCTACAAGAACTCCATATAGCCCGAATCCTTCTTCGCATCCGGCTGCTCAGCCGAGGCTGTAGCCGTCTCTGTACCTGTAGTGAAGCAGCGCGTTCGCCTCGTCGCAGTTCGTGAAGCACTCCGCGTCCGCATCCCATTCGAGACGGCGGCCGAGCTTGTAGGCGATGTTGGCGAGATGCGCGAAGCAGGTCGAGCGATGTCCTTCCTCAAGCGTGCAGAGGACGGCGGGATTGCGGTCGATGCAGCGGTCCAGGAAATCGCCTATCACGTTCCTCGTCGCGCTCTCCGCAGAACCGTCGTCGAGAAGCGCCTCCTTGAAGACGTACTTCTGCGGCGCGAAGGTGTTTACGGGATTGTTGAACTCCTTGCTCTTCGAAGGAAGTATCTCCCAGCCCTGCTGGTCTGCGAAGATCGTGGCGTCTCCAGAGGCGAGCTCAAGTTCTCCCTGCTTGATCGGATTGGAGCGCCCGCCCTCGAAGACGTTGAACTCCATCGCCTTGCCGCTCGCAAACTCGAAGATGCAGAACATCGTGTCGGGAATCGTCGCGTCCGAGCGGTCGCCGGTGTAGTACTTGCCGCCGACGGCCGTGATCGCGGAAGGCGCCCTTTCGTCCATCATCCAGCGCATCGTGTCGAGGTAGTGGACGCCCCAGTTCCCGACCTGGCTCGAGAAGTCGACCTGCCAGCGGAAGTAGTACGGCGCGATAGTGTACTTGTAGGGTCGGTAGGCGCGAGGCCCGAGCCACGCGTCCCAGTCCATTCCCTTCGGCGGCTCGCACGGCGGGCACCTGCCGATTCCGTTCGGGCAGATGTTCGAGACGCGCGCGGCGCGGCCCGTGCGGAACATCCCGTACTTCCCCGTCGCAATCGCCTTCTTGAGTTCGCGATAGGCGTCGTTGCCGCGACGGTTCAGTCCGACGGCGACGATCTGCCGCGAGTTCTTCTGGGCATTCACCATCGCGCGCCCCTCGGCGACAGTCGCCGTGAGGGGCTTCTCGCAGTAGACGTCCTTCCCGGCCTTGATCGCGTCGATTGTCTGAATCGCATGCCAGTGGTCGGGCGTCGCAATGCAGACGGCGTCGACGTTGGGGTCTGCGAGAAGCGCCTTGTAGTCCTTGTAGAGCTTGCACGTCCCCGCCTTGATGCGCTCTGCGAGCTCGACTTCCTGCTTCTTCAGGGAGCCGTCCTTGTTGCGGAAATTGGGAAGACGCCCCTTAAGCCCCCATTCGAGGAACTTCGGGTCGAACGCGGAATCGTCGCGCTTCAGGTACGGCTCGTAGATGTCTGCAAGCGCCGTCACCTCGACAAGCGGGTTCTTCATGAAAATGTGGAGAAGCTGCGTTCCGCGGTTCCCGACGCCGATGAAGCCCATGCGCACTTTTGTCTTGGAGCCCTGCGCCCTCAGGATGTTCGGCACGGCCATCGCACCCGCCGCCATCACGCCCGACTTGATGAACTCTCTTCTTTCCATTTTCAGTTTCCTTTCTTTAAACTTTAATGATCTCAACGCAGAGACGCAAAGTCGCAGAGTGCGCAGAGTTTTTTTGCGTTAAAAAAATTAGATCTTTTCATACATCCTTTCGTACCTCTGCATCGGCTCGAGGATTCCGCCTGACTTCGCGTAGTAGTCCGCGTCGCACTCGAAGACGCCCTTCTCGGTGCGCGTCCAATGCGCGTCAGGATAGGCGAGATCCTTGCGCATCGTCTCCCAGTTGCGGAAGTTCATGTGCCCGTTCGTCTCGACGAGCCCGAGATCGCCAATCCCCGGGAACGCGGGGAGTCGCGAGGCAACCGCCTTGTTCCATTCGACCATCGCGGGACATACCGTCAGATCCGCGCAGAAGCAGGGGATGTCCTTTTCATACGCGGCTTCGGCAATCTTCATCGACATCGACATCGTCTTCGCAATCGGCTTCAGGGCCATCGCGCGATAGCCCATCTTGATGCGTTCCAGCGCGTCCTTCACCGTATGCGCCGACTCGTCCGCCGCGAGGCGGAGCGGAATGTCGTTCACGTCGATGTCGGCGTATTCGTCAAACGGCTCCTCGACGATTGCAACCTGGTCGTACGCGCCGATCTTCTTCAAGTGGTCGATGAACTTGAGAAACGTCTCCTTCTTCTCGTAGCGGCCGTTCGCGTCGAAGTAGTAAGGGAGCTTCCCCGACTTCGTGTAGGGAGTGCGGCAGTCCTTCAGGACGGCGTGTATCTCGGAGACGCGGGCCATGTCCTTTGCAAGCATCTCTTCCTGAGTCCCTGGCTGGCCGATCTTGATCTTCATGAAGAAGTAGCCCGAGTCGACCGCTTCCTTGATCTCCGCGACCGGCACCTTGTAGGAGAAGAGCGGAATCGACGCGCACTTCGCGTGATGCGCGGCAAGAGCTGGGCGGTAGGCGCCCGGAATCATCTCGTCGAACGACTTTAGCCCGTTTTCTCGGGCGAAGAGAACCCACACGGCGTTGTCTACCGCGACGAGCGCGTTCAAGGCGTAAGTCGCGCGAAGGTCGGGATTCGCCGAAACCTTCTTGCCGTACTCCCACACTTGCGGCCAGAGCCAGTCGTTGAGCTCGACAGGAGAGGTAAAGGTCTTGCCGACGAGCAGCTTAAGCGCATACTGCGTCATCGAGAACATGATCGCGTTGCCGCCCGCCTCGGAATTGGACGCAAACACCTTCGCATCGGACCAGAGGCAATTCTGCGTGCCAAGTCCTATGCCGTGCTTCCCTGAAGTCGACTTTACGAAAGCGGAGACGATCCACTCCTCGGTCAAGTACCCGCCCTTGAAGCCGAACGGCCTTACCATCGGCTCGCGCTCGAAACCGCAGCTCGTCTTCGCGATTGTGATCGCCTTCATCGGCACCCTCAGGACTGAGTCGGCCAATGCGCCCTTTGGCGCAACCATCGCGCCCGCCACCATCGCACTTGCCTTTATGAACTCTCTTCTTTTCATTCTCAGTTTCCTTTCTTTAAGCTTTCATGTTCTTAACGCAGAGACGCAAAGTCGCAGAGTACGCAGAGTTTTTAGGAACTGCAACCTCTCACCATCTATAGTAGCGATACGGATCATCCTCCGGAACGGGGATGTCCGCATAGCGTACCACATCCGTTGCGAAGTCCATCTCCATATTGGCGAGAATCCTGCAAAGCATGTACTGCGCACGGCGCTTCGTCGTCCTGAGATACGGTTTCGCCTCGTCGTCTATGGCCCACGGCGGAACCTGCCAGAACACGATCTTTCCCTTCCCGTGCCTGACCATGCGGAACGCCTCGTTCCCGTCCTTCGCCAGTTTCGTGAACGCGTCGAAGTCCATCGCGCCATGCCACGACCAGTCGGCGTTTGAAAGCCCGTTCAGCACTCCCGGCGGTTCCTTTATGCGCGAGGCGAAGCATCCATTCGTATGAGCCATCTCGAGCGGCACGGGGCTCCACTCGGCGACTTCCTTCGCCGTGAAGCCAAGGCAGAGGACGCTCGCTCCATTCGCAACGCGGTCAAGGAAGTTCTTCGGCTTTTCGGCGCCAGACGCGGCGACATAGACGCAGTATAGCCCGCTCTCCCTGTCGCCTTCGTGCTGTTTCAGAGCCCTCGCGAGGTCGCGCGTCGCTATCCACGCCGTACGCCCAAACGCACGAGGGCTCTTCGACCAGATCCTGACGCCGTCGCCAAGCCGCGAGACAAGTCGGCACACGATGTCGTCCGCAACGGGATCGGCCGCCGTCCGAGCGGTGACGTCGAGCTGGCAGAAAGTGATGCGGCCGTCGCCTATCGTCCAGTCGAGAAGCGGCGCATACTGGAGATCGAAACCGCCGTCAACGAGCGCACGCCAGTCGCCGACCGTCGGCTTCTCCGGGATGACTGTCGCGACGTTCCCGCGGTTGCCGCACCGCCACACGCGAGTGTTGAGGAAGCCCGCCCATGTGTCAGTCAGGTAGTTAAGTTCGTTCCTCGGGATGTCCGTGAAGTAGGGCGGCACCATAGTCGATTCGCCGTTCCAGTCGCGCAGCATCTCCGCGGCCAGGCCCAGCCCGAGGCGGTCGTCGCGGAAGCGCGGGAAAGTCGTCCTGAGCCCGTATACCTGAACTCGGAAGCCCACCGCCTCAAGCGTCGCCTTGCCCTGCTCAAAAACGAGGACACGGGCGCGCGACTTCCGCGCCGCCGGAACGAGGACGCTGTACATCAGATCGCGCGTGAGACACTCCCTGCCGACGACAAACGGCGTCTCCGGTTCGAGATTCGCGTCCGACGCCTTCGCCTTAAGTTCATCGATGGAGAGGCGGACATACTTCACCCCGAGCCGGTCAAGCTCCTTAGCCGTCATCCCTTTCGGATCGTAGAGGAACGGCGTCTTTGACTTCTCGTCAACCGCAGCGGCGGCGTAGGCCTCTACGCCAAACTCATCCTTCTGCACAACGCCGTCGGCAAAGCGGAACTCCGCGCGAAGCACATAACGCCCTGCACGGCCCGGGAGAGCGAATGTAACCGGCACGTCGCGCCGCGTCCCCGCCGGTACGGTCACCTTGCCGCGCAGCGCCTCACCGATACGCCCGCTCCCGCCGGCGAGTTCGCACGACCATTCGACCTCCTGTTCGACGCGGCGATCATTCATGACTACGAGCGTCTTCTCCACCTTATCGCCAGGGCGGAAATGATGCGCCTTGTCCGTGAACACGCCCTTCCCGCCGATAAACGCGCAGTCCTCGCGATTCCATCTGACAAGCGTCTCGCCAACTGCGCTCAAGGCGTAGCGCGAGGCGTCGCCAGTTCCAGTGTCCCAGCCCTCGTCGCGGATCGTGTCGGGAACGATGCCAGGGCGTTTAAGTCCTTCCCAGCGGCGAGGATTGACGCGCGTCGGCGCTCCTCCGCCACGATGGAAGTTGCCCTGGTCCCATGGCAACATCGCGGTGATGCCCCAGGCGCGGTGGCTGCGCCAGTTGTCGGACATGTAAATGGACTGGACGCCAGTGTAGCGATCTTCCATTTCCCTGAGGGGCCCGTTGAGCTCGCTCCACCTAAAGGGCTTTTGGCGCGTCCAGAGCGCCTCCTCCTTCTTGAGCGCCTTGACCGTAACGGAGTCGCTTCCAAAATAGGCCGCGTCGCCGAGAAACGCCGCCGCATATTCGCTCGCCCACAAGCTCATGTAGCCGGGATTGCGCCAGATGAAGAGCGGTCCGCGGTAGCTCGACCAGGAGCAGATGTGCGGCATGCCCCACTCGACGAAGAATAGCGGCTTCACCCCTTCTCCGCTCCAGTGCGAAAGCCAGTCGCTGCGCTCCTGCACCGGAGCCCAGTCGAGGTAGATGTTGACCGTGTGGAAGTCGTCGAGATTGCCGGACTCGTGGTGGTAGATCGGGCGCGTCGGGTCTATCGACTTTGCAATCGCCCACGCCTCGTGCGCGCGGCGGCGGTTGCGAATCGCATCCTCCACGCGCCCGTTGCCGGGCTCTGGCTCGAAATCGTATTTCCCGTCGATCCTCTGCGGATCCATGTCGCCTGAATAGCCCGCGAAATTGTGGTTCATCGCGTATGTGACGACGCTCGGATGGTTCCGGGCGCGGCGGATGCACCACTTGGCGAGGGCGCAATACCGCGCCGCGACCGCCGGGTCTTCGAGCTTCATTCCAAAGTCGCGCACATGCGGCAGGGAGAACGAGAAGAGCATTCCCGTTTCGTCGCAGACATCGAGGAAGTCGTCCATGTAGGAAACCTCGCCCGGCGAGAAGTTGTAGTTGCCCGCGATGACATAGTTGAAGCCCGCTTCCTTGAGGCGGCGGACGAGCTCAAGCGAGGACTCGCGGCAGGCAACGCCGGCGGAAGCGTTGATGGACCGGCTGTAGAGCGCACGAAGATGGATCGGCGTGCCGTTCAACAAGAGATCGCGCCCATTGATGCGGACGTCTCGGAACCCGAACGCAAACGGCAGCGCGGCATCGAGCGTCCGCCCTTTCGCGTCCTTCAGCTCCATCGCGCAAACATAGCGGTTCTGCGGGGTGTTGACGTCCCACTTCTTCGCGCCGGCAAAGTCCGCGGCAAATGCGACGCGCCCCTCCGCATCGGGCCTCGTGCCAGTGCTTAAGGCCCGGAAGACGGGCTTAAGCGACCCGACTTTCGCCACATCCGCCGTGTCGTACACATGCACTTCAAGTTCGACTTCGCCCGAGACGCCCTCGCAGTCGGCGACGAACGTCGCCTTGCCGCCCTTGACGTCGCACTCCACCGTCGCGTCGGCGACACGCGCACCTTTCGGCAACACGTCGAGATAGACGTCGCCTGTCACGCCGCGGTACTTAACTTCGCTCTTCCGCTCGGTTGCCCGGTCCGGCGCGTTGAAATCGAGCGTCAGGGGATTGAGCGGATACGCCGTCACGTCGAGGACGATCGACTGCCTTGCGCCTGGCTTCGCGAACTTCGTGATGTCCGCCTCGCCACCCGGGAACGACACCTCCGCCGCGCGCTTCCCGTCGACATAGACGACTGCGTGGGTCTGAAGCATCGTGAACGTGAGGGCTACGCGCTTCCCCGCCGCATCCTTCGGCATCGTGAAATCGCGGCGATACCACGCGCGGTCGCCGATTCCCGGCTTGACGCCATTGTCTTCGAGCCACGGAGAGAGATAGACCATCTGCCCGTCGCGCTGCCATTCGTCGCCGCGGTCCCATACGGACGGTATCTTGCCCCAGCCCCAGTTGTCCTCCGGACCCGGCACTGCGCCCTCCTTGTCGTCAACAAGCGGCGGCCGCCAGCCCCAAAGCCCGTTGAGAGACCAGCGTGAACGAGTCGCCGTCTTCTGGCACCACGCGTCGTCAAGCCCCCACGGATCGCCCTTCACGCCATCCGGCAGCGGCGCGTTGCAAGGCCCTTTCACGTGGCGGCGCTTCACCGAGACCGTGAGCGGCGCGAACTCGGCCGTTCCGGACTTCCCGTAGTTGCCTATCGCGATGTTGAGACTTGCAGCGCCCGCCGGCACTGCGTAGTCGCGCTCGCAGTCGATCCAGTCGTGCGTCCCCTCGAAGCCGAAGACGTTCGGCCAGCCGCCGACCTGCTTTCCGTCCGCGTCGTGGAAGCTCATTGGAACGCGCGCGTTCATCCAGTTGTCCTTCCCGACAACGACGTCCGTCGGCTTGACGCGCGTCTTGACTGTCAGGACGGCCCAGTCTGGCGCGAGCTTCACCGTCCAGCTCTTGTTGTGCCCCGCCTCGAACTTGCGCGGCTTGCCCGAATCCAATACAACTTCTCCGCTTGCGGCGAACGCCACAGCGCACATTGCCAAGAAAATGCACCGGCTTTTCATTCCCCAGCTTCCTCCTTGCCTTGCCCACGCGCGCACCGCCAGCCGTGGCGATCCGCGAAGTCCATGTAGACGTTCCAGTCGTATGGGGTGAGATCGTGCTTGCCGCTGCGGAGGTGGTAGGATATCTCGCCCTCCTGCTGCGGCGCGCCTGGCGCGGGAAAGCCGGAGGAGACAAATCCCTTCTTGCCGAAGATTCTCCTCCACGCGGGCGAAGCGTAGCGGGCCGTCAGGTATTCGCCGTAAGGACCCGCCCAGTCGTCGTCCGTTGCAGAGCCGATGCAGACAAGGCGAGGCGCAATCATGGCAACGAGCCAATGCTGGTCCCACGGCGAACGGTCGTCGCGGTTCACCCATGCCACGAAGCCGTCGTCGAACCAGAAGGGACGCGTCGTGCAGAGATTGACGAAGTGCTCGGACCCCAGAAGGTCGACGTGGTTGAGTTTTGCGCCACCGCAGCCCGAATCATTGGAGCACGCCATCGCAAAACGCTCGTCCCACGCCGCCGCTACGAGAGCAATTTTGCCGCCGCGAGAATGCCCGATCACAGCGACATGCCCTGCGTCGATGTCGGGTTGCGTCTCTATCCAGTCCAAAACGCGGCTCGCACCCCAGGCCCAAGCCGAAAGAGCCCCCCACTCGCGCCTATTGCGGTAGTGGCTCTCCACGTCGGAAAACGCGGCAAATACGCCGAGAGTATTGCCATGCGGCCTGTCCGGCGTCACATCGCCCATGTAGAACGCGATGGCGGCGTATCCTCGCTCCACTATCCGCTCCGCCGGCCAGAAGTCGCTTTTTACGATGCGCTCCGGGTCGAGACATTCTTCGGCAGGACGGTTGCAGACGAACACGAAAGCGGGAACGCGCTTCTGCGACTTCGGCACGAACGCCGTCACGGAGAAACTGTTGGTGCCGTACTTTCCGCCGTATTCGATTTTTACGAGGCGGCGCATCGCATTGCCATCCATCATCGTCTTCTCGGGCGAAACCTCGGAAAACGCGAGATGCGGAGGCCGTTCGACGGGACGATGGCCGTAAACCTCGTCCGCGAGGATTTTCTTTATTTCGGCACGACGTCCGGCATGCCAGTTTTTCGCGTTGGGGACCCACGCCCCCGGCGGGAACAGCGGCGGAACGTCCTTCGGCTCCGCCATCTCGACGGCGAGCGACGCAAACGCCGCGCATGCCGCGCACGCAGCAGACAAAGAGACGACAACCGAAAGCCTGCTCATCCTGTATTCTCCCTGTACTTAGCGCACTATGATGAAGAACGCAAGATTCCGAACCTTCACCGTTCCTGCCGTCAAGAAATCCGACCCCACTCTCTGCGTGTCCCAGTTGGCCTGGATCCAGTCCTTGCTGGAAATGCCGCGGCGAACACGCGCCTCGTCGCAGCAAATGTCGGGACTCCCGCTGTTATCCGCACCGCCGACAATGCCCATCGCGCCATTGAAAGCCGCACCTGGAGGCGCAGTGAAATCGATTGCGTGGACGACTGACAAATGGGTGGCCAGCTGCCGCAATCCGCCATCGTAAGCCTCGCCACCCTCGTACAGCACTGCGGCGCGGTCGGACCCTACGGGTGGCCAGACGGCCGAAAGCCAATGCCAGCAATTCGTCGCTTCATCTGCCCAATGCGGCGATCTGGTCGAAAAAGACTGCACAAGGTTCGTTGCAGCACCATCGCTTGAAACCACCTTTGTCGGCACAAGATAGGCATGCTTCTCGTAAACCTGAATCCCGTTGTGAGGGTTCCAATTCACATCAGCGCCATATTTAGTTTGAGCAGCAGAAGCGAATATATAGCTGTTCGCCGTGGAGCCAAGACCATGCGAGTTGTACCACACCTCCGTGCTGTACCCCGTCAGGGAAAAGGTCCAATCAGAAGTATTTGTGGCGGAAAGTCTCGGCCATGCCGCCAGACGGAATGGCGTTCCGTTCGCGCTTTTCTTCTTTTCTCTGATGCCCGTCGGAAACGAATCGACTGTAGAGCCGACACCTTGTATGTTGTCAAGATTGACTGACGCGACAAGCCGTGCGTCTCTTCCGGTCGCGTCAGGAATATACTTTTTATCGCTGCTGGTATTCGTGAAGTGCCATACGCCGACATAGCCTGCGGAAATCCATACGTTTGTCGGAAACACCTCTGGAAGTGCGGAATTCGAACGTACCGACCAGTAGGCAGTGAATTTGACGTTTCTTCCGTCGAGCCTCGGAAGTGACACCCATACGACCGACTCGCCAGAAGTGTCCCAGCATTCAACCTCGTAGTCGAGGGAAGTTCCGGAGTCGTCGGCAAAGCGTAGCGATCCATAAACGTCGGACACCGTCGCACCGACATCGGCGTACACAAATCCTGGTATCTCCTCGGACAGCCGCACGAGAACCGGCAGATGCTCCAGTTCGCTCGAACCATCATAGCCAGACGTCGTGAAGGCAAGCTCCTTCCCAAACCTCGCTACGTCGAGGGATGCCGCGGTGGTTATTCCTGCAATAAACGAAACCGCAACCACTACCATGCCATAGCGCAAGCCGCTCGACATGTTGTGTAGAAACATGAACTTCATAAGTATTCTTTCTATGCCATCAGCACTATTGTCAATTTATGCCTATATTATACAAGTCTTTACCAATCATAATAGGAATAAAGATATATCATTATCGGCAACGAATATGATATACTATCCAATATGAAAAATGCCCAAAAACCGATTTCAGTTCTTGTCGCGCTCAACAAATCGATTATCTCGCGCACTCGCAAGCTGAGCGGAATATTCCGCGCGGCGTCGGAACACGGCGGCATAGAGCTCAAGCTGATGGACGAGGGCCGCAACCTCACGCCGAAATACGCCGACCGGGAGATCGCAGAGGGTGTAAAGGCGTTCATAATCGGCGCCTTCAACGTGGAGAAGACAGTCACGCATCTGGGACGGATTGGCTTTCCGATGGTAACAATATTCAAGATAGACAAACCGTACCGTAACTCATGCGAAATCCTTACCGACAACAAGTCCGTCGCATGCGAGGCGTTGCGGGCGCTCGCCAAGACGCGTCACTTCGCTGCTTTCGCCTACTACCCGGCAACCGATGATCCGATATGGTCGCAGGAACGCGACAGGGAGTTTCGCAAGGCAGTCAAGAAATCCGGACACTGTCCATGTGTCACACTTTCCGAGGCCGAATGCGAAAAGCAGCTTCTCGCCCTACCGAAGCCCATTGGCGTGTTCGCCGCAAACGACACATACGCCGCAAAGGTGCTGAACATCAGCGCAAAAAACGGGCTTGCCGTTCCGCAAGACGTGTCGATTATCAGCGTAGACAACGAGGAATTCCTTTGCGAAAGCGTGTCGCCGACGCTTACATCCATCGAGCCGGATTTTGAGCGCGAAGGTTACGAGGCGATGCAGGCAGTCATAAGAATGCTTTCGGGGCAGCCCATTTCGCCGTCGATTCGCTGCGGCTTCCGGCGGCTCGTCGCACGAAACACCACTTTCTCCGAAAATCCTGGCGTCAACGTCATTGACAGGGCGCTTGAGTACATCGAGAAGAACGCCACGTCCGGGATCACCGTTGCGGACGTCTGTGCGCACATGCGGATATCACGCCGTCTGCTGAACCTCAGGTTCCGCGAACACGGGGCGACCCCACCCGGGCAGGCGATAGTGAAACGGCGGCTCGAAGCGCTGAGAAAGCTCCTGTCGTCTTCTTCCCTGCCAATCTCTACAATCTGCAAGCGCTGCGGATTCGGCAGCGAGAACCATCCGAAGAAACTCTTCCGCCAGCGCTACGGCATGACGATGCGGGAATTCAGAAGCCGCCACTCGTTTCCGCCTTCTTCCAGCCGCGGCACATCCGGCGCGGGCTAAAGCGCACGGAGAAACGACGCGGAGGCCTCGACGCACTCGAGCATATTTGTCGCGCCGAAGTGCTCGATGGCAAACCACCCGCCGTAGTCGGCGTCGCGCGCGGCGGAGACTATCCGCGCGACGGGCACAACGCCAGCCCCCACCGGGGCAAAAGGGTCAGGTATAATGTAGAACGGCTTTTCTGACGGTGGAGAAGAGCCGTTCTTTGACAACTGGCTGAATGGAATACGACTTGCAAACATGCCAACACGTGCGCTTGCGTCGTGTAGCGCCGCGCGCGCGTTGACATGTTCACAAGTCTTTCCGCGCTGACAAAAAGATCCTCCTATCTGATATACTGTGATTTGAGACGCACTAGCCATGACAGCTGTGCAAAAACACAAACAGACAGGAGGATCCAAATGGATGCTGAATATTATACCACAATCGGAATGGACGTGAGCGACCGCACGACGAAGGTCTGCGTCATGGCCAAGGAACGCGGCACACGACGAATCCTTGAAGAGACGACGATCCCTACGACGAAGGACGGGCTTCGGGCGTACCTCTCCGGGAAGAGCTCCGACTTGCCGGTCGTGTTCGAGACAGGCGCCCACTGCCGGTGGATGAAGCACGTGGTGGAGTCGCTCGGCATGAAGGCGATAGTCGCCAACCCGTCGAAGCTGCGGATGGTGACGGAGTCCAACACCAAGAACGACCGCAACGACGCGAGGGAGCTCGCCAGGTTCGCCCTTGCGGACGTCGGGCTGCTGCACCCGGTGCGGCTGCGGAGCGAGCGCTGCCAGCAGATGCTGCGGCTCATGAAAGCGAGGGACATGCTCGTGAAGGTCCGGACGATGCACGTGAACGAGCTCAGGGGGTTCGCGAAGTCCATGGGCTTCAGGTTGCCGAGCTGCCAGGCCAGCAAGGTGCACGCGATGGACAAGATCGGATGGCCGGACGACTTCGAATCCCTGGCATGGCCGCTGATGGACATGCTGGAGACGATTGACCTCAAGATAAGGGCCTACGAGTCCCAGATCCGGTCGCTTGCCGAATCCTGCGAGCTCAAGGACAAGATCGACAGGGTGCGCGAAGTGTACGGCATAGGGCTCCTCTCCGGCGCGGCTCTCGTCGCGTCGATCGACGCGGATCCTGGCAGGTTCAGGAAGGCGCGCGACGCGGGCGCGTACTTCGGGCTCGTGCCCAAGCAGCGGCAGTCTGGGGAAATGGACGTGCAGTGCCACATAACCCGCGCAGGGTCCGACTTCGTGAGGAGGCTCATGATCGAGGCCGCGCAGATCGCGATGCGAGAATCCGCAATGGACACGGACGTCAAGCTCAAGGGGCACCGCATCTGCGCCAGGGGCGGAAAGATAGCGAAGAAGCGTGCGCTCGTCGCCGTGGCGAGGTGCCTCGTGGTGACGGCGGTCGCGCTCCTCAAGAATCCGGACGCCGACTACTTGCCGCTCTCCGAGTCGGCGAGATTGGAGTTCGAGGCGATGCGTTCCGCAGAAACGGCGGCGTAGGCGCGGACACGGCGCCCAGGCGAACAGAGGTCGAAACGAAGACTTGCAGGAAAGCACAGATGTCGCGTCGCGGGTGAGTGCGGTGAAGGGTCCGCATCCCTGAATGCGCGTGTCAGGTAGCACCCCCGCAGACGCATTATAATATGCGCAGGAACGAACAGTCCCAGAGCGCGAATAGGAGACAGACATCACTTGCTTCCCCAATCGGCGGAATCGCTCTGCGATAGCCTATTGACAATTGTTCTCATAGGAGACCCTTCTGTATAATTTACTGTGGTAACCATGTCTGACCCTGTAGCCTCACACAGCACGACCGCCACGCACACAAGCACGGCGACCATCCACAAATCCCACTTGCACGACATCGAATTGCTCATGCGCTTACCTCGTCTTCCGGTGTCACCGCATGGCAAAGTTCACGAGAGGCAGCCAAGGGAAACGGGCGTTGTGATTGTGGTTCAGCAGTCCTATCTGCAGGCCGGATCTTGCATTGGAGTTGTTGAAAAGCCCTATTTGAAGGCCTCCGCACCCATATTCAGCCCTTTGTGTGTCAATATCATTCACAATGCCAAACTGCACTCCGCAGTTGCTCCATGCGCCTGAAAACACCCCAACCTGCAGCCCACAGTTCCTATCCACGCCGGAGGCCAATGAGACCAGCAGCCCTGTATGCGACTCCATCACAGAGACAAGGCCTATCGTAACACCGTATGTATCTGTCGAAGACGCCATATTAAAAACATTGATCGGAGCTATAGTAAGTCCGCACACCGAATCCTCCTGATATGCACCAAGGAGATCAAAGTTGACGCCATAGACTTTAGTTTCCGCGGAAAACACGGAGAACGGCCACGCACCGACCTGAATGGGTGTCCAGTCGGCATTAATCAGGCCTGCCTTCCCAAGCCCATGCGCATACACCGAAATCGGCATGCAGACCACAGCCGCGATCAAAGGCAAAATCCGTTTATTAGGTTTCATTGCTTGTCCCGCTCCGTTTCGGGGGCCCACGCAAGCACCCAGTTGATAATCCGCGTCAATTTCCTGTAGTCATAGAAGCACTCGTCGCTCTGGCGATACAACGCACGGCGGCGCAGTTCCTTGAGCTTCGGGACGTCCTTTCGGGTGGCGCAATAGAGGATGTCGTTTGCGGCCTCCCGGCTGGAACTCAGATGCACGCCGCTATCCATGATCGTCTTGTAGGCGGCTTCAAACCTGCCGGAATCCGGCTTGGATTTCTCTCGCATTCCCTCGGGAGGGTCGCTCTCCGACGCCAAGGTCTCCCTCATGAACTTTGCGGCGGAACTGTCCTTGTCTTCGGATTCAAGAAACCTGCTGAAGTTTTCCCGAAGTTCCTGCTGCCCCTTCTTGCCCTGTGCGATCATATTCCATTCAATTGTCTCCACGAGTTGGTAGCGTATAACCGGGTCCTTCTCCACCTCCATCCGTTTGAGGAGGGCCTTGGTCATATCCGTTGATTCCGGCATGAGGAACCTGATCGCTCCGAGCGCATTCGTCCTGACAAGGGCATCCGAATCGTTCAGCTTTTCGCAGAGCATAGGCACCGCAAGGTCGTCGAACAATCCGAAGATGAAGTAGACTTGCCAGTAATACCTTCCCGAATCGATCTTGAGGAACTCCTCCGCGTCTTTCACTGCCGGAGCGTACTTGAGCATGGCGAGTTCCTGCATGGCGTCAAACTTCCGCTCGTCGTCCATCTTCGCCTTGTTCTTTCGATAGTTCTCCAGAAACAACGCGCCGACTTCATCCCCTCCGATTTCAATCAAGGCACGCGAAGTCACCATATGAAGCAACGACGTCGGATTGGAGGTCTTGAAAACGTCCAGCATCAGCGGCACCGACGAATTCTGCTTCGCCAATCCGAGAAGCCACACGTACTTGACCTTGTCGTCTTCCTTTGCCGACTTGTCCGCCAGCCGGACGGCGACCGCATCCGCAACCGCCTTTCCATTGTCCCTGACGGCTTTGTCCAGCGAATCCATCTCATCCTTGGAAGTGGATGGTGTCACTTCCAAGGCGCGTTGGATAAATGCATCCGCGTCAAACGGCGTCGCGCCGCCCGAAGTCGTCTCTGGCTTGTCTCCTGTCGCTGGCTTATCCGCCTTCTTTTCCTTTTCCCCGTTTTGTTCCAAGGTCTGACGTTCAAGCTGTGCAATGCGCTTGAGGCTTAGCTCTACCTCTTGCTTATCGAGTCCGAGTTTTTCGGCGGACTCAATATGCCGGCGCGCTGCGGCAAGGTCCATTGGCGGCACTCGCCGGGGGCCCGGTCCGGGCATTCCGAGCGGCATTCCCATATATACGCTAGACAGGAACATGTTGCCCATTATGGAATCGTTCCCGGCAGCCCACTTGAGCGCCTCAATCTGCGCAGAAGCGTCATCGGCACCCCACGACTGCGCCGCCCAGAACGCCGCTCCGACGGGCGAGCCGTTTTCGTATGCGCGGCGGAAGTAGTCAAGTATCTGCGCATCCGTCAATCGAGTCGTGCCATCGCCGAATCCGCCATGCATCTGACTAAACGCATAGAAAGCCAATGCCGGCGCATAATTCGCCGCAGCGGATTTCTTCATCCACTCGTCAGCCTTTGTGCGATCCTCTTCCACTCCGACCCCGACCGCATAGCAGTTCGCCAGCGCATACATGCCCTCCGGCATGCCCTTCGCGGCGTTCGCGCGGCGGAACGCCTCGTCGCACTCCTCCTCCGTCACCGTGTCGCATTCAGACGGATCGTTCAGCGTCCCGGCGAGAAATTGGCATCTCGCGGCGATACTGCCAAGGTCGGCGGCCTTCTTGTACCACTTTCCGGCCTGGTCGCCGTTGCACAGCATCTCGAATTCCAGCGCACGACTCATAGTCTTTTCGATTTCGGTCAGTTCGCGCGTCGGCGGCTTGACCGCCACGTCCGCAAAACCTCCCATGACAAGCAGCGCCAATAAAACAACAATGCCGCAACGTCTAAACTTGACCACTTGCTCTTTTTGCATAGTTATTTTCCTCTCTTTGCCAAATAGTATACCACAATCCCCCTCTCGCCGCATAACTTTGTTCGTATTCCAGAATCTTAACGATATTAATCCTCAAGCCCACGTCCGCTTTGCGGCCCTAAGCCAAACGAAACATGGCAAGTCGGTCGCGGAAGATGCGCAGGGAACAAATGGGGAGACTCCCCTTTGGTGCTGCTCTTTTTATCGCCCATTCCGATGTTTTCTTTCACATTCCTCATTTCAAGGTGGTGCGTGTATTATAGCGAAACTGCCGCTTGCCTTTCAACAAAGTCGACGCGGCCAGTCGGGGTCAGGAAATAGGTGTCGGGGCCGGGCTTTGGTATGCCGTCGGGGAAGATAACATTTGGACGCGCATACTTGCTCTTGACTATTTTCGTGTTTCCGCCCTTGTAGACAATAACGTACGCCTTCTCGCAAACCTTGAAGCACGTGCCGCCCCACTCCTTCGGACATGTCAGCTTCAAGGGCTGGTCCTTGTCCTGAGAACACAGCAGTTCGCGCGGATCGATGTTCGCCGTGACCATTACAGGGAATTTGTCATTGTCAGGAGGATTTACGGCGATGCACCAACTGTCTGGATAAGGGCATGGGGCTTTGTCTTCGCCAAGCTTCGCCCACAGCGCCTGGACAAACTGCGTCGAGTTCGAGAAAGATGAGGGGTCTATCCAATCCCCGCCCGATTCGTGTTCCTGATTGTCTTGCATCATGAAGACATATAAATTCCGACCACGCATAGCCATTGATTGAGATTGGGCGTGCCTCAACCCAAATGTTGAACAAATGAAGATAGATGGCGCGATGAGACCAGCGCCAAGAAACAACACCAGCAAAAGAAACACGCCCAGGCAGCCCAGCGCGTCTGGCCGTCCGTCTTTCGCCTTCGCTTTGAACCATCTCGTCGAGACCGGCAGGTTCAGCAAGACAATTGGACCGGCAAAAAGCAACAGCGCAACTAATCCAAAAGCCAACGCCCCAGCCGACATAGATTCACACAGGACACCGACAGAGACTATCAAACAAAGGAACAATACAATCGAATTTGGCATGATAAACCACACGCGACGTCCGCGTCGCAATGAAAGAACCATGCCAAGTGTTAGTGCAAGCGGAAAAAATGCCGCAATAAACAACGACGGATCGCCGGACAAGCAGATCCCGACGACACAACCCAAAACCACGAGCGCGACATATGTCCACCCGAGGGCTTCGACAATCTTGACTGGCAGCGGCTTTTTCATTTCAGGAACAGTTTACCAAAAATTCATGCGTAGCAGAGCGCGAAAATGATGAAATGAGATTATGGTGCGGACGAAATCTATGTGCCCTTTGTGTCCTTTTGTGGCTAAAACAGTCTAACGACTTCTATCAATATGGATACTATACCGCAATTCACCGCTATCTATTAAACTCTCCTCCCCCGAAGGTATGACATTATGAAGGCTAAGAGTCATTGACTTCAATCCTTCGGGCACTGCGCTCCCTTTGACGGACGGCGGGCGAAGCTCAATGAAGCGAATTGTTGGCGAATACAATCGCAACGTAACATCCGTATACTCCCCCAAATCAGGGACCTCAACAACGCCCGCACTATTATTCTCTATGGAATCGGAAAGCTCAAATGTATGATATTTTGAGCCTCTGCGCTCGCCTCTTTCCAGCGGCCCCAAATTGCACCATACGGACAGTTTACACCTCTCCAATTGAGGCAACCTCTTCAAAAACTCCCGAAGCATATCCTTCCTCATCGGACCTTTGTGCCCGTGACAACTCAATTCTAGCCTACGCAGACTTTTCATCCGCATCAGACATTCAAAAGAGAGATCAATATCACCCTGCCCACGTGTATCTAATATCATTGTCTCCGTACGAGGGAAAAGTGTGCACAGGGCCGCCGCATTCGCAGACAAACCACAGCATCTTGCCGAGAAATACTTAACTCCCTCGCAAGGCGGGACCGCACTCAGGTCAAAGTCCCCGCCCCGGAACTCCACCCCCTGAATGCCCAAGGGAAGCGAAGACAACCCAAACACCAAGTCGCTTTCATTATTTAAACTCACCACACACCCTTTAAAGGATGCGAATTCATCACCTATGCAGCCAAGCCCCGTCACGCCAACCACTATGACACCATGATCACCAAGGTATGGACTGAAAGTTGTGTAACCGCCCTTCTCCCGTGCAGCGACTTGCATCAATCTCTCTACACTATCACTTTTAAATATCGCATTCGTAGAAGTCATACTAAAACCTGTAAATGTTAGCAAGCAACCAATAAGAACCAAAAAGATTCGCGGCACACCTTCATAATGATACATAAACAATCTCCTTATTCTCTTATTCACCATAAATACCTGCCCGCAGGCGGATTCTTGCCCGGAGGTCCATAAATCTGAACGTCGTCACTTTCAACATCAACACCATGGGTCAAAAGGGTCAGAGCTTATTGATACAGTTCTATTGATACAGTAACTCATGCTAGCTTTTACTCCTGCCTCTACGCGTCGCATCAGCGCAACCGCGCGGTCCTTCTCCTCGTCGTCGAGGAAGAACGCACGGTGCGCAAGCCGGCATACAAGGTGATAGCACCTGTTCTGCTCGATAACCCTGTTCTTTCTCATGTGGACATTATACCAAAAACTCGGCTACTGTATCAATTTTACTGTATCAATGAGCTCCGACCCTTCATTCTCCTTCATTCCCCTCCCGCACTCCTTCTTGGCTATATTCATATATATAGAAAGCGCATTCGCTCCCTCTCCCCCTTGGAACGCCTCGACTCCAGCAATCATACAATTTTCTGTGCTTATGCAAAG
>ONVK01000070.1 GCA_900321255.1 uncultured Lentisphaerota bacterium | reverse complement strand
GTCGCGGTCGACGCAAGTGTAGACGCCGCCGTTCTTGCGGTCCCAGCCGTACTTCAGCCAGAAAGGCATGATGTCGGTCGTGAGGTCTGCGCGGCACTTCGCCGCCCAGTTCTTCCAGTAAGTCTTCGCGTCCATACGATTTCTTTCGCTGTCGTGTTTATTTCCGGTAGGGGCGTCTCTCCGAGACGCCCGCGGACGCCTGGGGACAGGCGTCCCTACCATTAGAACGATTGCCTTTGATCAGCGATAGCCGATCTTCTTGAGGCGCTTGACGCAGTCGGCCTTCGCCGCGTCGGAGAGCGAGACGTTCGGGAGCCGCACTCCGCCCATGTCGAGCCCCCACACCTTCATCATCGCCTTGCCGCCGGCAACGCCGCCGTACTGCACGAGGATGTCGACGATGTCGCAGACCTTCTTCATGCCGGCCTGGACCTTCTTGAGATCGCCCTTCTTCACGGCGTCCCAGATCTTGTAGTAGATGCCGGCAGAGTAGTTGTAGGTCGAGCCGATCGCCGATTTCGCACCGAGCGCGACCGCGCCCGCGAACCACTCGTCGATGCCCCACGTGATGTCATACTTCCCGCCGAGGCACTTGATGCAGCGCTGGTACATGTAGAGGTCGGGATAGTTGAACTTGATGCCGGCGAGGTTCTTGATCTTGCCGTCGGCCGCGAGGAGGAACTTCTCCATGTCGAAGTTGACGCCGCTCATGCCGGTGTGGTAGTAGTAGAACGGCAGCTTCGTCGAAGTCTTGAGCGCCTCCTTGAGATAGGCGACGAGCGCGTCGATCGAGCCGGGCTTGAAGAAGTTCGGGGGGACGATCGAGGTCGCGTCCATGCCGCACTTGACGGCATACGCGCCAAGCTCCTGCACGTCGGGGAGCGCAAGCGCGCCGATGTGCGCGATGAGGTAGAGCTTGCCCTTCGCGGCCTTGACCCACGCGTCGAAGACGGCCTTGCGCTCCTCGACGGAGCAGCAGATGCCCTCGCCCGTCGTGCCGGAGACGTACACGCCCGTCACCTTCTGCTTGATAAGCGTCTCGGCCTGCTTCTTGACGAGGCCGTAGTTGATGGAGCCGTCTGCGTTGAACGGTGTGTGCGCAGCGGCGATGAGCCCTTCGAGTTTCTTCATTTTTCCCTCCTTGGACGCGGCACCCTGCCGCTTGACTTGCCAACATTATACCAAACTCCTGCGCTCTTGTGCAGAGTATTGGGGAGAATTCGGCCCAGTCAGGATATTCGCAGAAACGACGAATCGGCGCTTCTGCTCAGTCGTCGACGCCCTTGTAGAAATCGGCGTCGTCTTCACCGTCGGGATTCTCCTCAAGCCACTCGTTGAGCTGGTTCTCGAGAACCTTTGGGTTGGAGGGCAAGTCTGAGACCTCGACTTCCATCATCTCGGCGATGGACTCCTTCATCCGCGTCACGACCTCAGGAGTTCCGGTCTTTATGATCTTGCAGTAAGTCGCGACCTTGACGCTGTTGCGCATATTGCAGTCGATGGCCATGGCCATCGAGTCAATGGAATCTTCGTCGGAGAGAACCTTCGACATGGCGACGAGCATTCCAGAAAGCTCTTTGTCGCCGATTGTGGTGTCGTTCAGAAGATTGTCGAGCTGGTCAAACACCGATTCCACGACTTCTGGATCGGAATCGGCCATGAAATCGACGAGTTCGGCGAGCGACGCCGGCAGGAACAGGCCAATGGCTTCTACTGCCTTCGCGCGGACAGACGCGGGCACGGCATCCCTGCCGCGCTCCTGCTGGATTTTCGCTATCTTTTCGCAGGCCTTCGTCAGCGATTTGCGGTCTTCAGTGTCAAGACACAGTTGGATTTCATCCATCAGGCGCTTCATCTCAGGCGAAAGATCGTCGTAACCATCGCTGCCGGCGAGTTCGACATGCATGCGCGTGCCGCTCTCGGCCTCAATGGGCGTCTCGTTCTTGGCGCGGACATTCTTCGCCTTGCCGGCCTTAGGCGCGGCGCTCCGAGGATTTGCATGTCTATCCGCAGAGCTGTTTTCCGTCTTGGAGGAATTGTCAACGGCTGGTGAAAGCGACATCAAAACCGCGCCTATAACAGCCAAAAGCGCAACGGGTACAATTATTTTCCAGGTAATTTTCATCTTTTAAGATAATATATGCGCCAAATCCGGCACAATGACACCAAAAATCACTCAACGCCCTTGTAGAAGTCTTCGTCATCCTCGCCGTCTGGGTTCTCGGCAAGCCACTCGTCGAGTTTCTCCCTCAGCGCCTTGGGGTTCTGGGGGAGTTCGTTGACCTCAACTTCGAGCATTTCCGCGATTGTCTCCTTGAGGCGCGTGACCACCACCTCGTTGCCCTTTTCGAGAATCTGCTGACATGCGTCGACTTTCACGCTGTTGCGCATGTTCATGTCGATCGCCATTGCCAGGGAGTCAACGGCATCTTCGTTTGTGAGAACCTTTGACATGGAGACAAGCATTCCAGCCAGCTCCCTGTCTCCGATTGTCGTGTCGTTCAGCAGGTTGTCGAGCTGGTCGAAGACTGAGTCGACGACCTCAGGATCGGAATCGGCCATGAACCCGACGAGCTCTGCAAGCGACGCGGGCAGGAACAGCCCCACCGCCTCGACCGCTTTTGCGCGAATCGACACCGGCACAGCCCCCTCGCCGCGCTCGCGCTGGATCATCGCGATCTTTTCACACACCTTCGAAATGGCCTTTTTGTCTTCGCGGTCCAGGCAGTCCTGGATTTCGGCGAGTATCTGCTTCATTTCCGCAGTCAGCTTAACGCCGTTTTCGTCGACATCGTCGTCGAGCGCGATGGGCCTGCGGGCTCTCGCCGTATTGTTCGACGAGGACACCTTGAAGCCCTTTGCCGCCTTTGCGGAAAGGGCTCGGTTTTTCGCCGCGGGAACCTTTCTGACGCGAGTCGGCTCTTTCGCGGGCTTTTCCTCGTGACGAAGGCATACTGACGCCGCGAACCAAGCAGCCGACAGAAGAACCGCCGCTGCCAGCCAGACCGAAACTCTATTGAACCGTAACATCTATTGGGTATAATTCTACCAAATATGGGCTCCGTGCGTCAATACGGCTCCGCCGCAGAAAACTCGCAGATGAGAATCAATGCCCCACACTCACATAAACACAGTCGCCTCCGCCAGGGAAGTTGTTGTCAGCCGACGGCGCAAAGTACATGTATACCGAACCGGTGAACGCCTTCAGGTCGGGCGCCTCATCCGGCAGCACCACCGTCGAGCAACTCGGCTTGTAGTACACTGGCTTCCCTGTCTTCGTCTTATTGCCCGTGTCGTAGGTGAGCGTCACAGTAGCCTTGCCGGCCGTCGTCACCTTCACGGCGAGGACACAGTTGTTGCCGCCGACAACGACGTTCTCCTTGAAGACTTTGTACTTGTTCTTGCCCGACACGAACAACTTTGCGCCCACATTCTTGTACGTCGAGCCCCAGAGGTTCTGGCATGCGTACGCGCGCACTTCGTCGCCGTATTCGGCGGCCTGGCTGATGTTCCAACCCGGATAGACGCGGACAAGGCCGCCCAAATATGCATACGGATTCTGATTAACGTAGATGGCGAAAGGTCTCTCGAGGTACTTGGTCACGGTAACCGTCTTGCCGTTCACCTTCTCCTTCACCTTGTACGCGTACTTAGCCGTCACATATACGGAGTACTCATTCACAGAACCCGCGCTGAAGCACGGTGCGCTGAACGTCCACGTCTTGCCGTCGTAGACGAACTTTCCGCTAATCTTGCCGGCGCTCGTCACGCTCATCGTCGCAAGGCCGCAGTAGGAATTGTCAGAATACTTCTGGATGCCGCCATTGAACGAACCCTTCGCCCACGCCGGGAGCCCGTTCACCTTGAGCGCGATGCGCTGCGTCACGGTGTTGCCGTTCAGCGCCGCCTTCACGGTGACGAGATACGTGCCCGCCTTCGTCGTGTAGCCCTTGAAGCCCCATTTCCCGCCGCCGAGATCGACGAGCGCGATTCCCTTCGGCAGGCCGCTCGCCGTCACGGTGGCAGCGGCGGCCACTGAGAAGCTGGGCAGGATATCGCCAGCCGCGTAGCCAACGCCAATGGAACACTCCTTAACCAGGCCGCCGGCCGTGTTGAAGTCAGGCGTCGGCGCAGAGGGGTTCGCGATTACATCCCACCAGACCTGCGCGGTCTTGGCGACCGTCTTATTGCCGCTCTTCACGTTCTTCGTGAATGTCACCAGGTAGCGACCCGCCTTCGTGGGCGTGCCGACAATCGTCTGGCCGTACTGCTTTACCTGCGTCTTCTTCTTGTCCTTGTACGTGGTGGACGCAGCGAACGAGAGCCCAGGCGGGAGGCCTGTCACCTTCGCTACGTTGCCTCCAACGGAAGCGACGTCATTCTTCAGGTTCCAGTCCGAAATGGCGATATACGCCGTATCCATCCTGTCCCCAAGCGTCCCAAACAGCGCCGCGTCAACACCGTCCGGCGTCACCTCCACGCGGTACTTCAGCGTCTCGTAGTAGCCGTTCACCTTTTTCTTCGCGGTGATGGTGTAAACGCCCGCCTTCGTCGTCCGGCCGTAGACCGTGTTGGCCGGAATCTTCTGCTTCGTAATCGCCTTCGACGTATACTTGAGGCCAGCCGGAAGGCCTGTCACCGACCAGCCCGCACCCGAAACGCCAGGGAGCCAGTCCGTAAATTGGATCGCCGGACCTCCGAGCGCCAGCTTGCCCGGAGTCGGAACCACGACCGCCTGCGCCGCCACCTGCAACAGGAGCGGCACCGTATCCGTCCTGCCGTTTGCGGTGATGACGAGGTACGCCGGTGCAGTCTCGTAGTCGAGCGCGGCAGTGGGCACGCCTTCGATCCACCAGGTGGACTTCGCCTTCGTGACGATCTTGCCCTTCTTGTTCTTGACCGCCGCGTTGTACTTGAGCTTGAGTCCGGCCGGGAGGCCAAGCGCCTTCACCGAGTACGCCGTGCCGTTCGTCGGCACGTCATACCCCAGCTCAGCCAGCGTCGCCTTGAAGTACTCGCCGGCGTCGATGGACGGGATTGGCAGCTCGGCCCACTTGGCGTAGAGCGTGAGGCTGCCCGAGGCGATATCCGTCGCCTTCGCCGCATCAAAGTTGAACAGCGGATTGGAATACCATCCCGCGAAATTGTAGCCGAGCTTGTTCGGCTCTGGCAGTTCGCCGATGTAGGTGCCCTTCACGACCTTCCTCGTCGCGGGCGAGACGGTGCCGCCGTTCGCGTCGAACGTCACGGTGACGAACGGGGCGATTATCCGCGTCGCGCCGTCGTCCATGAGCGTGTCGCCAAGGCTCTCCGATATGGTGACTGTACCGTTTTCGCCCCCGATGGGATCTCTGCCGGTACTCCCGCCGCGCGTCGCGGCCACGCGGACGATCCCCTCGCCGATGTAGATGCTGCCGATCTCGCCATCGTTGCCGCCGCCGATACCGGCGGCGTACCCGTTGCCCGTCGCCGCCACTTCGCCGCCCGTGATCGTGATGTCCCCGCACGAGGAGAAGCTGCCGCTGCCGATGCCCGCGGCGTCATTTCCGCCCGTCGCCCACACGTAGCCGCCCTCGATGGCGATGTCGCCGCATGCGCCCATGAAGCCCCCGCCGATGCCCGCCGCGTCACTGCCGCCATGCGCTTCGACATGGCCGCTCTCGATAACTATGTTTCCGCAGGCGAGTTTCCACGCTCCGCCGATGCCGGCCGCGCGCTCGGCGCCCTCGGCAGTCAGGGACCCGCCGCCTTTGATGGTCAGCGTAATGCCGACGGGTACGTGGATGCCCGGCTGGTATTGATTGTAGCCGGCCACGTAGTTCCCGCCCTCAAGGATGATCGTGGCGTCACCCAGGCAGGTGATGCCGGCCCAGTCCGTGTTGCTGTATCCGCCTTCGTTCAGGCCGTCGAGCGTGACGTCGGAAATCGTGACCGTCGCGCCGTTCGCGATGGATATCTTCCGCTTCCCGGTGATCTCGCCGGTCAGGATGTCGCCGTCCTGGAGCACCGTCTCGCCGGCGCCGGATATCTCGTCCGGGCCGGAGATCGTCCCGGGCGAGATGTAGAGCGTCGCCCCCACGGTCTTGACGGAAAGCCCGGCGGCATTGTATCCGGCGGGTTCTCCGCCGGCGCCGTTGCCGATCGGCTTCACGCCGTTCGTGCCGTGCGTCGCGGTGACATGCGTGATGCCCGGCTTGATCAGTATGTTGCCGCAGTCGGCGTTGTATCCGCTGCCGATGCCCGCGGCATAGTCGCCGCCGGTCGCGGTCACGCTGCCGCCTTCGATGTCGATGTGTCCGCAGGCGATTTCATAGCCGCCGCCGATGCCGGCGCCGCGTCCGTTGCTGGACGCCGTGAGCGAGCCGTCGCCCTTGATTGTAAGCTTCTTGCCCGGCGGGACGTAGATGCCGGGGTAGTCCTTGTAGTAGCCCTTTACGACATTGGCGCCCTCAAGGATGATCGTCGCATTGCCCTCGCACATGATGCCCGCGTATTTGTAGTCGGGGTTGTGCACGCCGCTGATGTCCACATCGCGCAGCGTCACCGTAGCGCCGTCCGCGATCGCCACCTTGTGGCATCCGTACAGCGGCCCCGCTATGACGGTGCCGTTGTCTGCAACTGCGTCGTAGTTGAGCGTCGAGAGGTCGCCGTCCCAGTAGTCGAACTCTTTAGGATAGATGGTTCCGTCGTAAAGCCGGGAGCCGTCGGGGCCGCTCTTCGTGGCTTCAAGGAGCATCTGGCGAATGCGCTCGCTGTCGCCGCGCGCCACATATATGTTGTTAAAATTGGCGTTCCAAAAAGCATAGTATGCGATGCTCTTGACACTTGGATATACCGTCAGATTGTGCATGTTTTTGCATTTGGCGAACGCATGCCCCTCGATTTCGGCCACGTTTCTGCCAAGCACCACCGTCCACAGCGCGGTACAGTTGAAGAACGCATACTCCCTGATTTTCTTGACTCCCCTGCCCATCGTGACCTCTTCGATTTTGCAGTCCTCGAACGCATAACTGCCGATTTCCGTCACTCCGTCGGGAATCGCGATCGTGCCGCCGAGACTTGTGCAATAGTTGAACGCGTATTGCCCGAGGCTTGTAAGCCCCGCCGGAAGCGTCACGCCGGCAAGGCTCGTGCACTCCGCAAACGCATATTGCCCGATGTTCGTGACGGAGTCGGGAATCGTCACGCTTGAAAGGCTGGTGCATTCGGAAAACAAATATTTATTGATGTTCGTCACGCTGGATGGAATCGTCACTTCCGTCAAGGCGGAACATTCGCTGAATGCGTGAGCGCCGAGTTCAATCACACTTGAAGGGATCGTCACGCTGGACATGGCGGAACAGCCTTCGAATGCAGAGTTGCCTATGCGCGTCACGCTGTTCGGGATTGTCACGCTCGTGATGTTCGTGCAGCCGTAGAACGCCCAATTCTCGATGCGCCTCACGGGATAGCCTCCAAGCGTGGACGGCACCGTGACCGCGCCGGTTGTCGTGGCGGGAATCGCGCTCTTGTGCCACTCGCTATAAATCTCCGCCTCGCCGGATATGACTCTATACGTCCACTCGATTCCGGTCGAGGGGTCGGTCCAGGTGGCCGCGAACGCCGGGATGGCCGCGCTTGCCGCGACCGCCGCTGCGATCGCCGCTATCATTCGTTTCATATCGACGTTCCTTTCTGTTGCCATCGTTCAGCTGGTCTCGTTCAAAATCGTCAGCCGCCGCCATTGCGCGGACCACCGGCACACCTGTGACAGGAAACTCCCTGCTATCGCCTCCAGACCTTGCCGAATGTGTCGACAACTTCCCCGTCCTCAAGCGTGTAGATGACTTCGATCACGAACTTTGACGTCAAGAACCGGGCAGTCGCCGTGCGAACGCGAACAGTAACTTCTATGGGATTGTCGAATTCATCGTAGTCCTCGTACGTATCCTCGACCTCGGGCGACACTTCGAGAACCGCCGAAGCGCTTACCTTCGTCTTCGCAATCGTACCGGCGAGCGCAACCGTTCCGCTCGCCTTTGCCGTCGCGGTTACCGCGGCCTTTGCGCCGCCGACCATACACTCCGCGCATTCGAGCGTGTAGGCGAAATCCTCGTCGTACGCCTTCGAGACAATGAAGCCCTTCGCGCCCTTCCTCCCGCTCGCAACGACCGCGGCCGCAACCGACTTCGCCTCTGCGAGCGCGAACGGGTTGCGCTGCGCGGCGATACACACCAGTGGTTTCATGGGCGCACTACCGTATTTGTCCACCGTATATTCGCTGTACCAGCCGGAAAGCTGGCGTCCGTCCCACGCCGAGTTCGTGTCTATCTCTATCTGCGCCTGCCAGACCTTTGTCCCGCCCTTCAGCGCCCCGGACGTTACCTTCTGCGTCTTCTTGAGCAGTATGGTGTACACGCCGTCCTTTTCGGAGTCGAATCCGTTCGCTGAAAAGGCCGTGCCGCCGATGTTCGCCGTGACTTTGCCGGCCGTTGTGACGGTAACCTTCGCCGCCTTCGCCATGCCGTCGACTATCGGCATGTAGACGTCATCCCCTCCGCCGGATTCCAACGCCTCCAAGCTCGTGCTGGCAAAGCCGCTGTATGTCCCGGCGAGCGCCTCGGGAAGCAGATTGTCCACCCTGAAAGTCGCCGTGGCCGAGGAGGTGTAGGTCTTGGTCTTCTTGCCGACCTTCTCCGTCCTCTTCATCGTGAACGTGACGGTGAACTCGCCTATCTTCGACGCCGCGCCGACGATGGCCGTGCCGTTCCACGAAAGGCCGGGGGGAAGCCCCGTCACGGACGCAAGCTTCCATCCGTCCGCCGCGGACACCTCGACGCCGAGATCCGCGAGCGTCCATTGCGTCTTCATTCCGCCCGCAGGCGTGTACGGCGAAAGCGTCGACGTCTCGAGCCCGGCGATCAGCCCGGCGTCCACCGCCGCCGTCGAGTTCGGGGCGACGACCCTTACGGTTTTCGAGACGCTCCTCCCCGCGCGGTTCTTCGCGGTTATCTTCGCGGTGTACACGCCCGGCTTCAGCTTCGAGGCGTCCGTAACCTTCAGCAGATACCTGTCGTCCGAGTCCGGGACCTTCACGAGGCCGATCCCCGCGGACTGGCCCTTCACGGCGACGGACGGGAAGGAGAGCGAATCGGCCTCCACGGATATCTCGCGATCTGGATCGCCCTCGACGTACCAGTCCGTCTCCGGCTCGACGGACAGAACCGGCGCTACGTCGGCGGACGACTTCGCGAACACGGCCCTGACGGAGACCGGCTCCGCGCCCATGGTGAACGACACGCTCTGCTGGCGGCGCTTCTCCGCGCTGGGCCAGGGCTCCGACTCGTCGTCGACATTCACCCATCCGACGAATACATACCCCTTGTTCGGCGTCGCCTTGAGCGTGACCTTTGAGCCATACGCCTTCGAGCCCGCGCCGCTCACTGTGCCCGCCGTCTTTGAGCTGACCGCTGCGGACACCTTGAACTTCCTTACGGTCCAGCGGGCGTAGTACGTGACGTCCTTCGTCACCTTCGCGGACGCCTTTATCTGCGTCCCTTTCGTCTTGGCCGTCCACCAGCCGGCGAAGCTGTAGCCGAGGCGGGACGGGATGGGCAAGTCTCCTACGGCAGTGCCCTTCTCCACCTCGCGCATGGCCTCCTCATCCGCAAACTCGCCGCCGTTGGGATTGAACACCACGGTACGCGTCTCAATCTCCGGGTCAGGCCCCGGACCGGGCACGGGAAGAGGCTCGAGAGATCCGTCGGGATTGTAGTAGCGAACTGTCGCCAGGAAGCTGCCGTCCAGAATCTTCGCCTCGTCCACCACACCCCTCAGCGCCACCGGCAGATAGACCGTCGCGAGCGACGAGCAGGAGGCAAAGGCGCGCTCGCCGACGGAGACGACGTTGGACGGCACCCACGCCTCCACCAGGCTGTCGCAGTCGCAGAACGCGAACGCGCCGATTTCCGTGACGGTGTCGGGCAGGGAAACGTCCGCAAGTTTCGTGACGCAGTTGAAGGCGTAGTCAGGAACCCGCACGACACCCGCCTCGAGCACGACATTCGTGAGCTTGCGGCAGTTGTCGAAGGCGTTGTTGGCGATGCCGCGCACATCGCCCGGAACGACAACTTCCGTGAGCGTCTCGGTATTGGCGTCAACGACCCATCCGTCCACCATATCCACGTTGGCAATAGCCGTCGCGTTGACGAACCGGCAGCCGCCGAAGGCGATGTCCTCGACCACCTTCACGCTGTCGGGGATGGTGAACGACGAAAGCCCCGTGCAACGGTAGAACGACGCGTTGCCAATCACCTCCACGCCCGCCTCGACCGTGACGTTCGTCAGTCCCGTGCAGCCCTCGAACGCGCCCATCGGGATTCGCTTGAGCGACGCGGGAATTGTCAAGGACGTCAGATTCGTGCAGCCATCGAACGCGTTGTCGCCCATCGC
>ONVK01000066.1 GCA_900321255.1 uncultured Lentisphaerota bacterium | reverse complement strand
ATGTACGGCTACCAGTTCCACAACATGCAGATTGCGGCGGAGCGCAACGGCCTGACGCTTTTCTCCACGCTCCAGAACCACTACAACCTCCTCTACCGCGAAGACGAACGCGACCTCATACCCGTCGCGAGACAGTACGGCGTCTCGCTGATTCCGTATTCGCCGCTGGCGGGCGGACACCTCACGCACCCTGAATGGGACAGTCCGTCGAAGCGTGCCCAGACAGACAAGGTCCTTCACGCCAAGTACGACTCGACGAAGGAAGGCGACATGGTGATCGTAAAGCGCGTGGCGGAGCTTGCGTCGCGGCTTGGAGTCACGATGTCCGAAGTCGCGCTCGCATGGCATCTGGCGAAAGGCGTGACGGCCCCGATAGTCGGCGCGACAAACGCCGCGCACTTCGACGACGCCGTCCGCTCGGTGGATCTGACCCTTTCGCCCGACGACGTCACGTTCCTCGAAGAGGCCTACCGCGCGCACGAGGTCAAGGGCGCTCTGCCGGCCGTAACTGACTTGAACACGGTATTGGCCGAAAAGGCCAAGAGGTAAGCCACTACAACAGATCAAGACGACATACAGGAAGCTGCCCTATGAGACAACTTATTACAGGAGGAATTGCAATGGCTATGGCAATCACGGCAAATGCCGCCGAACTGACGGCGAAGGAAAACGCTATCATCGACATCGGCGCGGCGGTGGCGCGGGGCGAGCAGGACAAGCTCGGCGCGGCGTTCAAGGCGGGCTTCGACGCGGGGCTTACGCTGAACGAGGCGAAGGAACTCGTCGGGCAGCTCTACGCCTACTGCGGCTTCCCGAGGGCCCTAAACGCCGCCGCGACGCTTATGAAGATTGAAGGATATGGTCTCACGCGGAGGCGCGGAGAGGCGGAGAGTGCAGAGAATGAGAATGGTGGGAAGATCCGTAACGGCGGGTCGTTTGTTTTGGGAGACAAGGCGCTGGAAATCGGGACGGCGAACCAGACGAAGCTCTGCGGCGGACCTGTGAAGGGCGCGCTCTTCGACTTCCATCCGCAGCTCGACGCCTATCTCAAGGCGCATCTCTTCGGTGACATCTTCGCGCGCGACGTCATCGACTGGCGGACGCGCGAAATCGTCACGATCGCCGCCCTCGCAGCGCGTCCCGAGACCGAGCCGCAGATGAAGGCGCACATCGCCATCGGAAAGAACAACGGCGTAACCGATGCGCAGGCGGCGGAAATCGTGCGGCGCGTTCAGCTGCCGCGCAACCCCGCAGATCTGTCGGCCGACTGGTCGCCGATTCCCGTCGGCGAGCCGAACACCTCATACGCGAAGTACTTCATCGGCAACAGCTATCTCCACAAGCTCACGCTCGACCAGGTGCCGGCGTTCGGCGTCACGTTCGAGCCGGGATGCCGCAACAACTGGCACATCCACCACGCGAAGACGGGAATATCCCCCGAGCGAAGCGAGCATTGCGCAGCAATGTCGCTAGAGGGGTGCGGGCAGATGCTCATCGTCACGGCGGGCGAGGGCTTCTACCAGGAATGGGGCAAGCCGGCGCGTCGGCTCAGGAAGGGCGATACGGTGAACATCCCGGCTAACGTCAAGCACTGGCACGGAGCCGCGCCGAACTGCTGGTTCCAGCACATCGCGCTTGAAGTGCCCGGCACCGAGCAGTCCAACGAATGGTGCGAACCCGTTGACGACACGGCCTATACTGAGGCGACAACGCGGAATCAATCTTGAGGAGCAAGTGAACACTGCGAAAAAAAGGAAGGTCGGATCTGAACGATGAATGCCAAGTGGACGATTCTGGGGAAAAAGTTCGCGACATTGTGCATATTGCCCTTGGCGGCGGTGTCGGGGTGCATGTCGCTCAATGCGCCCGATCGAGTAGACAATTCAAAAAGAGCTGAAAACATGCAGGTTCGCATTGCAGAACTGGAAATCCTCCCGGAATGGCTCGACGCCTACCTGGAGGCTGCTGGTGCGGTGGGCGCAGAATCGGTCGCCAAGGAGCCGGGCGTGGTGTGCATATTTCCGATGCAGAAGAAGGAGTCGCCGACATCCATCCGCATCGTGGAGATATACCGCAGCGAGGAGGCGTACAAGGCGCATCTCGCGACGCCGCACTTCCGCAAGTACAAGGAGGGAACTCCGCACATGATCAAGTCGCTCGAACTCGTTCCGATGCGTCCGTTGGACGTGGACGGCATGAAACAGATTTTCAGCAAGCAAAACTAATTAGCGAAAGGACAAGCAAATGAACGGAAACTTCACATACCACAACCCGACGCGGCTCCACTTTGGCGAGAACGCGATGGAATTCCTCACGGACGAACTCGCGGCGTTCGGTCCGACAGTCCAGCTGTGCTACGGCGGCGGCTCGATAAAGAAGAACGGAATATACGACCAGGTCGTAGCCGCGCTGAAGGCGGCGGGCAAGACCATCGTCGAGGACGGCGGCGTGATGCCGAATCCGACTCTCGAGAAGCTTCTGGACGGCGCGGCGAAGGCCAAGGCGAACAATGTCGACCTCATCCTCGCCGTGGGCGGCGGATCGACTATCGACTACGCGAAGGCGGTGAGCGTCTCTGCGTGGTGCGACGAGGACCCCTGGCAGAAGTACTTCACGCGCTTCGAGGAGCCGTCCTGCCGCATCATCCCCGTCGGCAGCGTGCTCACGATGGTCGGCACGGGAAGCGAGATGAACGGCGGCAGCGTCATCACCAACCATGCGGCGAACCTCAAGGTCGGCAAGGTGTTCGGCCCGGCCGTATTCCCTAAGTTCTCGATCCTCAATCCGCGCTTCACGCTTACCGTCCCCCGCCGCCAGATGGTGTCCGGCATCTACGACATCATGAGCCACATCCTGGAGCAGTACTTCAGCGGGACGGACGACAACACGAGCGACTACATTGCCGAAGGCCTCATGAAGTCGCTGATCGTCTCGTCGCGTGCGGCGGTGAAGAACCCCGAGGACTACGAGGCGCGCAGCAACATCATGTGGACCGCGACATGGGCGCTCAACACGCTCATCGCGATGGGCAAGTCCACGGACTGGGAGGTGCACATGCTCGGCCAGGCTGTGAGCGCGCTTACTGACGCCACGCACGGCATGACGCTCGCCGCGGTGTCGCTTCCGTACTACCGCCTCATAAAGCCGTACGGACTTGCCAAGTTCGTCCGCTTTGCGAAGAACGTCTGGGGCGTCTCCTCCGACGGGAAGAGCGACGGCCAGATCGCGGACGAAGGTCTTGCCGCGCTCGAGGCGTGGATGCGCGAGATCGGCGTCGCGATGAACATCACGGAGCTCGGCGCGACCGAGGCGATGATTCCGGATCTCGTTAAGGCGACATTCCGACTCAATGGCGGCTACAAGCAGCTTACCGAAGAGGAGGTCGCTGAGATATTCCGTCAGAGCCTGTAAAACCGCATTTACCATCTGGGCTTGTCCTGGGGAAAGAACTTTGGCATGAATAAATCATTGCGGCATTCGGCGTATGCCTTGAGGAGCCGTTCTGGCCGCATGAGATATCCGGTGCCGTGCCGCTTCCCCGTTGACGGCTTTTGCATGCAGGGCTGAAATATGAAACGCGGGCTTGTACTTGAGGGCGGGGCGATGCGCGGGCTGTTCACGGCCGGCGTGCTCGACGTTTTGATGGAGCGCGGCGTCAAGTTCGACGGCATTGTGGGAGTATCCGCAGGCGCCTGCTTCGGATGCAACTACAAGTCGGGGCAGATCGGGCGCGTCATCCGCTACAACAAGCGCTTCGCACGCGATCCGCGCTACTGCTCGTGGAAGTCGCTTTTTACGACGGGCGACCTTTTCGGCGCGGAGTTCTGCTACCGGACGCTTCCGATGGAGCTCGATGTGTTCGACGCCGCGGCATACGAGGCGAATCCGATGGAGTTCCACGTCGTCGCAACGGACTGTGCGACGGGCAAGGCCGTGTACAGGCGCCTAGACAAGGCCGACGCGCGCGCGTTCAACTGGATACGCGCCTCCGCCTCTATGCCGCTTGTCTCGCGCCCTGTCGAGATCGACGGCGGACTCTACCTCGACGGCGGACTTTCCGACGGAATCCCGCTGCGCTACTTCGAGTCGATGGGCTATGAGCGGAACGTCGTGATCACGACGCGGCCGCACGGATACCGCAAGTTTCCGACGAGGAAAATCCGCCTGGTGAAGCCGCTGCTGCGCCGCTATCCTGCGGTATACAAAGCGCTTGTGACGCGCCATGTCTGGTACAACGAGGCGCTTGAGTACATCGACTCGCGCGTTGCCGCCGGCGCGGCCGTTCTCATCGCGCCAAAGGAGCCGCTCGAAATCTCGCGCGTCTGCCACGATCCGGACATGATGCAGCGCGTCTACGACATCGGGCGCGAAGCCGGCGAATCGGCATTGACGCGGGGGTGCTTTTGCGGATATAATATGCTCCATGAAAAGAGATAGATTCAATGTACCGGGTCGATGCGGGCCTATTGCAGTGTTGGCGATGGTTCTCGCGATGCTCGCAGGATGCGTCTCGCCGTGCGGCAATTCGCCGTTCGCGAAGTACGACGACGCCAAGAAGGTCGAGATAGTCGAGCTCAAGCGCACTGCGCAGAGCTGGGACGGCGCGGAGCTCCCGAACTACCCCGCCGGCAGGCCCGAGCTTATCGTGCGTCGCTACATATTCCCGCGCGGCAGCAGGCTCGGCTGGCACCATCATCCTGTAATGAACTACGGCATCGTCCAGCAGGGCGAACTCACGATCATCGGGCTCGACGGCAAGGAGACGACGGTCAAGACGGGAGAGGCGGTAGTCGAGATGGTCGGCACCATACACCACGGCGAGAACAGAGGCGACAAGACCGTCGTTCTCGACATGTTCTACATCTCCCAGCCCGGAACCGAGATCGCAGTGCAGCATCCGGAAATCACAAAGTAAAACCCCTTATGAAAAGCATTTAGCCTAGGGTGTCGGCTTTGACATACCCTACGGGGGTGACGATCGAGTCATTTGCCGAGGCGCTCGAGAGTTTTTCGAAGATGGCATAGAAGGGGTTGGGAAAATGAAAGACATATTGCTTGCGTTCGTCCACGTGTTCGCCATGATGGCGCCGTGGCTTGTGTTCGGATTCCTTATGGCGGGGATCATCGCCGTGTGGATTCCTCGCAGCTGGGTGAACCGCATGATGGGCGGCAGCTCCGGCTTTCGCGGAATTCTCCGCGCCGTGGCGATCGGCGTGCCGCTACCGATCTGCTCGTGCGGCGTGCTGCCGATCGCGGCGGGACTTCGCAAGCACGGCGCCGGGAAAGGCCCGACCGCCGCGCTCCTCATCTCCACGCCGCAGACGGGCGTCGATTCAATCCTTGCGACCTACGCTCTGCTCGGCCCCGTCTTCGCCGTCGCGCGTCCAATCGCCGCCGCGCTTACTGGCGTCGTAGGCGGAGCGGTGGTCTCCGCTGTCGGCGGAGAGGACGCGTCGACCGTCGCCGTCGAGGAGTCGGCTGCGGGCTCGCGCGGGGTCAAGGCGATCTTCTGGCAGGCGTACAGGCGGCTTCTCGGTTCCGTCGCGAAGCCGCTTGCCGTCGGACTCGCCGTGTCCGCTCTCGTCACGGTGCTTGTTCCGGACAACTTCTTCGCGGATGTTTTCCACGGCAGCGACTGGATCGCGATGCCGGTGATGGCGCTTGTCGGCTTCCCGATGTACGTCTGCTCGACGGCGTCTATTCCGATCGCCGCGTCGCTCGTCGCGAAGGGCGTCTCGCCTGGGGCGGCGTTCGTGTTCCTGATGGTAGGACCTGCGATGAACGCGATGTCGCTCACGACGGTCGCCGCGCTTGTCGGCCGCAAGGCCGCCGCCGCGTACGTCGCGGTGATCATGGCCGGCGCGATTCTCTGCGGCATCGCGATCAACTTCATCCCGGATGCGCTCCCCGCGACTTCTGCGATCGCTTCCGCGGGCCATTCGCTATCCGTCGTGCACTGGGCGTCTGCCGCGTTCCTCGCCATAATGATAGTCTACAATCTGGTTCGTCCGGTCAGCATGGGGCATCACAAATGCGCTTCAAAGTAGAACTGCCGGCTTGGGTTCGCCAATCTCGTTTCCCCGGGCTGGCCAGTCAAGTCCTTGCGGAACAAGGAAATCAAGTGAGAACTATTCAGGCCTCGCCAACGCCCGCGCCCTCGGCAAGCGCCTCGTCGAAAAGGCCATGACTCGCATTTGACGGGGGGCATGTCTCGACGGCAACGGCGGTTCCGTTTTATGGTATAATATCCATCTCCAAGGAGGAAAAATGAGACCAGTAGTTTTCATCATCCGCGACGGCTGGGGAGTCAACCCGCGTCAGGACGGCAATTCTGTTTATGGCGCAAAGACGCCTGTCATCGACCAGATCAGGGCGCGCTACCCGCACTGCCTTCTCGACTGCTGCGGCGAGGCGGTGGGGCTTCCCGACGGCTACCAGGGGTCTTCCGAGGTCGGCCACCTAAACATGGGCGCTGGGCGCATCGTCGTCCAGGAGCTTAAGCGCATCGACGACGGGCTTTCCTCGGGCGAGCTCTTCAAGAGCCCGAAGTGGCAGAACTTCGTCGCGAACTGGAGGAAGAACAACTCAACGTTCCATTTCTTCGGGCTTCTCCAGGACGAGGGAGTTCACGCCCACCAGGAGCATCTCTTCAAGCTGATGAAGAGGGCGCGCCAGGAGTTCCCCGAAGGGCGCATCGTCGTTCATCCGTTCCTCGACGGCCGCGACACGCCGCCTCGTTCGACCCTGGAGTACATCGCCCGCCTCAAGACCGAGCTCGCCGCAGTCGGCAACGCGACGATCGGCACCGCGATGGGCCGCTACTACGGCATGGACCGCGTGAAGAACTGGAAGCTCACGAGCGAGGCGTACGACTGCATCGTCGGCTGCAAGGGCAAGAAGGCCGCGACGATCGAGGAGTGCGTCAAGGCGGAGTACGAGAGCGGCAAGACGCCAGACGGGACGCCCATGACCGACGAGTACATCCCGTGCTACGTCATCGGCGACTACGCCGGCATGAAGGACGGCGACGTCGTGATGCACACCAACTACCGCCAGGACCGCGCGATCCAGCTAACCCAGGCGTTTGTCTGCGACGACTACGCTGGCGAGCGCTGCGCGCGTCCGAAGGTGACGTACCTCGGCTTCACGCGCTACTGGGACGAGTTCGAGGACTACCTCCTCGGCGCGATGGGCGCGGGCGGTGGAATGGACAACCTTCTCGGAGAGGTCGTCTCTAAGGCCGGCATCAAGCAGCTCCGTCTCGCGGAGACGCAGAAGTTCCGCCACGTCACGAGCTTCTTCAACGGCAAGTCCACGACTCCTTCGGAGGGCGAGGACCAGGTCGAGGTGAAGTCGCGCTTCGACCCCGCGACATTCGCGTCGCACCCCGAGATGGACGCGTACAACGTCACCGACGAGCTTCTGAAGCGCCTCGAGAACAACCCCTACGGATTCATCGTCGTCAACTACGCGAACTGCGACATGGTCGGGCATACGGGAGACGAGAAGGCCGCGACAAAGGCGGTCGAGGTGACGGACGAGTGCATCGGGAAGATTCTCCCGCGGCTCCTCGAGCTCGACGCGCACGTTCTCATTTTCGCCGACCACGGCAACGCCGAGCAGATGGTCGACTACAAGTCTGGGCTTACGAAGACTTCGCACACGCTGAACCTCGTCGACTGCTTCTACGTCGCGAACGATGCGGCAGGCGTGCGGCTCACGCCGCTTGCGAAGCTCTCGGCCGTCGCGCCGACAGCGCTGCAGATGCTCGGGATCCCGGTTCCGAGCGAAATGACGACGCCGTCGCTTCTCGCCGGCAAGGAGCCCTGGAGCAAAACCGCGCTCAACGTCTGATATGGCGGTCGACAGGATAGAAAGGGTAGACAGTCTCCTCAAGCGGGTCATCGCCGAGGCGATGTTCTCCGTGATGCAGGGCGACACGGTCGCTCCCGGGCTCATCACCGTGACGGACGTCCACTGCGGGAAGGATCTCCGCGACGCAACCGTCAAGGTGTCGGTGTTCGGCGACGACGCCCTGAAGGAGACTGCGCTACAGCACCTTAAGCACAACGCGAGGCGCTTCCAGCAGATCATAAACCGCGAAGTGCGGCTAAAGTTCACTCCGCGTCTTCTCTTCCAGCTCGACCGTTCGCTTGAGAAGGGCGACGAGGTGCTGGCGATCCTGGACAAGCTCGGAAATGGCTAACCTGACACAGCTCAGGATGCTCGAGGATCTCGACGGGCTTCTTCTCGTCGACAAGCCCGCCGGGATCGCGTTCTCGTCCGTCGTAAAGACGGTGAAGCGCAAGTTCAACCTCGTGAAGGTCGGTCACGGCGGCTCCTTGGACGCGATGGCCTCCGGGCTTTTCGTCGTTCTCCTCGGCGGTGCGAACAAGTTCGTCGGCGACATAATGGGCGCAGACCGCTCGTACACGGGGACGATGAAGTTCGGAGAGACGACAGATACGGGCGACCGCTATGGCAGGCCGATTCCTCTTCCTGAACGCGTGATGAAGCCGGAAGAGGCGAAGGGCGATCTCTTTCAGACGGAGCCGCGCTTCTGCGCCGTCCGCCGCGAGGGCTCGGCGCAGTACGACATCGCCGACACGGGCGAACACACCCAGTTTCTCGCGCACGTCTATCGCTTCGAAGTCGGCGAGAAGGACGCGTCGTCGGGCGAGTCCGGCTTTTCGCTCGTCGCCTCGAAGGGCGTGATAGTCCGCGCTCTCGCGCAGGACCTCGGCGCGACGCTTATGTCGCTCAGGCGCACGAAGATCGGCAGGCTTTCCATTGACGACGCGATTCCGTTTGACAAGCTCCTCGAAACAGACGTCGGGAACCTCCCGTCATGCGTAGTGCCGATTTCCAGAGCGTTGCGGTAGGCTTTTTCGACGGCGTCCACTTGGGGCACCAGGCCATCTTGAAGGGCGCCGAGGCGGCGCTTACTTTCCGCAACCACCCGATGGCCGTCCTTTCGCCAGAGAGGGCGCCGCGTCTTTTGATGGATGTCGAAGAGCGCCTTGCCGCGATTCGCGCGTGCGGCGTGGGCGAAGTCGTCGCGCTCAATTTCACGCCGGAGTTTGCACGTCTTTCGCCCGAGGAGTTTCTTGCGACGGCTGGGATTTTAAAAGAGACGAAGATTCGTTGCGGCGACAACTGGCGCTTCGGGCGCGGCGGAGCTGCCGACGCGACTTGGCTTCGCGCGCACGGGTATTCGGTCGAAGTCATCCCTGCCGTGGAGTATCGCGGCGAAGCCGTTTCCTCGACGCGCATCCGCGCCGCGCTCGAGCGTGGCGAGGTCGAGGACGCAGGGGCGATGCTTGGGCGTCCGTTCGAGGTGTGCGGCGAGATTTTCGCGGGGAAGGGCGAGGGTTCGCGTCTTGGCTATCCAACGGTGAACTTAAAGCCGAGTTCGCTCAACATTCGGCTTCCGCTCGGCGTCTATGCGGCCGAGGTTGGAGGCGTGCGCGCGGTTGCAAACTACGGCCTCGCGCCGACGTTTGGCGAGCGTGCGTGGGAAGAGCCGGTCGTGGAGGTTCATTTTCTGCGACCGGCGCCTGATGTGCAGGGCGGGGGCTTTGCGGGAGTGAAGCTTCTCCGCTTCCTGCGCCCGGAGCGCAGGTTTGATTCTCCCGATGCGCTTAAAGCGCAGATTGCGCGCGACTGCGCAGCGGCATTGGCGTGAAACTGCTACGGTGGTTTGCTGCTACATGACCTTAATCGACTCTGGCTGTCTCTTACTATATTTCGTCCGCACCATAATCTCATTTCGCTGTGCTTGATTCCAGCGCGGCAGTTTCGCTATAATACCCCCAACGCCGTTGTGGGGGCAACAGGGACTTGAGTGCCACAGGATAGCCGGGGGGCAGCCGGGACCCCGCGATAGGCCCGTTTTTCGTGTGTTTAGTGTATTTCGTGGTTAAACCTTCCGAAGCGCATTCCTCCGAAAAATAAAGAAACTCCAAGTCGCATTAGTGTGGATTATGTTATAATGTCGGCATGAAAATTTCATTTTTGCGTGTTGCGGTTTGTGCGGTTGTCGGAACGGTTGTGATAGGTACGCTCCTTGCGTGCTTCCTTCTGCGCTCACGGACGACTGGTGTCGACACTTCCACCGTTCGCAAGGAGCTTCGCTTCTACCGTTCTGGCACGGAGTGGTTTGCCGACGTTCCGAAGCACACCAAGGCCGAGAACCAGATGGTTGCTGGTGCGGACACGCTTCACAGGACGGCACCCAGCTTGCCTGGCTCTGCAACGTCATGCACACGGTCTTCGGCGGCGAGCATCCCACGGACATCTACATCCACTCAATTACCGCAAAATGACGTAAAAGAGAGAAATGGCGGCGGAAATCGACAACGAAAAAAGGGTGTCTCCCCAGCGATCCAAAGGCGGTGCGCGGCGCTGGTATGGCGCGGCGCGAGGGCTGGCAATCATTCTCCCATTCGAATTGGTTTTGCTGCCGTTCATGATCATGGTGTCTGCCTATCTTCCGCTTGCCATCGTGATTGGTGCATCGCTTGTTGGCTTGGCGGTTCCCGGCCGGCCACATGTTGGAAAGAGCGCGTGGAGGACTGCTCGAGAGTCGATGGTGTGGATTCTTGCCGCGCTTAATATCGTAGTCGTTGGGGCCTGTTTTTATTTCACTACCGGTTTCTTCGGTATTGCCTTAAACTCGGGTTTCGAGTCGGCTGTCAAGGATGCAGACCGTATAGTTGTGCGTGACGGCGGCGGAGGATGGAGTTCCAACCCGGAGAAGGATCATGTGCTCTTTGAGATAACGAACAAGGCGGAGATTGCGACATTCAACGAAATGTTCAGGTTTTGCGAGCGAGAATTGTTGCAATGCAAATGTAGCGGATATCCTGGCATCGACTGGTGGCGCGACGGACAGCGCATCGCGGTGGCGGGGATTCACCATCGCCGTAAGCTCCGCGTTACCGGCATAAGCGGAGACTTATGTTTCACCGGCGAATCAGGGTGCCGTGTCCAGGATTGGCTCGAAACGCATTGCGGGCTTACGCATGGCGACAATTCTCCGCGGTATCGTCGATGCAGGATGTCTCGTGCGAGAATTGAGTATGAGGCACTTCGATTGGTGAAGACCAACGAAGGCAGGAAGCCGACGCTTGACGAGATTCGCGATGAGTTCAAGAAGAGCCCGAAGTGTCCGGCCGGCGGCGAATATTCGCTTATCTACGGCGAGGATGGAACGCCGATGGCCAAGTGCACGGTTCCTCGCCATGATTGACAATCGGATGCGGCGCGGCGGATTTGCCGCGCTCTGCCGTCAGGGGATTTGTGGTATAATGTAGTGCATGATGAAGCTGCGCGCGAGCACATGAGGTCTGGTGCTATGAATGATTTGAAAAAGCCATTGCCGGTCGTGATAGTCGAGACTCTGGGCTGGATATATGTCATGCTGTCAGTCCTGTTGTTTATACTGGCGATTGTGAATGCGTGTCGAGGCAGCGACGAGTCTTTGTCCGGTATTCTCTTTGTCTTGCTGTTTGGACTTTGCCTGCTGTCGCTGCCAGTTGGCATGGTTTTCGCGCTGCGGCTCGGTAGGCGCACGTGGTTTCTTGTGCCGAATACGATTGTCATGAGTCTTTGTCTGATTGGCGCAATAGAAGCGCTTTGCAGCTCCGCGACGGCATTGCCATTCGTGCTTTTGGCGTTGCTTTTTGGAATCGGGCCGATGGTCCTTCTCTTTTTGCCGTCGTCAAGTTGGTGGTTCAATGAAATGTCCGGCGATGACTCTCCCAGTCCTTTCGGATGTGCCGGTATAGTTGTAGTAGGAGTGCTCTGGTTGGCTTTCGTCGGACCGTGTTTGTCCGACTTGTACTTTTCCAAACAGGGGATGACAACTGCCTTATCCAGCGCGATGGCCATGCGCGGTCGCAATCTGAACATCTCTATGATTGAGAATCAACTTGCTCACGAATCGGGTGAAGATTGGATAGACCCGGCTTCTTTCTCGAACTCGACGCAGTATGTCCAGGCGCTGTGGGCGAAGCTTGGCGAAGACAAAGACCCATGCCCTTATCCAGACAGTTGGTGCATCGCCGTAAATCCTCCTGACAATGACAAATTCCCTGTAATGGTCACGGCGAACATCGATCCGCGCGAATTGCTGCGACCGTCGAACGCGGACCGGCTCTTGAAGCTGACATGTCCGAAGGAGTGGGGCGGCTCCTGCTTCAAGTTTTGCGAGAAGGCGGGTGTGATTGTCTACAAAGGAGGAGCCCCGCAAATTTTTAAGAATAAGTATGTGCGTCCAAGTTTGATATTCAATGACGGTATGCCAAAGCCCGGCCCCGACACCTATTTCCTGACCCCGACCGGCCGCGTGGACATCTGTACCGCGGGTTCAAGAAACTAATGAGCGAAGTTCGGGAGAGTCTGCTTTGCAAAGCGGGCCGACTGGTCCGTAGTGGGCCAAGCCGTCGACATTGGGAACATTGGGGAGACACCCCATTTTCGTTTCGCTTTTCAGCGCCGATTTTGCCCATTGTCGCCGCTTATCGCAATCTCCCCAGATTTCCCCCTTGCCTTTTCTCGGCCATTATGCGATAATCTCTCCGTTCCTCGGAATTGAACACCGTCGGCGGACGGATACAAGGGGGAACCATGGAGAGTCTGCGGGTTGAAACGCCAGTAGTCCTTGGTCATCGTGCCGAGGGTGTTGATCGGCGGAACCGCAGACACCGCGTCGCGCGAGGGCCGGCTGGCCCGCAGGCCGCTGAAAGGCGGCGCACAACGTGCGCGGACTGGCCCGGCATGGCCCATTCCAGATTGCCGAACGCATGGCCGCGTGGCCGTGCGCGTTCGGAAACTGCAATCGGAGGGCCACCAAATGGCAAGAACGGCAAGAGTCAAGAGCGTTGGCGAGGGAACGGCGTACTATCACCTCGTTTCCCGCGCCAACAACAAACAGTTCCTTTTCAGGAAATCGACGGCGAAAGACCGCCTTGCGGAGCTCGCGCGGAAGGCGGCCGAGTTCAGCGGGGTCAAGCTCGTCGCGTTCGCCGTGATGGACAACCACTACCACATACTCTGCAAAGTGACGCGGACCGGCGATCCAGTTCCGCAAGAAGAGATTATCCGACGCGTTGGCGTCCTCAAGGGAACAAGGGCAGCAGAGTCCCTTGCTGAGCGCTGGAGGGAGCTCTCAGCCGCTGGCTTTGATGCGACACTCGAGTCCGAGCTCGGCCGCTACCGCGCTCGCATGAACGACATAAGCGAGTTCATGAAGACGATGAAGGAACTCTACGCGATATGGTACAACCGCGAGTACGACTACAGCGGCAGCATCTGGAGCGGGGTGTTCAAGTCGACGATGGTCGAGGGAGGCCGATACCTTGAGTACTGCCGTCGGTACATCATGATGAACCCCGTCCGTGCAGGGATTGTGTCGCAGGCGAAGGACTATCGTTGGGTTTGGGGCGCAGATCCCGAAGAAACGGAAGGCTTCGCGGGGTGTCTCCCCGAGTGGAGCGTTGCTGCGAGAGTGGCGCAGGTTGGGGCGGGGAAGATCTTCGGCAGCGAGGCGTTCGTGCGGAAGTGGATATGTGGGCTCGGCGACAAGTTCCCCGCGGCGCGGACAGCGGCGCACACCGTGGGGAGCATCGGCTTTTCGTCGCATGGCTGGCGGCTGGCGAAGAGGGACGAAAGGGCGGCATAGGCGGAATGCGGAAGAAATGAGACGATGCGCAGGGGAAAAGTGAGGGAAAGGAGCGGAAAGAGAATGAAAATAGGCGCTGCCTGTGGGGTGTCTCCCTTGGGCCACTACACTCGTTGCGCTTCCTTGGCCCGTCGTGGCGGCAAGGCTCGGCGGGCATCGCGAGGCGCGCGTCGAAGTCTACTGCTGCGGCAGCAGGTCTGTCTTTAGGATGGCATTGCTACGCTTTAGATCGAACGCCAGCGTGCGCCCCAAGACCTCGTCTATAGCTTCCTTGGAATTTGTGATATAATACAACGCATGAGGAAAATGCGCGAAAGCTTGTGGAATCGGGCTCGTTGCCTTTTGGGCTTGATTGCTGTCTGCGCCATGCCTTTTTTCATTGTCGGCCTTCTGTTTGCAGATGAACTGTCGTTTTGGCGAATGGCGTTGGCTTATGCGATAGCGGTATGTTCGCGGCAGGGGTTCAAGTTGGCGTTTAATGGACGAAGGAAGGTGTGGCCTATAGTTGCTGCATGTCTGTTGCTGCCCATTGCCATCATCTGTGCGGCATTTGTCGCGTGGCGTCCAGAGCACTGGGCGGTTTGCGGGTGTGGTCAGCCGTTGGATTACATCGTTCCGGCGCAGTTCTATCCTGGCCCCATTGTCTCGGCGGGAATATTGATTATCGCGTCGCTATGGCGCGAGCATGACGCGTTTCGCGGGCTTGGTGCAAAGATTCTTTTCTACGCGGCTTGTATGGTGATGGCTTGGTTTGCGTTGAATTTTGCCGAGCAATGAAAGACACCTTCAGTGACAGGCCCAGCGGAACTTAGCAGATGAAAAGAAGAAAGCAGAGATGGCGTTGGCGAATGGACATGGATGTCTTGTGCTGTGTTTTGTTCTTTTCATTCCTTGTCTTGTTGCTTGCGGCGCTGGGATTGTTGGTAAATGGCATTGTGATTGTGGTGAGGATGTGTCTGCACGGTTCTGCATTGGGCTTTGCACTCTTGGCGGCAGTAATCTTGCCCGTCGCTGGTTTTTTCATTGTGCGACGTATTCTGAGAAATCGGGAGTTCAATTCGCTGTTGTCGCGGGGTATCGACTTCGGGTTGAAGGCCGAGTCGCTTCAGATGGTTGACGAGATCATCGAGAAGCACGGGAGGCGCTGTCGCCGGACGGTGGCATTAAAGGCGGAGATCGCGCCGATGGTTCGATCAATCACCAGTCGCTACAATTCGATTCGCCTCGGGAAGAAGACGGTTTTTAACAGTCATGATCTGCGAACGGGCGTGTCGGTCGGCTTCAAGGGACGCCCGGCTGACAGTTATTTTGCAATTGCATATGAAGACGAGTCTTGCTATCTTGTCAAATGTTCGCCTTCGGATGAAGCAATATACTACGACGAGTACGAATGGATGCGCGAGCCGATTCCATATGCGAGCGACATCCGCCACTATATAGCTTTGCGCTATCAGGAGCTGACGGGGCCTGACACCCGAAACCGCGCTTGATTCCCTTGTGTCGGTTTTGCTGAACCAACTACGTCTTCGGGTGAGAAGCCTAATAGTCGCGGCGCATTTGCCGCGTACTTGATTTCAGCGTGGCAGTTTCGGTATAATACCCCCAACGCCGTTGATAATGAGGAATGTGAAAGAAAACATCGGAATGGGCGACAAAAAGAGCAACACCAAAGGGGTGTCTCCCCATTTGATCGTGCGGCTGCCTGGAAAGGGTGGGATGGCCGAGGTGTATGCGGTCGAGAACGCATGGCCCGGAAGGGAGAGCGCGATATTGTGAAATTCAACTGGAACCAATCTGGAATGCCCGTGTCGCTCGTCAGCCGCATGGGCAGAAGAAGCGCGGTCGCCGAGTTCAAGTCGGTTCTGAACGACGCCCAGAACCAGGTCATGGTGTCGGTGGATGCGGAGGCGATGGCGAATGATCTCGTGGAATCAGGCGGTCGGGAGTATGTGGAGATGGTGCGGGCGTTGTCAGCAGATCTTGCGAACGCGCGCAAGGAGCTTGAGGCCGCGAACCTGCGATACGAACGGCTCGTAGCGAACCTTAGGCAGCGGGGCATCAGTCTCGACGCGGATCCGCCGCCTCGGCAAGAAACGCCAGAGGCGCCAGTCCAAGAGTCTGCGCCAGTGGCGGATGAGCGAGATGACTGGGATACATGGGATCAGCGCTTCAAGGCTTTACTGGGCTGATTCCGCTCGGAACAGCCGGGGACAGACCCCACGATAGGCCCGTTTTTCGCCTGTCCGCCGTAGTTTTAGCGAAGGCGGATGTGTTTCGTGTATTTCGTGGTTAATCCTCCGCGGCGCATTCCCCCAAAAAATCGTGAAACTCCAAGTCGCATTAGTGTGGATTATGCTATAATTATCCCGTTATGGGATTCTTCAAGGCATACGACATGCGCGGCACCTTTGGTGTCGACTTCGACCTCGATACAGTCTACAAGGTGGGGCTTGCCCTGCCGAAAGTAGTCAAGGGAAAACGCTGGCTCGTGGGGCGTGACTGCCGCACGACGAGCGACGCAGTTCACGACGCGCTCGTGAAGGGGCTTTCCGAGTCTGGCGCGGAAGTGAGCGACTTGGGGCTTTGCACGACGCCGATGGTCTACTACTTCACCGCCGCAGACGGCTTCGACGGCAGCGTGATGATTACCGCCTCGCACAATCCGCCGACGGACAACGGCCTAAAAGTTTCAAAGGCGACAGCGCTCCCCGTCGGCTACGCGAACGGTCTCAACGAAGTCGAGAAATTGGTCAACGCATCGACAGCGAGTCTTGACGAGGAATTCAAGTCGCGCTATGCAGATACGGGCGAGATGACCATTGATGCGATGACCTCAAAGATTGAAGCGATGACGGCAAGGTTGCAGAATGGAAACACACGCCCACCGGCCTATTCGCAGCGCAGTGCCTGGGAGCGTTATGTAGCTTGGCATGTGCAGCGCTGCGGAGATCTCTCGAATCTCAAATTTGCCGTAGATTGTTCAAACGGAATGTCGGGCATCTTCGCCGAGGATGTTTTCCCGAATGCAGTTCTGCTTAACGATGAGCAGGAGAGCAGATTGCCAAGGTCGTGCGCGAGAAGGGGCTTGACTGCGGCGTCATATTCGACGGCGACGCAGACCGCGCGATGTTCGTCGACGAGCGCGGCGAATTCGTCCAGCCCGACTACCTCATCCCCATTGTTGCGAGGGCCACGATGGGAAGTGAAGAGTTAAGAGTGAAGAGTGAAGAGTTGGGGAAGGCCAAGATAATTCATGATGTAAGGACTTCGCGCGGCGCGATAGAGACGCTGCGCGAGGACGGCTTCGAGCCGGTGATGGTTCCGGTTGGCCACGCTTTCGCAAAGCCGATTCTGCGTGAAATCGGCGCGCTCTGCGGCGGCGAGCTTGCAGGCCACTACTATTTCAGCGAGTTCTTCGGGTGCGACTCCGGCCTTCTCGCGGCGACGCGCATCCTCGGCGAGATCGCGAAGGCAAAGCAAGCGGGAAAGACGTTCTCCGAGATGATGAAGCCAATAGTGTCGCGCTACGCCAACTCCGGCGAAATCAACTTCAAAGTTGATAATAAAGAAGCGGCCATTGAGCGTGTGCTCGCTGTCGCGAAGTTGCTTGGCGAGGAAACTGGGCGAAGCGAGATAGACGGCTATCGTCTTGAATACCGCGACGGCTGGATTTCCGTTCGCAAGTCCAACACCGAGCCGTATCTCCGACTTCTCGTCGAATGTCGTACAAAGGAAATGCTCGATAATTGGGTTGGCCGTCTCTCTGGTGCAATTGCACCGCATAACCCACAAAGCGCAAGTATTTAGCCGTGTAGAACATGTAGAACGTGTAGAAAAATCTTAAAAAACATCTCTGCGCCTCTGCGTCTCTGCGTTAAAAAAAACTGAATATCTTAAAATGATTGTTGACTTCCACGTCCATTCTACGGCAAGTGACGGCACGTTTGCGCCGCGCGACATCGCGGCGGAAGCTGTGCGCGGCGGATATGCCGCGATTGCGCTCACCGACCACGACAACTGCGACGGAATCGTCGAGTTCCTTGGCGCTGGGGCGGAGCTGAAGAAGATTGCTGGCGTGGAGCTTTCGATAGAGCCGGGAGACGGGTTTGACAAGTTCCATCTCCTTGCGCTCGGCATTGACCCGGCGAACGAATCGCTCAAGGCGTTTCTCAAGAGCATCCTCGTCGGGCGCGACGCGAGGAACGAGCGCATCGTCGGCAACTTCAGGCGCCTCGGCATCGAGATGGTCGATGTCACGAAGGGCGTTCGGCCGGTCTACGACTATGCCCATGGCGATGTCCTTGCGCGCCCGCACTTCGCGCGTTGGCTTATCGACAACGGATATGCGGCCGATATCGGAGAGGCGTTCGCAAAGTATCTTCTTCCAGACTCGCCCGCCGAGACGCGGTGCTACGAGGCGCGATACCATCCTTCGCAGGAAGAGTCGTTCCGCGTCGTCCATGGCGCGGGAGGGCTGTGCGTCATGGCGCATCCAAAGTATTGGCGACGCGAATGGAAGACGACGGGACCCGACTATGCGGCGGCTGAGCGCGAGCTTGCGCGGCTGAAGGAGAAGGGGTTGGACGGGCTTGAGGCGCTCTACCGCGCGAATTCCGTCGAGGAGAACGTCGCCTTTACGCGCATAGCCGATTCCATTGGCCTTCTCAAGAGCGCTGGAAGCGATTTCCACGGAGCCAACAAGCCGACGATTCCGCTTGGCATGCAAGTGTCGGAATCGTTCATCGCCCCGCTCTTTGAGCGGCTTTAATTTGCCAGTGGCTGAGCTGAAGTCTGTCGAGAGTGTTTGCAATATTTTGGTATAATGTCCGCATGAAAACACAAATTGGAGTTGGGGTTGCCGTGCTGTCGGCGCTCGCGGCCGAGGGCAAAAACTTTGACCGCGCGGAGCTTAACGCGATGCTCGACAAGCTTGCCGCTTCGCCAGAGCCGAAGGTCAAGCACGGGCCTACCGCGATGTGCTATTCAATGGCGCTTCCCGAAAGGAAGCCGTTTGACTATCTCTGCAAGAAGTGCGGAGCGCGCACGCATTACCCTGAGAACTACGATGGCTTGGAGTCTCAGCTTGCCTTTTATCGTGACAGCGCCGTGAAGTTGCGGGGAAGGGGCCTCGACATCAAGCTTGACGAGTCGGCGCTTTGTAGGCATTGTGCCTCGCTGAAGGACTTGGGCATTCCGACCGCTGGAGTGATTGTCTCCGAGCCGAGGCAAACTCCGGACAACAAGTGGGTATACGAGAGCTTTGGACTTCGTGTCGGGGATCCTGTAATTGTGAAAGAATGGGGGCGCCGTTATTGCAGAGTGTTGCCTCGCGATCCTGAATACTGGATTTTGGAAAAGTTCATCGACAAAGACGGGCATGTGACTGGCAACGAAGTGAATGTGCGCTATCTGCCGCTCGTCAAGGGTCGTGGCGCCTTCTTTGCAAAGAAGGGCGATGTGCTGACTCGTTTGGACGCAAGGCCCGGCGATCCTGCGGGCTGGGTGCGGGTAGAAGCGCCGCTGAGGATCCTGACGGGCTCGCCCAATGCCTATTCTGTAGAATTGACCATGGTTGGCAACCGTGTGTATGACGAAGGCGAGGACGCGCATCTTCAGCGCATAGAGTCGCTGGCGTGGGTCATCAACGGCAAACGCATACTTGCCGACAGGTCAGACGTCGAGCTTTTGGAGAAATTCATGAAGGGCAATGTGTATCTTCGTGATGGATCTGATGGCGATTCGATTTCTATGAAGTCGCAACTCCCTCGTCTGCGCGAGCTGCTGGGAGAGCCGAAGAAGTGACGACCGTTCTTCCGCCTGTTGCGGCGCTGGAGCTGACCTACCGCTGCAACCACGCCTGCCGGTTTTGCTCGTGTCCGTGGTTTGCGGGCATGATAAAGCCGAGTGCCGAAATGTCCGTCGACGAGTGGAAGCGGCTTGTCGATGAATTTGCCGCGAACGGCGTCCGCCAGTTCTCTTTCACCGGCGGCGAGGCGCTGATGAAGGAGGGTTGCCTCGACCTTGTAGACTTCGCGTCGAAGCGGGCGCTTGTGAACTTGCTCTCGAACGGACGGATCGTGACTGACGATGTTTTGCGCTTCTGCGCCGAACGCGGGATTCGCCTTTCAGTCAGCATGCCGGGGCTCAAGTCGTTTGAGGAGAACACCGACAGCGACACGCCTGTCGAGCACATTCTTGGCGTGTTCGCGCGCGCCCGCGAGCTTGGCTGTGGAACGACCGTGGGCGTCGCGGTCACGAAACTCAACTTGCCGGAACTCTACGAGACGATTTCCGCCGCGCTCGTCGCGGGCGCGGACTCGCTGCTCTTGAACCGCTTTCTGCCCGGCGGACGCGGGCTTTCTCATCCCGAACTGATGCTGACGGCAGAGGAAGTGCGCGAGGTTGCCGATGTCGCGGAGGAAGTGCTTTCGCGCGCGAAGCGGTACGGACATTTCGGAACGGAACTTCCAGAGTGCCTGATCGACACGGAGAAATACAAGTTCCTGCAGGTCTCGACCGGCTGCTCTGCGGCAACGGAGTTCTTCACGGTCGGGCCGAACGGAATGATCCGCGCCTGCAACCACAGTCCGGTCGAGATTCTCAGGTGGGACGAGTGGGAGCGGCTTCCCGAGTGCGAGGAGTGGATGCATTTCGTCCGCCACGACTACCTGCCCGAGATGTGCGCGGGCTGCGCGCGCGCGGCGAAGTGCCTGGGCGGTTGCCGCGAAGCGGCGCGTGTTTTCCTTGGTTCGCCGTCCGCCCCCGACCCGCTTCTCGCCAACGGATCAATCTCGCGTCATAACTGATCGTTGGTCGTCGTAGAGGGTGTGGTATAATATTTGATGTGAAAGGAATTAGCATATGAAGAAAATCTGCTTTGCGATGTTGCTTGTGGCGGGGATAACCTGCCTTGGCGGAGTGTCGGCCGTCGAGCCGATGGAACTGCGGGTGTATCCGGTTGTGCCTGCCTGTGTCGAGCGTATGTCGCTGGATGATGATGCGGAGATCTGGCTTAAGAAGGGGGATTACGAGGATTCCTTTGCAAGCGCACTCAATGTGCTGGGCGTCGACTGGCCGGAAGGTTCAAGCATGGTCTATGTGAAGACTGCGGGAACTTTGAACGTGCGGAACACGCCCGAGAACCTTGCGAAGTTCGAGAAGATTCTCGACGAGTTCGCGCTGAAGTCATTTAATGTCGAAATCGACACTCGCTTCGTTGAGACCGGCCGCGCGGCGCTTGAGGCCGTCGGCTACTTCGACACAAACCGCGTCGACGCGGCGGTCTTGCAGGAACGGCTAATGGAGCGCCAAGACGCCAAGCTCCTTGAGTCTGTTCGCGTCGTCACGCGTCCGGGTGAAGAAGTGGTCGGCAAGCATGTGACGGAGATTATCTATCCGACCGACTTCGATGTGCAGCTGAAGCATAATATAGCATCCTCAACGAACGCGGCGGCGCTTTTGTCCGCTACCGTCGAGCCACAGTACTTTACGATGCGCGAGGTCGGGTCGATTGTTCAGGTGACTCCGACAGTGACGGACGTAGCGGACTTGATCGATCTTGAATTAAATGTGCAGCTTACGAGCGAGCCCGAATGGAAAGACTATGGCGCAAAGGCGAAGTGGGAAGGCGCGGCGACATATGACCTCGCTATGGAACAGCCGTTAATCCCTGTCAGGGCGAGCGTCGACACACAGGTCAGCGTTCGCCCTGGTCGCACCCTCGTCTTCGGCGGCGTGACTGATTCCCGTAGGGCAAACGAAGACAAGTTCGTCCTTGTCTTTGTCACGGCGCGGCTTGTTGACTGCGCTGATGGCGAGTATGGGCCGACGAGTCGGCGCTTGAGTGACCCCGAGGTTCGTCGTAAGTTTGAGTCCGAAGGAATGGAGTCGTGGACATTCTTCTATCAGCTGTCATTTGATTGCTGCATGATGCGTGCATATCCCGATCCAGACGCAAAGCCAAAGACGAAAGAGGAAAAGACCGCCGAAGTCGCAGAAGACGAGCGCGGAATTAAGGAATGGTTCACTGAGGCCGCTGGTGTCGAATGGCCGGAGGGTTCGTCTCTCCACAAACTCAGGTCGCTCAATCGCCTCTGGATAAAGAACACACCCGAGAACCTTGCCAAGGTTGCGAAACTCTGGACGAATATCCATAACGATGGCTATTGCAGAAATATCGAGTTTGACATTCGATATATGTCGGCGGACAGGAAGACTCTTTCGGAAGTCGGCTACTTCGGCAGGGGCCGCATCAACGCGGCGGTCTTGCGGGATCGGTTGATGGCGCAGGACGGCGCCAAGCTTCTCGAGTCGCCGCGCCTTGTCACGCGCCCAGGGGAGGAGACGGTTTGCAAGGGCGTCATGGAATACATCTATCCGACCGACTACTATGTAAATCATGCAGTCTCAAGCCAGGCGGACGGCTCAAACACCGTCTATGGAGTCGACTCCGCGGGCACGGCTGTCGAGCCGCAGTCGTTTACGATGCGCGAGGTCGGGACGTTTGTGGAAATAACACCGTCGTTGGTGGATGACGGCAATCTTATCGATATCGAATTGTATACATACCTTGTGGGCGAGCCCGAGTGGAAGGACTATGGCGCGAAGGCGAAGTGGAAGGGCATGGCGACATACGACCTTCCGATGGAACCGCCGTTCTTCCCTGTTCGCGCGACCACCGATGCGAAGGTCAGCATGAGGCCAGGCGCGACATACGTCTTCGGCGGTGGCGCTGACAGGCGCAAAGGCGACGAGGACAAGTTTGTCTTTATCTTCGTCACGCCCCGCCTTGTCGATCCTTGAAACGGGCTTCTCTGTGTTCAATGTGATATAATTTCAGGCAAAGGAACGCAGCAATGAAAATGAAGATAGGAGTTGGGGTTGCCGTGCTGTCGGCGCTGGCGGCGGAGGGGAAGGACTTTGACCGCGACGAGCTGAACGCGATGCTAGACAAGCTCGCCGCATCGCCGGAACCGAAGGTTCGCCGCGGGCCGCAGGCGACGTGCTACAAAATGGCGATGCCGCAGCCGGAACGCTTTGAGTACGTCTGCAAGAAATGCGGAACGCACACGGTCTATCCAGAGAACGTTAACCAGATGGCGAATACGCTTGCGAGGTATCGCGACGACGCAGCGAAGCTGAAGGCTCTCGGGCTCGACATCGCGCTCGACGAGTCGGTGCTGTGCCAGAAATGCAATCCGACTCAGGATTTCTGCTGGATAAACGCAAAGTACATTTCCGAGACGGGCGAGTTGCTTGGAGACAACGTCAACTTGAGAGTTGAACCAAAGCTGGAATCGCAGGTGTTGGGCTCCGTCAGAAAGTATCGCGGCCCGCTAAAGCGGCTGCCGGCGCAGCAGGGCGATTCCAAGGAATGGGTGCGGGTCGAATCGCCTTTCAAGGCGGACAGCATCTACAAGCTGGCGTGGGTGATCAACGGCAAGAAGACGACTGTGCAGTCATACGATGCGAAGATACTGAATGCGTTTTTGACAGGACAGGAGAAGTGGACGCGTCAGTTTGGGGAAGAAGTCTCGGTGAAGGGGGCTTTGCCGCGCATCAGGGAGCTGTTGGGAGAGCCGAAGAAGTGACAACGATTCTTCCGTCCGTCGCCGTCCTGGAGATGACGTACCGCTGCAACCACGCGTGCAGGTTCTGCTCGTGTCCGTGGTTCGCGGGAATGCTTAAGCCGGGGACGGAGATGGAAGTCGACGAGTGGAAGCGGCTTATCGAGGCGTATTCGTCGGCTGGCGTTTCGCAGTTTTCGTTCACCGGCGGCGAGGCGCTCCTGAAGGAAGGGTGCCTTGAGCTGATGGACTTTGCGTCGAAGCGGGCGCAGGCGGGGCTTCTCTCCAACGGACGCGCCATGACGGAAGATGTCCTGCGGTTCTGCGCCGAGCGCGGCATACACGTCATGATGAGCATGCCGGGCCTGAGGTCGTTCGCGGCGAACACCGACAGCGACACGTCCGTTGAACACATTCTCTCCATGTTCGGCAGGGCGCACGAGCTTGGCTGCGCGACGACCGTCGGCATCGCCGTCACGAAGCTCAATCTGCCAGAGCTCTACGAGACGATTTCCGCCGCTCTCGTCGCTGGTGCGGATTCACTGCTCCTCAACCGGTTCCTTCCAGGCGGGCGCGGCCTTTCGCATCCGGAGCTTATGCTGACGGCGGCGGAGGTGCGCCAGATTGCCGATGTCGCGGAAGAGGTTCTCTCGCGCGCGAAGCGCCACGGGCATTTCGGGACGGAGCTTCCCGACTGCATGATCGACGCCGGGAAATACGAGTATCTCAACGTCACGACCGGCTGTTCGGCGGCAACGGACTTCTTCACCGTCGGGCCGAACGGGATGCTGCGCGTCTGCAACCACAGTCCGGTAGAGCTCGTGAAGTGGAACGAGTGGGAGAAACTCCCGGAATGCGGGGAGTGGATGCACTACGTGCGGCACGACTATCTGCCGAAGATGTGCGACGGTTGCGACAAGGCCGCGAAGTGCCTTGGCGGTTGCCGAGAGGCCGCGCGCGTGTTCAGTGGCTCGCCAACCGCCCCCGACCCGTTGATGGCAGGGTAGGCGGGTCTTCGCCTTGGGCGGCTATTTTTGGTATAATATGGGCCAGTTATGAATACTGTACTCGTTGGCGCCCAGTGGGGCGATGAAGGCAAGGGCAAGGTTATTGACTTCCTGACCGAGGAAGCGGATGTCGTTGTCCGCTTCCAGGGCGGCTCGAACGCGGGCCATACGGTCGTTGTAGGGGACAAGAAATACGTTCTCCACCTCGTGCCCTCGGGCGTTCTACACGACGGCAAGCACTGCGTAATCGGCAACGGCGTCGTCATGGACCCGTTTGACCTCATGAAGGAGCTTGAGCAGGTCGAAAGCTGGGGCTTCGAGCTCAAGGGGCGCTTCCACATCTCCGAGCGCGCGCACATGGTCATGCAGTGGCACCGCGCAATCGACAAGGCCGAGGAAGCTGCGCGTCCCGAAGGCCACAAGATCGGCACCACCGGGCGCGGCATAGGCCCCGCATACGCCGCCAAGGTCGGTCGCTATGGAATGCGCGTCGGCGACATTCTTAAGCCCGACTTCCTCGATCTCGTACGCGCGCAGGTCGCCGAGGCGAATCGCGCGCTCGCGGCGCTCGGCGCACAGCCGCTCGACCCAGAGGAGATGGTCAAGCTCTATACGCCGATGGTAAAGGCGCTCATGCCGTATGTGACCGACACGATCCAGTTCCTCCACGAGAACCTCGACGAGAAGAAGTCGATTCTTTTCGAGGGAGCCCAGGCGACGATGCTCGACATCGACTTCGGCACCTACCCGTTCGTCACGTCGTCCAACCCGACGGCCGGCGGCGCATGCACCGGCTCGGGCGTGCCTCCGCGCGCGATTGACCGAGTGATCGGCGTCCTCAAGCTCTACACTACGCGCGTTGGCGAGGGGCCGTTCCCGACTGAGCTCTTCGACGAAGACGGCGAGACGCTTAGAAAGCGCGGCGGCGAGTTCGGCGCTACGACGGGCCGCCCGCGCCGCTGCGGCTGGTTCGACGCGGTCGTCGCTCGATATGCCCAGCGCGTAAACGGCGTCGACTTCTGGGCGATGACGAAGCTCGATGTCCTCGACACTTTCCCTGTCGTGAAGATCTGCACTGGCTATCGCCGCGACGACGGTTTTGTCTACCAGACGTTCCCAGCCGACCTCGCGGTTCTCAAGCGCTGCACGCCAGTCTACGAGGAGCTGCCCGGCTGGCAGTGCGAGACCTCGCACATCACCGACTACTCTGAACTTCCCGAGAACGCGAAGAAGTACGTAAACCGCATCCTCGACCTCGTCGGCGGCAAGCTCGGCGTCCTCTCGGTCGGCCCGGCAAGGGAAACGACGTTGAGGATCAATGTTTAGTCGTTGGTATGGGGATGCAGCATCTCGCGGTCATAATGGACGGGAACGGCAGGTGGGCGAAGAAGCGCCATCTGCCGCGGCTCGCTGGCCACAGAGCCGGAGCCGAGTCGCTAGACCGCACGATGCACTGGTGCAAGGAGGCGGGGATAAAGTATCTCACCGTCTACGCGTTCTCCACCGAGAACTGGAAGCGCTCGAAGGGAGAGGTCGCAGGGCTCATGAAGCTCCTCTCCCACTTCATCAAGTCGAAGGAGAAGGAGCTTGTCAAGAACGGCATCGCGTTTCGCGTAATCGGGCGCAGAGAAGACCTCTCGCCCAAGCTCCAGAAGGAGATTGCCGCGCTCGAGGAGAAGACGAAGGATGGCGAGTTCACGCTCGTTGTCGCTCTTTCATATGGCGGGCGCGACGAGATTGTAAGGGCGGCGGCCAAGCTGGCCGCAAAGGGTCTATTAGGGTCAAACAGGGTCGGATTGGGGTCGGATAGGGTTGATGAAGAGGCGTTTGCGAGTTGTCTCGATACGGCGGGAATCCCCGACCCCGATCTGATCATCCGCACCTCGGGCGAGCTGCGGCTTTCCAATTTCTTGCTCTGGCAGGCGGCCTATGCCGAGTTCTACTTCACCGACGTCCTCTGGCCGGACTTCGACAAGACCGAGTTCGACAAGGCGCTCGCGAGCTTCTCGAAACGCGAACGCCGGATGGGCGGGAGAAAAGGTGAAGGGGAAGGGGAAGGTTAGGGATTTTGAGAGAGTGGCAATGACATGAATCCGATACTAAAGAGAACATTGACGGGACTGGCGGTTGGTGCGGTGGTGATTTGCGCGGCGCTCTTTGCGCCCGAGTCCGTCATTTGGTTTGCTGTGAGCGTGCTGACCGCCCTCGCCGGCATGGAGTTTTCCGCCTTGTACGACAGCAAGGCGAAGATGGCCCAGGCGCACGACTTCGCTCTCCTTGTCCGGTTCGCCGGATATCTCCTCGGTTGGGCCGTAGTCTCCTGCTTAGTGGTGCTCGCGTTTATGCCTTCCCGCTACGGCGATGCGACATGCGGTCCGTTTCGTCTCGGGAATGTGATGCTTCTCTATGTGATTGCAATCGTAAAGTTCTCGGATGTCGGCGGGTTCGCGTTTGGGCTCACTTCCGCAAAGATGATGAAGGGCGGCAATCACAAGATGTGCCCGACGATTTCGCCGAACAAGAGCTGGGAAGGGCTCTTCGGCTCCATCTTCGCGTCGTGCCTTGTCTCGTGCTCGTTTATGGGCGCGACCGGTTTCGGCGTTGTAAAGTCACTCGCATGCGGCGTAACTGCCGCGCTTGTGGGAACTGCCGGCGACCTCGTGGAGTCGAAGTTCAAGCGCTGGGTCGGGGTGAAGGACTCATCGACGATGAAGATCACGAACGGAATGGGTGGATTCCTCGACATGATCGACTCTCTTCTCTTCGCGCCCGCCGTGCTCTACTTCCTCATGGGGCTTGACTTCTGAAATGACGCGTTCCCGCGAGGCGTGGCTCAGGTTTCTCGCGACGCGCGTCGTCGGGATGGCCGTCGATGCCGCCGTAATCGGCTTCGCGTATCTCTGCGCGTTTGCGCTTAGGTTCGACTTCCAGGAGCCGACGTCGCTCGGTGGATGGGCCACGGTCGCGCGCTCATATGTCGTAGTGTGCGCGGTTCATCTCGTCTCGCTCCTCGTCTTCGGGTGCTACCGCCTTGCGTGGCGCAGGATACGCGGGAGCGAGCTTCCGCAGTACATCGGCGCGATGATGTTCGCGTGCGGCGTCCTCACGCTGCTGCGTTACTTCCTTCCCAATGTCACGCTCTCCCACATCCGCCCGCCGTACTCGATCACCGTGATCTCCTTCTTCCTCGGGACGATCGGCGTCGTGGGCGTTCGCGTCCTTTGGCGCGTCTACTGGACGAGCCGCGTTCGCGAGGACGAGCTCCTTGAGCGGAACGTCAAGCATTTCGACGGCGCGACCGCGCGGCGCTTCCTCGCCGGGAAGACGGTGATGGTGACTGGCGCGGGCGGATCGATCGGGTCCGAGATAGTCCGCCAGGTGGCGGCGGCTGGCGCGAAGCGGATTCTTATGGTGGAGCGCGGCGAAAACGC
>ONVK01000009.1 GCA_900321255.1 uncultured Lentisphaerota bacterium | reverse complement strand
AAGTGCCGCGCAGACCTCACGACCGACATCATGCCTTTCTGGCTGAAGTACGGCTGGGACCGCAAGAACGGCGGCGTCTACACTTGCGTCGACCGCGACGGCAAGCTGATGGACTCGACGAAGAGCGGCTGGTTCCAGGGGCGCTTCGCGTTCACCTGCTCCTACGCCTACAACGCCGTCAAGAAGGACAAGAAGTACCTCGCGGCGGCGAAGTCCACCCTCGACTTCATCGAGGCGCATCTCTTCGACAAGCGCGGGCGCGCCTATTTCTCGCTGAAGGCCGACGGCACGCCGCTCAGGATGCGCCGCTATGTCTTCAGCGAGTGCTTCGCCGCGATCGCCATGAGCGAGTACGCAAAGGCGGTGTCGGGCAAACTTGGTAGGGACGCCTGTCCCCAGGCGTCCGCGGGCGTCTCGGAGAGACGCCCCTACCAGTCATCCGAGGCGGCAAAATACGCCGCAAAGGCGCTCGCGCTCTTCAAGCGCATCAAGAAGTTCATGGTCGACCCGAAGATGATGCCCGCGAAGTTCGAGCCGTCGTTCGAGGCGCAGGGCCACTCGCTGACGATGATCCTCATCAACGTCGCGCTTCGCCTAAAGGACGTCTGCGACGATCCGATCCTCGACGAGCAGATTGCCGAGTCGATACGGCTCCTCAAGGACAACTTCGTCCATCCCGAGTTCAAGGCGCTCCTCGAAACGGTCGGGCCGAACGGCGAGTTCATCGACACGATGATCGGCCGCACGATCAACCCCGGCCATGCGATCGAGACGAGCTGGTTCCTCATGGAAGTCGCCGAGAAGTCGGGCGACAAGGAGCTCCTGAAGCTCGCGCTGACTATCCTCGACTGGTCGCTCGCGTGGGGCTGGGACAAGAAGTACGGCGGCATAATAAGCTTCCGCGACTGCAAAAACTTCCCGCCGCAGTGCTACGAGCAGGACATGAAGTTCTGGTGGCCGCAGTGCGAGACGCTTATCGCGACGCAGTATGCCTGGAACCTCACAAAGAAGGATAAGTGGCTAAATTGGCACAAAAAGATGCGTGAATGGACATATAAGCGCATGCCTGACAAGAAATACGGCGAGTGGTACGGCTATCTCCACCGCGATGGAACGGTTGCGCAGCCGGCGAAGGGCAATCTCTTCAAGGGGCCGTTCCACATTCCGCGTATGATGACCAAATCCATCGAGCTGGCCAATTGCGCTTTCCCAGACCATTTGGTATAATGCGGACGCTGGGGGATGGGTTGTAGGGTGCATTGTGCACTTAAGGCCAGACTTCAAAACGGCAGACTTCAAAAGGAAAAGAAATGAGGGGGACAATGAAAAAACTGATTCAGGGCGCGACGCGCCTTCTCGTGCTCGCACTCGGCCTCGGCCTTGCGTCGACAGGCTGGGCGACGGACTATACATACTCGAACGTTGACAGCGATTCGCTGGCGGTCAAGAGCGACGGCAAGTTCGGGACGAATTCGTTCTCGTTTCAGTTGAATAACCCGTCTCCCAATGCTGCTACGGCCGATTTCCCTGCTTCAGGGTATGTGCAGTTGACATCAATTACCATTGGCGCTCGTTCAGACAATGGTTCGCAGTCCATTACTACTGCAACGCTTACCAACGACAAGACAACGGAATCCTATACGGCTACAGTGTCATATAGCTCAGGAAACGATTTCACGGCAATAAAGCCAGATTCATGGTCGCGCAAGGAGGTCAAGTTGGTTTTTGGTACCGATGGCGTTCTTGTTGATACTACGGCGACTTATACGTTGACATTTAAAAACTCTGAAGGCACAACTACCATACTAGGATATTCGGTTGTAACTACTGTTGCGTCAGGTACGCAGACTGGGGATTGGAAACCGGCGATGCGCATCTACGGCCGTACGCCTTCGGGGTCGATGGAGATGCCTTCTTCGCTCATCCCCTCATCGGGCGGTATGGCGTTGCCGAGCACGGTGACAGTGGCTGATGCTACGGGTATGGCCTTTGCCAACGACTCCGTAACTATAGGCAACAGCGGCATTCAGATTGCGCTTGCTTCCGCGCTCAACACTCAGACGGTGATGGTCAAGGCAGTCATTCCTTCTTCGTCAAGCCGTCTTGTCGGCTGGAAGGTAAGCAATTCCATTGAGGCCTATACATCCTATACGGGCAGCCAGTTCGAGCAACACTTCTTGAACAATGGGTCGGTTTACAGTACCACATACGGAACCTCGGCGTGGACGCGTGATGCAAACGAACACTGGGTTGCGGTGTCATACGACAGGGGTAGTGATACGTCCACATATCTTGATGGAGTGAACAAGATTACCAATACCAGCCTCAAGTGGAGTACGCTTACGACATCCAAGGTGACAATCGGCGGTACGGCTTACAATACAACAGATGCCGCGACAGGCATGGTCATCAAGGATTTGCAGATCTACAATCAGAGCCTAGGATCTGAACGTGTTGCCACTGTTACGGCTGCTCTGAATAAGGGCTGGACTGTGAACGGCGCAGGAACGACGCTGACCACGACGACCCTCCGCGAGCTTCCAAATCATGCCAATGTCCAGGCGATTGGTTCTCTTACTGTAGCGGCAGACGGCACTTACTCCGCTTCTGGTCTGACAGAAGTCAAGGTTTTGGCGGGCGGATCGTTTGATATTGGCACTTCTCGTCCGACGATTTCGGGCGTTGCGGCAGGCGGTACACTCGTGGTCGCACCGACGGGAACCGTGAGTCAGCAAATTGAAGGATATGAAGCGACGGAAACTCTGACTGTTACGGGAGATATTGACGGTACAGTTACGCTCGGTGGCGTTGCAGTCACCCCAGTTGTTGCGGGTGGAACAGCAACCTTAACGGCGGTTGTGCCAAGTAATCCTTCTTACACCGGAGACGCCTGGTGGTGGGACTACGAGTTCAACGGCACCGTGACGAGTATCGGTTCCGACAAGGGTGGAATGACGACGGAGAGCGATGCTTCGGTTTACTACAACAATTCAGAACTCTATTTCCAGCAGACGCCTTGGCGCAATGCCAGCTTCAACGACAAGAGCGAGTTGACGGCTGTTATGTACTGCGCACCGGGCAACTACGCCAATACGGTTCTAGTGGGCTTTGGTTCCACGACGGCCAACGACCAGAAGGCGATTGCTCTTGTGACTGGCGCCAATCCTGCGGCTGGCGAGATGAAGCTTGTTCTTACCGATGGACACAATGGCGGCACTGGCACGGTAACGGAATTGGCCAATTTGACGGCTGTCGGTGCTACGACAACAAAGCACCTCTATGCATTCGTGATGGATCGCATCACGGAGAACGAGACGACGAAGACCCGCATTCGCGTATATCTGGACGGCAAGGTCAAGGCAATCTACAAACACAATGGAACGCTGACGCTTTCCAACGGCTTCCAGATCGGCTCGCTCCACGGCGGTGTTGCGCCGCGTGCAGCTTTCAATACAGGGTTTTCAAAGTATTCGTCAACAGGCGACAGCGGCACGCTCGACTTCCTGCGCGTCATCAACGGTACGTTGACGGATGGTGCAATGGCGGCTCTTGCCGAGGCATATCCCTACAATTCGCAGTATGGTGCTGCGACGCGCGCCCCTGTTTCCGCAAGCGCAAGCTTCGTTGCAACGGATGTTTGGACGCAGACGGTGCCTGGCCAGGCTGCCGCCACGCAGAATGCACCGAATCCGAATACGAACGTAACGCTCTCGAAGGATGGTTCCTCGGATGTGTCGGTTGCAATCAACCTGACGGAAAACTCCGCCTACGAGTCGTTGACGCTTACTAAAGAAGCGGGCGCGTCGGGTTCTCTCAAGCTTACCTCTGCGTATGGCAACAATACGGCTGGAAAGCTTGTTTCGGCAGAGACATCGGTTCTTGTCGATACAACGGTTCCCGGCGGGCGCGTCAATCTTGGCGCGACCAGTATCGCAGACGGCATCACATTGACGGTTGATCCTTTCTCTATGGGTGGCAATTACGCCATCTATGACACTCTGAAGGTTCTCGACTTCGGTGGAGTCTATGAGGATGTGGTGGTTTCCATGGCGCTTCTTGGCGATGGCGCTTCCGTAGTTCTTGATTCCACGGGCGTTGCGACATTGGCTGAATCCGGCTTCACTGCTGAGCTCGTGTACAATCCTGACAACCTGAGCTACACCTTCAAGGTGACACGAGAGGCGGCGACGGCGGATATCGCCGTTACCATCGTTGGGGATGGAACTGCCACATGGTCAACACGCGGAGTGCCTGTTCCCGCACCTGCGTCGCTGCCTGACACATACGCTGGCAAGGTGACAATCAACAGCGCAGCTACGGACCCAGTCACGCTTTCGACAGTCATCAGAACAAGCGGCATAATCGAGTTCAATGGCGCCGGAACCTTCGTCTGCAGCGCAGCCAATACGCTGCAGGGAACGATCAAGGGCGTCAGTGGTGTCGTGATCTCGTATCCGGACCATGTGCTTCCGACGTCGTCTGCCGTTTGGACGAATAGTTATTGGCAAGGCACACTGGTGCTTAACAACTGCGGCCATATGAAGGACAGCACGTATCCCGGCACATCAGAGGGAATCGTTCTTTTCGACAAGTATGGCAGTGCAAACTCCAAGATTAAAGCGCCCGGCTTCAAGGGGTGCGCAGCCACAACGGAAGCGTCAACCAAAGTGTGCGCGGCGGAGCTTGTCATAGATGAAAACACAACGGTCGAATTCAACCACGGTACAACCGGCGCAAGCATGGTCTCCGGCGATACGGATGTCGGTTTCATATTCGCCAAGCTGTCAGGTGCAGGAACGCTAAAGCTTGACGGCAACTCTGACAAGGCGCAGTATGTGTTCCGGAATGTCGCTGGGTTCACAGGCTCGGTTATAATCACCGACCCGAACCCTGGCGAGGAGAACGGCGGAAAGAAGAGCTTTATCTTCGGTGCAGGCGATTCCTGGAACATTGTGAATCGCAATTACCCGGCGTATCTCGTGGTTGACACCGACATGACCGTCACGGCTGGCAAGACATGGGAAGTGCCTGCCGGTATCGTGATCATGGAGGGCAAGACCCTGACGTTGGGCGCTGGAGCCTCCGTTTCGCGGATAAGCGCCGAATCCCAGGGAACGCTGAAAGTTGGCTCTGGAACCGGGACCGTTACCGCCGTTACGGATACCGAAGTGACGGCCAAAATAGAAATTGCCTCCGGCGCGACATTGGCCGTTAGCGGATCCGGCGCGCCGACAACGCTGACGCTCCCTGCAGATGCCAGCTCGACTTACTTGAACTCCGGCACGCTCGACCTTAGAGGCTGCACAGGCCTCACGAAACTGCATCTCGCACTCGGCGAGTCAACTACGGTCGACTTCTCCAAGATCGAGCTGCCCTCGACTTGCACAACCGTTTACCTCGACATCGGCGGCAAGCGCGATCTGACGGGCTATACGCTGCCTACAGTTGTTGGCGTCACCTTTGTCTATTATGCGGAAGAGACGGTAGCGGAATATGCCGAAGGCGGATTCGAGGCGACCAATGTCCCAGATGACGCCGATTTGTATCTCAAGCGCAGGAGCGGCGCTGAAATCCTGACAGCAAAGAGCGGCACCACGCGCTCCTATACCGGTGGACGCGATTTCGCCGGTGCGGCCTGCTGGCACGAGTGGGACTTCGAGACCAGCGGAAGCGAATTGAGCGACACAGGCATGTACAATGACACGCCAGCGAGCCAGGTAACATTGACTGCCGTGAATCCGGCGTATACAACCCTCACGGTGGCGGGCCGTGCCGAGACTTTCAACGCCATCTCGTCTGCCAGCGCGCCTTATGCAACAGGTATGACATTCCCGTCTCCATGGGCGGCGGCGGTTAGATGCTCGATGCCGTCCACGGCCGGCAGAATCGCCTTTACATTCGGCGATACGACGAGCGGCATACTGGGACTTGCTTCCGGCGCAAACAACATGGTTGAGCTCTTCAACTGGGTTGAAAACACCTATACGATCCTTGCACGGTTGAAAGTTGAAGAACCGTCAAACAAGGACAACATGCATATCTACGCCCTCACCGTGACGGAGGAGACGGTGGATGCAACAACAAAGAAATTTGTCTCGTTCTATCGCGACGGCGAATTCATCCACAAGGCGGAGTTCAGCCTGACAAGCGCGATCACGGCCTTCAAGGTCGGCGATGTCTGCGGGGACAGGCCTGCAGAGAACGATACTCTTCCCGCCGCCGCTACCGACGGGTATACCGACTATGTGCGGCTTTACAACAAGGTCATCAACGACGGCCTTGCGGAAGGTCTTTCGGCAAGGCGGCCGTTTGTGTCGTCCAAGGAGACGTTTGTGCGCGAGGTATCCATCTCCGAGAGCGACACGTGGGTGGAGACCGATAAATGGCGCAAGGCCAGCGACGGCACTGCGGTCTCGGCGCCTGTGGCCGACAACTACGTGACGGTTGTCGTCTCCGGTCAGGCGGACATCTCCGTCAACCTTGACGAAAACGCTTTGTACGATACGCTGATCTTCAAGGGAGACGGAACGGCCGCTCTTGTCCGCGACACGGCAAAGACCGGCAAGATCGGCGCAGGCATGCTGGTCGTGCGTTCTGGCACTGAGCTTGTCGTCGACTATGACGCGATCGATTTCGCCACCGCTGAAGTAGGTGTTGACGAGGGTGCCGGCCTTTCGTTTGACTTCGCGAACTATCCTTTTGCGGGCGTTACGTCTGAGACGAGTTTCTATCTGACAGGCGTGATGGTCGATCCGTCCAGCGCAACGCGTATTTCGCTGGTCAACACACCGGCTGACACCTGGATCGTAACGGGAGGAATTGACAACGATCCCCAGAGCGAGGGATACCTACGCTACAAGGTGACGATTGCGCCAGACCATGCGTTTGGTTCCGGCGAGATATACTACAAGAGCGGCTACATCACCGCAGGCATGACCGGCGCAGGCGCCGAGAATGTCGGCACGGTATTCGCAGATGCGTCGCTCACCACTGGCACAACGCTGTTTGAGGGCGATACGGTCGTGGTTTCCGACAATTCCGTACTGACGGACAACAAGGCGTGGATATCCGACAGGTTCAATGGCAACCTCAAGGTGACGCGCACCACGCTCAACCTGAGGCCCGGCGAGGACAACAGCGGAATCTTGGCCGGCCGGACAGTCACGGTGGAATCCGGCAAGACGCTCAACTTCTGCAAGCAGGAAGCCCGCACGTTCAACCTTGGCGCAGTGACGCTGGCCGGGGCGGGAACGGTCAACTTCGAGGACGACGCCGCGGCGGCGAGCATTTCCGGAGGGCAGGGGACCACCGTTACGGTGGCGTCCGGCAGCACGCTGACGCTCGCGACGAATTCGTCGACCTTTAGCGGAAGCATTTCCGGATCCGGCACTGTGAAGTTCTTGGCGGTGGATGCGTCTGATGGCTTTGATGTCGCCAGATACAACAGTGCAGGTACCCTCGCATTGGCGGGCTTCGGCACTTGGTTTAAATCCACCGCCAACAACACTGTCAATGTTACGGCGGCATTGCGACTTGACGGCAACGCGGCCATTTCCGCTCTGTCCGGCGACTGGGCCTACACATTTGCCAAGCTTACAGGCGAAGGCAATCTGACGCTTCCCGACAGCGCTCCCAACTCATTCACCATCAGCAACGTTGAGGACTACAACGGCACGATCGTCAACAACAACAACAAGACGGTCGCAGTAACCAAGGTCAGCCTTGCCGCAGATGTTCCCGGCGGCACACGAATCCTCAAGAAGACCGGCAAGGTCGAAGTTGCAGCTGTCTACGTCGGCGGGCAGGATGCCAACATGGTGCTCTGCGACGGTGTGGATGGCGTCTACAAGGCCTCCGCGGCGTGGAATAACACGAATTACCTGACGGTCGACGCGGCGATTGAGGCGGCCGGCGACAATCTTGCTGACATAGTCGTGTTCGACGGCTATGCGGAGATAACGACGCCCGGCTACTATTCCAACGAAGGAAGGGTCTACAAGTACGCTGCCGCCGTCGTCAACAACGTTGGGGTTAAGTCCTACAGCATTACTGCGCAGGAGGCGGTTACTTCCGCCGGCACTTTGCCGCTCGACGAGTATCAGTATGTCGAAGTGTATGCCGCCGGGGATGTCACCACGGCCGACGCGGTCAAGATCAAGCCCGCTGCCGGGATCGTAGTCAATGTCTCCAAGGACCCCGGGTTCACGTCGGAATTCGGGTTGACCGAAAGCACGGCTGAAGGTGTGACCACGTATGCGATCGCCCCGGTTGCGACGGCCTACACGTGGAACGGCGCTTCCGGCGATTGGGATTCGCTCGCCTCTTGGCGCTACACTGAAAACAACGAGCTCAAGCAGGCGACGCGTCTGCCGGCCACTGGCGACAGCGTGTGCTTCGCCGGCAATGCCGTGGTGACCTTGCCGCAGAATGCGTCTGTAGGGACAGTCACTATCGGTGCGGCGGCGATAACCATCGGCGGAACGGATGTGACGCTGAACGCCGCGGCCGTAGTGCTGGTTGATGCCACCACTTCGCTTGCCGTCGGCTCTGGTGTCGGGCTTTACCCGTTCCCGACGACTTCGATTGCCGATTCCTACGTCAAGGAGGCGTCGAGCGGCGAAACGACGACATATACCGTGATGTCCAGCCCCTCTGTTTCCAATGTCTCGTTCAGCTATGGCGCAGACTACGCGACGGCGACCGTCACCGCGACTGTGTCGGGCGATGCGACAACCGCGACGCTTAGCTACGGCGGTACGACGTACAACGCCAATGTCGGTGAGGGCGGCGCGGTGACATTCGAGAACGTCGCGGTCACGCGCGGCAACGACATCTACGCGGAGGCGGGCTACACTATTACCGCCAAGGTCGGCGAGACGGCTGTTCCGACGATCGGGGGAAGCGGCAATACTGTCGCGGCAGACGTGACGGCTGGGTGGATCAACGAGAACGCCACCACCCATGGGCAGGTGACGGCTGGCGGTGCGTGGACTAACGCCGAGGCAGTCACCTACTCAGAAGGGAAGGCTGAGATCAGCGACAATAGGTTTGAGGCGACGAGTATGTCGACAAGCTCGCGCGTGGTTCTCGAGTTCAACGTCTGTTTCTCGTCTGTTTCTGACGCCGATGTCGAAGGCGAGGCGCAGGCGGCAATCAAGATCGGAGAAGTCGAAAGTGCGGCGACGTTCATGGTGTTGGCTCCTGGTGGCAGCTGGACGCCAGTCTCCAATGACGCCATTACGCCCAATCCTGCCGAGACATATAAGGTCGTGATGACGATCGACTATGGCGTCGGCAAGTATGGCGTGACCATTGGTGACTATGTGCTGACAGACGCGTCCGGCTCTGCGAGCTTCCCGCTCGCGGAGACAAGGACGGGAGTGAAGAACATTGACTTTGCCGGATCGGGCACCCTCACGTCGATGAAGGGCGATCAGGTCGAGGGCTACATGGTTGTGGACAATAATGGCAAGCGGTATCCGACCATTGCCGCCGCAATTGCCGCGTACAACGCCGATCCCACCATCGGGCCGCTTAAGGTTCTCCACGCCGGCACTGCGCCGTCCGGCTGGAGCATCGTGTCCCAGGGCGGCATCGACATTCTCAAGAAGCTCGCCAAGGGATTCTTCTTCATGGCGTACTAAGGATCGACGAAGAAGGATCGACGGGGTCAGGTCCCGCTGGTCGAAGACCATGGGGGTCTGACCCCATGCGGTCCACCAAGGCCCCGTGTTTGCGGGGCTTTGCTGTTTTCTTCGTCGATCTTTTCGCGGAGTATCTGCGGACATTGCAGTGATGATCGTGCGGACAATGCTTCGAAACAGGATTGAGGAGTTGTGCTGTAGCTAACCCACAACCCGCAATTCAGATTTATGCTATAATTGTATGATATGAAAAACAGAAGACCTTTCGAAGGCAGCCGCTTTTGCGGGACTGCGGTGATGTTTTGCTGCGCGCTCGCGGCGTTGTCGGCGGCTGCCGAGATGGAGTATGCGACTCCCGAGTCGCAGGGAGTCGACTCGCAGGCGATCCTCAACTGGATCGACGCCTGCGAAAAGACGTTCGACGGCGTGAAGGAGGGGAACGTTCACGGCTTTGTCATCGTCCGCCACGGCAAGACGATAGCCGAGGGCAGCTGGAAGCCGTTCGACACGCTGAACGAGCCCCACATGCTCTACTCCCACTCGAAGAGCTTCACCTCGTCCGCGGTCGGCTTTCTCGCGGACGACGGAAAGATCGACCTAGACGAGCGGATAGTCGACATATTCCCGGACGAGCTCCCTGCAAACCCGTCCGACAATCTCCGCCAGCTTCGCGTGCGCGACCTCCTGACGATGAACGTCGGCAAGAAGGACCATCTTCTGAGGGACGGCGGCGACTGGGTCAGGGAATTCCTCTCCAAGGACTTCGGGAAGAAGCCCGGCACCGGTTTTCGCTATGATTCCGACGCGACCTACATGCTTTCGGCGATTGTCGAGAAACGCACGGGCAAGAAGCTCATGGACTTCCTCAAGGAGCGCATGTTCGGCAAAATCGGCATCTCGTCTGCATGGTCCACCACCTCGCCCCAGGGAATCGCCTGCGGCGGCTGGGGCATGAACATGACGACGCGCGAACTTGCGCGCTTCGGCCAGCTCTACCTCCAGCAGGGCAGGTGGGGCGGCGAATGCGTCCTCTCTCCGAGCTGGGTCGCGCTTGCGACTACGCGCCACACGTGGAGCGGCTGGAGCAACGTCGGCGTGAAGGCGCTTGGCGAGGGTAGCGACTGGGAGCAGGGCTACGGCTTCCAGTTCTGGCGTTGCCACCACGGGGCGTATCGCGCCGATGGTGCGGCCGGGCAGCTCACCGTCGTCTTGCCCGAATGCGACATGGTCGTTTCGGTCAACGCTGGGCTTAACAACATGCAGGCGGAACTTTCCCTCATCTGGGATCATCTTCTTCCTGGGGTCAAGGACGCGCCGCTCGCGGAGGGCGTGGCCGGCGAACGGCTGCGCGTACGGCTCGCAAACCTTGCAATCGCGCCGGTCGCCGGTACGGACAAGGGTCTCGACGCTTTCCTCGGCCATCACAGGCGCTTCAAGCAGAACGGCCGCGGCATCAGGTCCTTCCAGCTCTTCAACCACACGGCGGACGGAATCATGTGCCAGATTGAACTCCCGGCCGGCAATCAGCGTCTCCCCGTCGGCATCGGCGAATGGAAGCAGGGAGAGATCGGCTTTGACGTCGAAAACTATGAAGGGCTTGGCCTGTACATAGGCCGCCAGCGGACGGCCGCCTCGTGCGCCGTGGACGAAAAGGGCGTCTTCCACCTCCGCATATTCTTCACGAACACGCCCGGCCACATCAATCTCGAAATCACGCCGGACGGAAGGGCGACGGGCGACTTTTTCGCCATGAACGGGACAAAGCTCGTCCCAGACGCAGAAAATTGAAAATACCCCCTTGCGCATAGCGAAGGGTTTTTGATATACTATACACAATTCTCGCAAGAGAAGGGTCGCGATACGGGCGAGTATATCCCGTCGCGTCGTGACCGTTGAGTTTCAAGCTCGCGGTCGCGAAAAGCGGTCGCGAGCCTTGTTTTTGCGGGGATTGCTGGGCCGGAACCCAGTCGCGAGCGAGGCGCCCAACGGGCCTCACGCGTCGACGCCGAGAGACCGAGCGATCGGTAAGGCGCGCGCGGAAGTCGCGACCGTCGAGGCACAGGAACGAAGGGACGAAGGCGAGAAGAAAGGTTCGAGCCCGAGTCGAAACTGAAAGAAAAAAAGGAAAAGACAATGCAGCAGCAGAGAGTCCGCATCCGCCTCCAGGCATACGATCACCGTGTGCTTGACCAGGCCGTCGGTGGCATCATCGACACGGCCCGCGGCACGGGTGCGCAGGTCGTGGGGCCTATTCCGCTCCCCACGCGCGTCGAGCGCTTCACGGTGAACCGCTCGCCGAACGTCGACAAGAAGTCGATGGATCAGTTCGAGATGAGGACGCACAAGCGTCTTCTCGACATCGTCAACCCGACCGCCCAGACGATCGACGAGCTCAAGAAGCTCAATCTTCCCGCTGGCGTCGACATCACCATCAAGGTCTGATAGGAGGTCGACATGGAAGGTTTGATAGGCAAGAAGGTTGGAATGACGCAGGTTTACGACGCCGACGGCGTCAGGACCTGCGTTACCGTCATTGAGGTCGGGCCCTGCCCCGTCGTCCAGCTCAAGACGGCCGAGAAGGACGGCTATGTCGCCGCTCAGCTCGGCTTCGGCGAGCAGAAGGTCAAGCGCCTCTCCAAGGCGGTCGCGGGTCACCTCAAGAAGACCGGCGGCCAGGAAGGCGGCCTCAAGGTCCTCAAGGAGTTCGCTCCCGACGCGGGCGAAGAGGTCAAGGTCGGCGACGTCATCACCGTCGGCAATTTCGAGGGCGTCAAGTACGTCGACGTCACGGGCGTCACCAAGGGCAAGGGCTTCCAGGGCGTCATCAAGCGCTACGGCTTCGCCGGCGGCAACATGACCCACGGCGGCCACTCCAAGCGCCGCACGGGCGGCCTCGCGGCTCGCGACCTCCCCGGCTGGATCGAGAAGGGCAAGAAGATGCCCGGCCACATGGGCGCGGTCACGCGCACCTCGACGAACCTCGAGGTCGTGGCGGTCCGTCCCGAGGACAACGCGCTCCTCGTCAAGGGTTCGATCCCCGGCGCCCGCAACGGCATCGTGATCGTCCGCAAGTCCCTCAAGAACAACGTGAAGAAGGGGGCGAAGTAACATGAAGAAGATCGAAGTCGCTTTCGACCAGGCCCAGCTGACGCTCGACAAGGGCGAGCAGGCTGTCAAGGACGCGGTCACCGCGATCCGCAACGCGATGCGCGCGGGCACGGCCTCCACCAAGTCCAAGGGCGAGGTCGCCGGCTCCAACAAGAAGCCGTGGAAGCAGAAGGGCACGGGCAACGCCCGCGCCGGTTTCCGCCAGTCGCCTGTGTGGCGCGGCGGCGGCGTGGCGCACGGTCCCCATCCGCGCTCCTACGAGCAGAAGATCAACAAGAAGGTCATGAAGCTCGCGTTCGCGCGCGCCTTCTCCGACAAGCTCGCGGCGGGCGACGTCATCGTCCTCGACGAGTTCAAGTTCGAGGCGCCCAAGACGAAGCTCATGGTCAAGCTCCTCAAGGAGCTCGACGTAACCCGCACCGCCTGCATCGTCCAGAAGGACGTTGACGACACCGTCGTCCTCGCGGCGAGCAACATCCCCACCGTCGACTATTCGACCGCCCAGGCGCTCGACGTCTACACGGTTCTCGCGAACCGCAAGCTCGTCTGCGACAAGGCCGGTTTCGACGCGCTCATGGCGAGGATCGCCAAGTAAGGAGAACGTCATGACGATCAAGGAACTCAAGGAAAAGACCGAGGGCGTGATCCTCAACGTCCTCATCACCGAGAAGGGCTCGCGCCTTTCCGCCGAGAACCGCTACCTCCTCGAGGTCGCTCCCGACGCGCGCAAGCCAATGATCGCCGCCATGGCCGAGAAGGCCTTCGGCGTCCACGTTCTCGCGGTCAAGACCGCCAACATGAAGGGCGGCCTCAGGTACATCCGCGGCACCCGCCGCGCGGTTACCGAGCCGACATGGAAGAAGGCGATCGTGACCGTAAAGGCCGGCGAGCGCATCGAGCTCGCGTAAGGAGACTGATATGGCACTCAAGAAATACAAAGCCCGTTCGTGCGGCATGCGCTTCCGCGAGTCCGCCACGTTCGAGGAGATCACCGAGAAGAGGCCCGTAAAGCGTCTCACCAAGGCAGTCCGCAAGACGGCCGGGCGCAACAACCAGGGCCGCATCACGACGCGCCACCACGGTGGCGGCGCCAAGCAGCGCATGCGCATCGTCGACTTCAAGCGCAACAAGTTCGACGTCGAGGCGACGGTCAAGGACATCGCCTACGATCCCACGCGCAGCGCCTACCTCGCGCTCATCGAGTACACCGACGGCGTCAAGAGCTACATCCTCGCGCCAGAAGGCCTTAAGCCCGGCATGAAGGTCATGAACGGCCCCAAGGCCGAGGCCACCGTCGGCAACTGCCTGCCGCTCTCGCAGATCCCGCTCGGGCTCTTCGTGCACGCGGTCGAGCTCGTGCCCGGCAGGGGCGCGTCGGTCGCCAGGAGCGCCGGCAACTCTTGCCAGGTCATGGCCCGCGACGGCAGCAGGGTCACCCTCAAGCTCCCCTCCGGCGAAGTGCGCATCTTCAACGGCCGCTGCCTCGCCACTGTCGGCTCGGTCGGCAACAAGGACTGGGGCTCGATCAAGCTCGGCAAGGCCGGCCGCAAGCGCTACCTCGGCATCCGTCCGACGGTGCGCGGCGTCGCCATGAACCCTGTCGACCACCCGATGGGCGGCGGCGAAGGCCGCACGTCCGGCGGTTCCAACCCGCGCTCGCCGTGGGGCAAGCTCGCCAAGGGCGGCAAGACCCGCGCCAAGCGCAAGGCGTCCAACAAGATCATCGTCAAGAGGAGGAAGTAATCCATGTCGCGTTCTCTTAAGAAGGGACCCTATGTGGAGGAAAGCCTCCTCCGCAAGGTCGAGAAGATGCAGGCGAGCGGCAAGAAGCAGCCGATCAAGACCTGGAGCCGCCGTTCGATGGTGCTCCCGGAGTTCGTCGGCCTCACGTTCGCCATCCACAATGGCCGCCAGCACATGCCGGTGTTCATAACTGAAAACATGGTCGGCCACAGGCTCGGCGAGTTCGCCCCGACGCGCACGTTCAAGTCGCACGGCAACTCCGCCGCGAAGGCCGAATCCAAGTAAGGGAGAGTGAATCATGACATTCCTTTACACGATCAACAAGAAGGGCGCGACCGCCGAAGGGTGCGTCACAGCGTCCGACGAGACCGAGGCAAGGGCCAAGCTCGACGCCAAGTTCCCGAAGGGGTCCGGCGTCAAGGTGCTGGGGCTTGAGCAGGTCTACGTCGCCACGATCCGCAACGCCAGGATGTCCGCGTTCAAGGGCCGTCCCCTCGCGGGCGCCTGCCAGGGCCTCAAGGCCTCCGAAGCGCTCAAGCTCGTGGAGTTCTCGCCCAAGAAGGCGGCGCAGATCATCAAGAAGACGATCCTGAGCGCCCTCGCGAACGCGAAGAACAACGATTCCGTGGCGGACGCCGCAGACCTCACGGTCAAGCTCTGCGTCCTGGACGAGTCCGTGCGCATGCGCCGCTACTGGCCGACCGCGCGTGGCTCCGCCCATCCGATCGCCCGCCGCATGTGCCACTGCAAGGTCATCCTCGCCGCGGCGAAGAAGGCCAAGAAGGGAGCGAAGTAACATGGGACAGAAAGTCAACCCCGTAGGCTTCCGCGTAGGCGTCACGCACGCCTGGGGCAGCCGCTGGTTCGCGCCCAAGAAGACGTTCGGCGCGTTCCTCGTCGAGGATCAGAAGATCCGCGAAGTCTGCAAGAAGCGCCTCGCCGAGGCGGGGATCTCCAAGATCCTCGTCGAGCGCTACGCCAACCGCGTCCGCGTGACGCTGTTCAGCGCGCGTCCCGGCGTGATCATCGGCCACAAGGGCGGTGACGTCGAGGCGATCCGCGCCGAGCTCGAGAAGATGACCAAGAAGGAAGTCTACATCGAGAATGAAGCGCGCGATGAAGGTCGCGATGGACATGGGCGTCGACGGCATCAAGGTCCACGCAGGCGGCCGAATCAACGGCGCGGAAATCGCGCGCGTCGAGTGGTCCCGCGAGGGCAAGGTGCCGCTGCACACGCTCCGCGCCAACATCGACTACGGCTTCGCCGAGGCCAACACCACCGCCGGCAAGATCGGCATCAAGGTGTGGATCTGCAAGAAAGAGGGTTTCCAGGCCCGTCAGCCCCGCGGCGAGCGCCGCGGCGAGCGTCGCGAGCGCGGGGACCGCAAGGAAGGGAAGTAAGCCATGCCTTTGATGCCTAAGAGAGTCAAGTACCGCAAGGTTTCGAAGGGCAGCCGCGCCGGATACGCCACGTCGGGCACAGAGCTCGCGTACGGCGAGTTCGGTCTGAAGGCGCTCACCCGCGGGCTTCTCACCGCGACCCAGATCGAGGCGTGCCGCGTCGCGATCAACCGCGAGATGAAGCGCAAGGGCAAGCTCTGGATCCGCGTGTTCCCCGACAAGCCAGTTACGCGCAAGCCGATCGAAGTCCGAATGGGCGGAGGAAAGGGCAACCCGGAGTTCTGGGCGGCCGTCATCCTCCCCGGCAAGGTCCTCTTCGAGGTCGGCGGCGTGAGCGAGGAAGTCGCGAAGGAGTGCCTCCGTCTCGCGGCGACCAAGATCGGAATCCACACGAAATTCATCACCCGCGCAGGAGTCAAGATCTAATGAGCACGGAAAACAACAACCGCGGCGCGCGCAAGGTCCGCAAGGGCGTCGTCGTCTCGAAGTCTGGCGCGAAGACCGTCAAAGTACGGGTTTCGTACCGCGAAATCCACCCCGTGTACGGCAAGGTCGTCACGCGCAGCAAGAACTACCATGTGCATGACGAGGCCGACGACGCAAAGGTCGGCGACACCGTCACAATCATGGAAACGCGTCCCCTGAGCGCAACCAAGCGCTGGCGCATCGTGAAGTAAGGAGTAGGTCATGCTTCAGGAACTCTCCAATCTCGTAGTCGCGGACAACACAGGCGCCAAGCGCGCGATGTGCTTCCGCATCCTCGGGCAGCGCAAGGAGTACGCCCACCTCGGCGACTTCATCCGCGTCGCCATCAAGGAGGCGTCCCCCACGGGCGCAGTCAAGAAGGGCTCGGTCGCCACGGCGGTCGTGATCCGCACAGGCAACCCGATCCGCCGCGCGGACGGCTCCACTGTGCGCTTCGACCAGAACGCCTGCGTGCTGCTCGACTCTTCCAAGAAGAACCCGATCGGCTCGCGCGTGTTCGGACCCGTGCCGAGGGAGCTTCGCGAAATCAACAAGGACAACGACGCAGTGCACGGTCTCTACATGAAGATCCTGTCGCTCGCGCCGGAAGTGGTCTGAAAAGGAGCGCTTAAATGGCTATCGCACGCATAAAGAAGAACGATACCGTAGTCGTCATCAGCGGCAACGACGCCGGGAAGACGGGAACGGTGATCAGCGTGGACCCCAAGAAGGGCACCGCCATCGTCGGCGGAGTCAACGTCCACAAGAAGGCGATGCGCCGCACGGAGAAGACAGCCGGCGGGCTCATCGACAAGGAACTGCCCATCCGCCTCTGCAAGCTGATGCCCTACGACGCCGAGAAGAAGGCCGGCGTCCGCGTCAGGACTGGCGAGAAGGACGGCAAGAAGGCCCGCATCTCGGTCAAGAGCGGCAAGGCCCTCTAAGGAAGGAACGAATCACCATGGCAAGACTAAAGGACGAATACGCGAGCCGCATGGTTCCCGAGCTCGAGAAGAAGCTCGGCACCACGAACAGGATGCTCGTTCCCCGCCTCCAGAAGATCGTCGTGAACATGGGCTTCGGCATCGTCTCCAAGGACGAGCAGAAGGCCCTCGTCGACGATCTCGCGGCCATCACCGGCCAGAAACCCCTCCTCTGCAAGGCGAAGAAGTCGATCTCGAACTTCAAGCTGCGCGAGGGCATGGTCATCGGCGCGAAGGTCACCCTGCGCGGCGAGCGCATGTGGGAGTTCGCAGACCGCCTCATCTCGGCGGCCCTTCCGAGGATCCGCGACTTCCGCGGAGTCCCCAACAAGGGCTTCGACGGGCGCGGCAACTACACGCTGGGCATCAAGGAGCACACGATATTCCCCGAGCTCGTCGAGTCTTCGGCGCACTCCGGCATGGACATCACGTTCGTGACGAGCTCCACCGACAACAAGGCGTCCAAGGAGCTTCTCGTCTCCATGGGAATGCCGTTCGCAGGAAGGAACTAAGCAATGGCAAAGCAGTGTCTCATCGAAAAGCAGAAGAGGACGCCCAAGTTCAAGGTGCGCGCGTACAACCGCTGCCAGCGCTGCGGCCGCCGTCACGCGTATATCCGCAAGTTCGGCGTCTGCCGTCTCTGCTTCCGCGAACTCGCCGTCGCCGGTCTCATCCCCGGCGTGACGAAGGCCTCGTGGTAACCAAAGGAAAGGAACCGCCAAAATGACAATGGATCCCATTTCCGACATGCTCACGACGATCCGCAACGGACAGAAGGCCCGCCTTCACTCCGTTTCGACTCCCGCGAGCGGACTCAAGGGCGAGATCGCCCGCGTCATGAAGGAAGCCGGCTACATCGCCGACGCCGTCACGACGACCGAATTCCCGAAGAAGCTCGTCATCACGCTCAAGTACTCCGACAAGGCGGTCCCCGCCATCACGGAGCTCAAGCGCGTCTCGAAGCCGGGTCTTCGCCACTATGCTCCCGTCAGCAAGATACCCTCCGTCCTCGACGGCATGGGTCTCGTAATCCTCTCGACCTCCAGGGGCGTCATGAGCGGCTCCCAGGCCAAGAAGGAGAAGCTCGGCGGCGAGGTAATCTGCACAGTTGCATAATCAGGAGCCAAAGACAATGTCTCGAATCGGTAAGGAACCCGTCAAGCTCGCCGAAGGCGTAACGGCCACGGTCGACGGGCAGAAGGTGACGGTGAAGGGAAAGCTCGGAGAGCTCTCCTACACGATGCATGAGGGCATCACGGCGAAGGTGGAGGCCGGCAAGGTCGTCGTCGAATGTGACGACGACAAGCTTCACGGCAACTTCCACGGTCTCGCACGCGCGCTGATCAACTCAATGGCGATCGGCGTGTCGACAGGCTACCAGAAGCAGCTCTCTATCGAGGGCACCGGCTTCAAGGCAGTCCTCAAGGGCAAGGAGCTCGCGCTTTCGCTCGGCTTCGCGTCCCCGAAGGTGTACGCGATTCCCGAAGGCCTCACCGTGACGGTCGAAAACGACGGTCTGCAGGTGACGGTCAAGGGCATCGACAAGCAGCTGGTCGGCGAGGCGGCAGCCCGCATCCGCTCGTACTATCCGGCCGAGCCCTACAAGGGCAAGGGCATCAAGTACGTCGGCGAGCACATCCGCCGCAAACAGGGCAAGAAGGTCGCCTAATCAAGGGCGCAAGGAGCTAAGATATGTTCAATCGCAAAGTTCAGCGTCAGAAGCGCCACCTGCGCCTCCGTCAGCGCGTAGTCGGCACCGCGGAGCGTCCGCGCATGTCGATCTGCGTGACGAACAAGCACATGTACGTCCAGTTCATCGACGACGACGCGGGCAAGACCCTCGCCCAGGCGAACACGCTCAAGGACGAGAAGGCCAACACCGAAGTCGCGAAGGCGCTCGGCGCGAAGGCCGCGGAGGCCGCGAAGGCCGCCGGCATCTCGACCGTGGTCGTCGACCGCGGCGGCTTCAAGTACACGGGCCGCGTCGCGGCTATCGTCGAGTCGGCCGTTGAGGCCGGTCTCTCCGTCAGCGCGAAGAAGGAGGACAAGTAACCATGGCTATGAATCGTGACAAGCGTCCGCAGGAACAGGGCGACGAGCTCGACGAGCACACAGTGTTCATCAACCGCTGCGCCAAGACCGTCAAGGGCGGTCGCCGCATGAGCTTCTCCGCCGTCATCGTAGTCGGCGACAAGGAGGGCAAGGTCGGCGTCGGGTTCGGCAAGGCCAACGAGGTCGCCGACGCGATCCGCAAGGGCGGCGAGGCCGCCCGCAAGGACATGCACAAGATCACCATGAAGGGCAAGACCATCCCGCACGACGTCGAAGGCGTCTGCGATGGCGGCCGCGTGATCCTGAAGCCCGCTCCGGACGGCACGGGCCTTATCGTCGGCGGCGGCATGCGCCCCGTCCTCGAGGCGGCCGGCATCCGCGACGCGGTCGGCAAGTCCCTCGGCTCGAAGAACCGGCTCAACGTGGTCAAGGCCACCATGAACGCTCTCTCGAAGCTGCGTTCGGCCGAGGAGATCGCGGCGATCCGCGCGTAAGGAAAGGAATCACAAGATGGAACTGCATAACTTGACTAACACCCCCGGAGCCCGCTCGCGCAGGAAGCGCGTCGGCCGCGGCTGCGGTTCGGGCATGGGCAAGACCTCCACCCGCGGACACAAGGGCGCGGGCGCTCGCAAGGGCCACAAGCACAAGCTGACGTTCGAAGGCGGCCAGATGCCGCTCGTCCGTCGTCTGCCGAAGCGCGGCTTCAACAACGCCCGCTTCAACGCCAAGGCGCTCGCCGTCAACGTCTCCGACCTCGAGAAGAAGTTCGAGGCGGGAGCCGAGGTGACCGTCGAGACGCTCGCCAAGGCCGGCTTCTCCGACAACAAGCGTCCGAAGATCAAGATCCTCGGCAACGGCGAGCTCACCAAGAAGCTCACCGTCAAGGTTCCCTGCTCGGCCTCCGCGAAGGCGAAGATCGAGAAGGCCGGCGGCTCGGTCGCCTGACGCTTTCGGGAGACAGGCAAAAAGATGGGCCCGCGGATTGCCGCGGGCCTCTCTTTTTGGTATACTACACGTTACCATGATTACGAAAACTACTACACGGCGGCTGTTTTGCAGCTGGGTTGCGTGCGCGGCTATGTCCGCGCTGGTGTGCGGGTGTGCGGACAACAAGGACGACACCGTCAAGATGATCACGGAGGCGACGTTCCCTCCGTACGAGTTCCTGCGCGGGCAGGAGATCGTCGGCATAGACGTCGAGATATGCCGCGCCGTCGCGCAGAAGCTCGGCAAGAACTTCCAGTGCGAGACCGTCGACTTCGACTCCGTTATTCCGGCGGTGATTTCGGGCAAGGCCCATCTCGCGGCTGCCGGCATCACCGTCACCGAGGACCGCAAGAAGAACGTGGACTTCTCCGACCCCTACGTCAAGACGGGAATCGTCGTCGTCTACAAGAAGGGCAATCCCTTCAAGGACACGGCTCAGCTCAAGGGGAAGAAGATCGGCGTGCAGGGAGGCACGACGAGCGAGACGTTCGTCACCGACGAGCTCAAGCAGGAGCCCGAGCGCACGAAGTCCCCGGCCGAGGCCGTGGCCGCGCTCAAGGCGGGACGCGTCGAGTTCGTTATCGCCGACATCGATCCCGCCAAGAACTGCGTGAAGGGCGAGGATACGCTCGCGATATCCGACTTCATCACTTCCGAGGAGTACGCGATCGCCATCAAGAAGGGCCAGCCCGAGCTTCTCAAGACGATCAACGAGACGATTGCCGAGGTCAAGGCCGACGGCCGCCTCGAGAAGTGGGTCGCCGATTTCACGGCCGAGGCCGACAAGCTGAAGGACAAGTGAGGCGTTGCTCATGTGGCAGGCCTTCTGCGACGAATTCTATCTCTGCTTTCTTAAGCCCGCCGGTGACGGCTCCCTGAGGGGCGAGTATCTGCTGCGCGGCCTCGGCGTAACGCTCGAGGTCGCGCTCTTCGCCATCCTGCTCGGCCTCGTCATCGGCTTCCTCGTCGCGGTCATACGCTCAAGCCACAACAAGTACGGGTACTTCTCGTTTCTAAACGCAGTCAGCAAGGTATACCTCACGATCATCCGCGGCACGCCCATGGTCGTGCAGCTCCTCATAACCTACTACATAATCCTGAAGTCCGTCGACTCCAAGGTGCTGATCGCGATCCTCGCGTTCGGCATCAACTCCGGCGCGTACCAGGCCGAGATACTGCGCGCGGGAATCGAGTCCATCGACCCTGGCCAGATGGAGGCGGGCCGCGCGCTTGGCCTGAGCTACTGGCGCGCGATGCTCAAGATCATTCTTCCGCAGGCGGTGAGGAACGTCCTCCCCGCCCTCGGAAACGAGTTCATCGTCCTCATGAAGGATACGTCAATCGTCGGCTACATCGCGCTCATCGACCTTGCGAAGGGCGGCGACATAATCCGCTCGCAGACGTACTCCGTGTACCTCCCGTACCTGACTGTCGCGGCGGTCTACCTCATGCTTGTCATGACGTTCACCTGGCTCCTCGGCAAGCTTGAGCGCCACCTCAGGAACACCGGGGCCGATCCCGTGCACAACGACAGTTGAAAGGTTGACACGAACCACTATGTCTGAAACACTGCTCAAGATAGAAAACCTGAAGAAGAGCTTCGGCAAGCTCGAGGTGCTGAAGGGGCTCTCGACCGAGATCCGCAAGGGCGAGGTCGTGGTGATGATCGGGCCTTCCGGCGGCGGCAAGTCGACGTTCCTCCGCTGCATGAACCTCCTGGAGCAGCCGACCGAGGGCTCGATAATCTTCGACGGGATCGACATCGTCAGCGCGGACGACAAGACGAAGAACCGCGTCCGCAGCGAGATGGGCATGGTCTTCCAGCACTTCAACCTCTTTCCCCACCTCACGATCCTCGACAACATAACGCTCGCCCCGAAGCTCGTGCGCGGCGCATCTGCCGCGGAAGCCGAGAGGAAGGCGATGGAACTGCTTCGCCTCGTCGGCCTCGAAGACAAGGCCAAGGCGTATCCGCAGCAGCTCTCCGGCGGGCAGAAGCAGCGCGTCGCCATCGTGCGTTCGCTCGCGATGGAGCCGAAGGTGATGCTCTTCGACGAGCCGACCTCCGCGCTCGACCCCGAGATGGTCGGCGAGGTTCTGGACGTCATGAAGGATCTCGCGAAGCACGGCATGACGATGGTCGTCGTCACCCACGAGATGCGCTTCGCGCGCGACGTCGCGACGCGTGTCCTCTTCCTGGAGGGAGGCAGGATCGCCGCCGAGGGAACGCCGGCAGAGATCTTCGACGGCAGGCACGACGGGCGCCTCGGCGAGTTCCTGGGCAAGGTGCGCGTCGGCACCGAATTCCGCGACAAGGTCAAGTCCGAGCTCTTCGACATTCTCAAGGACCGCGAAGTTTCCGAGGACGAGCTCGCGCGGCTCAAGGATCTGCTCGCAGGAAACAATCCTGAGAAGTGAACTGATTTCCCGACAAAAACACCAAAGGAGAAAAAACATGAAAAAACTGATGATCACGCTTGGCGCAGTGGCCGCCGCGGCCGTAACATTCACGGCGCAGGCCGAGGATACGCCCGCACAGAACGAGGCTGCGAAGCCCGAGGCGGCGGAAGCGGAGACGACGGAGGCGGAGGAGGATTCCCCGCTGTTCGAGGTCGCGCTTCAGCTCGACGTCAAATCGTCCTACGTCTCCCACAACCGAATCTTCTCCGACAAGCCGGTGGCGCAGTACGACCTCTGGCTGCAGCTGAACCTCCCCGAGAACTTCGGCTGGATCGCGGCCGACATCTGGGCCAACCAGGAACTCCACAAGAGGAACAGCTCTCCTTCGACCGGCAACGGCGGCAAGCGGCTCGGCGGATTCGGTGAGTTCGACTACGAGATCATCTACGGCAACTCCATCGGGCCGGTGAACCTCACCGCCTCCCACCTCTGGTACACCTACCCGCGCTGCGGATGGGGGTCTCAGAAGTTCTGGACGGTCGGTGCCGAGTACGACAACGAGTTCGTCGTCCCGAGCATCAAGTTCTTCTGGGAGTACTGCCATGACAACAAGCCGGACGAGGCGTTCATGATCGACTTCGCGCTCTCCCGCAGCTTCGAGCTTACCGAGCAGCTCTCGCTCAAGCTCACCTCCAAGACGACGCTCTACACTTCGGAGTACGCAAAGTACATCTCCGGCGGCGAGCTGACCGACACCGTGTTCGGAGGCTGGGACAACGGCATCTCCCTGAGCTATGCGATCACCGACAACCTTTCGATCGGCGCGAACCTCAACTACCTCTACAAGATCGACCACCGCGTGCGCCACTGCCCGGGATGGGACTCCTACTCGGTCGACAACACGCACAAGTCGTACAACGGGATACTCTACGGCGGTGTCTCCGTCAGCCTCGCGTTCTAATCTCTGGCATCAAACGGAGACAATGACATGAAGAACATCCTGATCGCGGCCGCGGTGCTTTCCGCCACGTTCGCGTTCGCGGAAGGCGATGCGCCGGCGGAAACGCCGGCGTATCCGGTTTCCGTCGTCGTTGACGACGCGACGAACACGTACAACCTCGCTGTTGTCGCGGACGCGGACGACGTCAAGGGCGCGAAGTCGTACATCGACTCCTATGCGGACAACGTCCAGAACGACAAGGAGTTCAAGGCGAACGAGGCGAAGGCGCTCGCGACGATCCGCACCGAGAACCGGTTCTTCGGCACTTGGTGGGCGATCTTCCCGCCGCTCCTCGCGATCTTCCTCGCGCTTATCACGAAGGAGGTGTACTCGTCGCTCTTCATTGGCATTGTCTCCGGCGGGCTTCTCTACTCCGGCTTCGCCCTCGAGGGGACGATGACGCACGTCGTGAAGGACGGCTTCATCGGCTCGATAGCGGACGGCTACAACATCGGCATACTTTTCTTCCTCGTGCTCCTCGGCTCGCTCGTCGCGATGATGAACAAGACGGGCGCGTCGGCGGCTTTCGGAAGGTGGGCGCAGACGCACATCAAGTCGAGGATCGGCGCGCAGGTCGCGACGATAATCCTCGGCATGCTCATCTTCGTCGACGACTACTTCAACTGCCTCACCGTCGGCAGCGTGATGCGTCCGGTCACTGACGCGAAGAGGGTTTCGCGCGCTAAGCTCGCGTACCTCATCGACGCGACGGCCGCGCCCATCTGCATCATCGCGCCGATCTCGAGCTGGGCGGCTGCGGTCGCCGGCTTCGCCAAGGGCGCAGGCGCGGAGAGCGGCTTCTCGCTCTTCATCAACGCGATTCCCTACAACTTCTACGCCATCCTCACGATCGTCGCCATGTTCGCGCTCGCGTTCATGAAGTTCGACTTCGGGCCGATGAAGCGCCACGAGGCGGCCACCTCCGCCGGCGAGCCAGACCTCGGCGCGATCGAGGACGCGACGGAGGCGCTCGCCAAGAACGATCGCGGGCGCGTCATCGACCTCGTCATCCCCGTGCTCGTCCTCATCGCGTGCTGCATGGTCGGCATGATCTACTCGGGCGGCTATTTCGGCGGCGACAACTCGGGCGACTTCGTGAAGGCGTTTTCCGACTCCGACGCTTCCGTCGGGCTCGCGCTCGGCTCCATCGCGGCGATCGTATTCGCCGTCGTGTTCTACATCTGCCGCCGCGTCATCTCGTTCCGCGACTGCATGGACGCGTTCCCCGAGGGCTTCAAGGCGATGGTCCCCGCGATCATGATCCTCTGCTGCGCGTGGACGCTCAAGGCGATGACCGACTCGCTCGGCGCGAAGGTCTTCATCTCCGACATCATCAGCGGCCCCGCAGCGGGACTCTGGAACTTCCTCCCCGCGATCATCTTCGTCATCGCGATCATACTCGCGTTCTCGACCGGCACGAGCTGGGGTACGTTCGGCATACTCATCCCGATCGTCCTCGCGGCGATTCCGGGCTCTTCGATGACGATCATCGCCGTCTCCGCCTGCATGGCCGGCGCGGTCTGCGGCGACCACTGCTCGCCGATCTCCGACACGACGATCATGGCGTCGGCGGGCGCGCAGTGCAACCACATCGTGCACGTCAACACGCAGCTCCCCTACGCGCTCACCGTCGCGGCCGTCTCGTTCGCCGCCTACATCGTGGCGCCGTTCGTGGGCTCGGCGTGGATCGCGCTCCCGCTCGCGGTGCTGCTCATGCTCGCGACGCTGTTCTTCCTCAAGCTCGTCGTCAAGGGCGCGGTTGCGGAGGGTTCGATGCCGGCGGTGTTCCGCAAGTTCGCCCAGAGCGTCAACAACAGGGCGTTCGCCGCGGAGCTCACGCACATGGCGGACGCGATCCTCTCGGACGGAAAGATCGACGGGAAGGAGGCCGCGCAGGAAGGCCAGGAGGAGTTCAGGAAGGCGCTCGACGACGCGAGGGCGGACGGAGTGATCACGCTCGAGGAGTCCGCAAACCTCGAGGGCTTCATCCGCGCTCTCACCGGCCGCAAGGCGTGACGGGCCGTCGCGCGCAGAAAGCAAAAAGCAATCAACAGAAAGGCACATGCCATGAAGAAAATACTTATCGCACTTGCCGCCGCCGCAGTGCTCGCCGGATGCGGCGAAAGGGACGACGGAACAAGAAAGTTCACGGTTGGCTTCGACGCCGACTTCCCGCCCTACGGCTACAAGGACGGCGCTGAATACAAGGGCTTCGACCTCGACCTCGCGCGCGAAGTGTGCGCGAGGAAGGGCTGGAAGTTCGTCGCCAACCCGATCAACTGGGATGCGAAGGACATGGAGCTCAACTCCGGCTCCATCGACTGCATCTGGAACGGCTTCACGATGCAGGGCCGCGAAGACGGCTACACGTGGACCGTTCCCTACGTCGACAACTCGCAGGTCGTTCTCGTCAAGGCCGGCTCGCAGATCAAGACGCTCGCCGACCTCAAGGGCAAGATCGTCGGCGTGCAGACCGACACTCCGGTCCAGAAGGCGCTCTCCAAGGACGGCGACAAGAAGGAGCTCGGCGCGACGTTCAAGGACCTCGTCGTGATGCCGAACTACAACCAGGCCGTCAACGAGCTCAACATGGGCGGCGTCGATGCGGTCGCTATGGACGTAGGTGTCGCGAAGCGCAAGATGGCCGACCTCCCCGGGAAGTTCGAGATCCTCGGCGAGATCGTGATGACCGAGACGTACGGCATCGGCTTCAAGAAGGGCAATGTCGCCCTCAAGGACGAAGTCGAATCCGAGCTCAGGAAGATCGCCGAGGACGGCACGATGGCGAAAATCGCCGCGCAGTACGGCATAGAGCCGCAGGCGCTCATCCTCAAGTGAGATGACGGTTGCGTCGATGCTGGCGGATCTCCTGCGGGGGCTCGGCACCTCGCTTGAGATATTCGCCTTCACGCTGCTGATAGCGCTGCCGCTCGGCTTCCCGCTGGCGCTTGGGCGCATGTCGAGGAACCGGCTCCTTTCGGGCCTCATCGGGGTGTGGATCTCGATCGTGCGCGGCACGCCGCTCATGCTCCAGATCATATTCGTGTACTTCGCGCCCTACATCCTCTTCGGCATGCCGCTCTCGCGCTATCCGCGGCTTCTGGCGACTGTGCTCGCGTTCGGCCTCAACTACGGCGCCTACTTCGCCGAGATCTACCGCGGCGGCATACTCTCCATCGACCCCGGGCAGCACGAGGCGGCGAAGGCGCTGGGGCTGTCGCGTGCGCAGACTTTCTTCCGCATCGTCCTCCCGCAGACGGTAAAGCGCGTCATCCCCGCCGTCGGCAACGAAGTGATCACGCTTGTGAAGGACACCTCGCTCGCCTTCACCATCGCCGTCACCGAGATGTTTACGATCGCGAAGCAGCTCTCGTCCGCCAACACGACGATGACGCCGCTCATCGCGGCGGCGGTGTTCTACTATATCTTCAACTATCTCGTTGCCTTCGCCATGGGCCAGCTGGAGAAGCGCTACGCCTACTATGCATAGTTTCGCGGGCGCGTTTCTGCTGCTGGTCACGACGTTCATCTGGGGAACGGCCTTTCTTGCCCAGAAATACGGCGCAGACCACCTTGGCGCCGTGTCGTTCACCGTCCTTCGCAACATCCTCGGCGGTTTTTTCCTGCTCGCGCTCATTGCTCTCCGGGCAGTGGGCAGGTCCTTCCGGGCGGATGGGTCGCGCGAATCGGGCGGCCGGTCGGCCGGTCGGTCGGTTCTCGCCGGCGTCTTCTGCGGCATACCGCTTTTCTTCGCGATGTCCGCGCAGCAGGTTGGCGTGACCTACACGACGCCGGGCATCTGCGCGTTTCTGACGACGAACTACGTCCTCTTCGTGCCGATTCTGGCGTCCGTCGTCACGCGGCGGCTTCCGCGCGGGTACGTCTGGTTCGGGGCGGTGCTCGCCCTCGCCGGCACCTATCTCATCTGCCTGACGGGCGAAGGGGCTGCGGCCGAGAGCTTCGCGGGCATCGGGAAGGGCGAGCTCTGGTCGCTCGCGTGCGCCGTCCTTTTCGCCATCCAGATGATGGTCGTTGACCATTTTGCGCGGTCGTCCGATCTTCTGGTGATGAGCGTGTCGCAGCTTTTCACGTGCGCGCTGGTGGGCGCACCGCTCATGTTCCTGCTGCCGTCTGAGACGGCGAGGCTCTCGCTTGGCGCAGTCAGGGACGCGGCGATGCCGCTCGTCTACTGCGGTGTCTTCTCCAGCGGCGTCGCCTACACGCTGCAGAACGTCGCGCAGTCGCGCACCAGCGCATCCGTTGCCGCGATCGTCCTTTCGACGGAATCCGTCTTCGGCGCTCTCTCGGGATGGATTGTCCTCCATGACGTCCTCTCCGCGGGGCAGTTCTGCGGATGCGCGCTTGTCTTCGTGGCTGTAGTCGCGACGCAGCTCCTGGCGGCGCGGAGGACGGCTTCGGCCGGTTGACGTGGTTGCCGCCGTATTGACAGAACTGGCAAAAAAGTCCATAATGAAATTCATTGAACATGGGAAGCGGAAATAAACGTGCAAGCTGGTCTGGGTCGCTGGCGTTCGTGCTGGCGGCGGCGGCATCGGCAATCGGACTCGGGAACCTCTGGAGGTTCCCCTACCTCGCGGCACAGTACGGCGGCGGGCTCTTCATAGTCGTCTACCTCGCGCTCGTCGTGACGCTCGGCTTCACGCTGATGCTCACCGAGATCGCGATCGGAAGGAAGACCCAGCAGTCGCAGCTTACCGCCTACTCGAAGCTGAACGGCGCGTGGGGCTTCGTGGGGATTGTCGCAACGATAGTCCCGCTCTTCATCACGCCGTACTACTGCGTCATCGGCGGATGGGTGCTCTACTACCTCAAGGCATACGCGGTGATGGCGTTCACCGGCGTCGCGCCGATGGGAGAGGCGGCAGCCGAGTCGGGCGCGTTCTTCAGCGGGTTCATCTCCGCGCCGTTCGCGCCGTTCGGATACGGCATGATCTTCGTGCTCGCGTGCGCCGGCGTCATCGTTCTTGGCGTGAAGAACGGCATCGAGAAGTCCAACCTCGTCATGATGCCCATCCTCTTCCTGATGGCCGTCGCGATATCCGTATACGTCGTTTGCCTGCCCGGTTCCGGAGACGGGCTAAGGTACTACCTGATGCCCAACCTCGATTCCGTCACGGTCAACGGCCATTTCTCGCTCGCGATGATGGGCAAGACGATTCTCGGCGCGATGGGGCAGATGTTCTATTCGCTCTCGCTCTCGATGGGGATCATGATCACCTACGGCTCCTACATGAAGAAGGAGGACTCCATCGAAGGGTCAGTGCGCCGCATCGAGGTGTTCGACACGATCATAGCGGTCGTCGCCGGCCTTATGATCATTCCCGTGGTCTACATGTTCGCCGTCAAGACTGGCGTCACGCCCGAGCTGTTGGCGAAGCACGGCGGCGACGCGGCCGCGGCGACGAAGGCGGCGGTCCACTCGGCGATGAACGCGGGGCCCGGCCTCATGTTCATCACGCTCCCTAAGGTTTTCGCGACGCTCGGCGCGGGCGGCGCGTGGATTGGCCTCGCGTTCTTCCTGCTCGTCACGTTCGCCGCGGCGACGAGCGCGATTTCGCTGTTCGAGGCGTGCGTCGCGTCCGTATGCGATCTGCTGCACCTTGAGCGCAAGGCGGCCACGTTCTTCACGGCCGCGATGCTCATGTTCCTTGCGACGTTCTCCGCGCTCGGCTACGGTCCGTGGGGCGACGTCACGCTCTTCAAGATGCAGTTCCTCGACTTCTTCGACTTCGTCACGAACTGTGCGCTTATGCCGATCGTGGCGACGGCGACTTGCATTTTCGTCGGGTGGGTTCTCATGCCGAAGGCAGTCATCGACGAGGTCGAGGAAGGCGGCCGGAAGTTCCGTTCCAGAGGGCTTTATGTCGTCATGGTGAAATTCATCGCGCCGGCTTTCATGATCGCGATACTCGTCTCTGAAATATGCCGTGCGTTCAAGATAGGCGGCTGGTCGATCTGATCGGCCGGCGTGCGGAAAGGAGGCACTGTGCCATATGACGCTGTAATAGTCGCGAACGGCGATTTCCCGAAGAAGGGGGGCGCCGCATGGGAAATCCTCGCTGGAGCAAAGCGCGTAGTCGCGTGCGACGGCGCGTCGGACGCCTACTGTCGGCGCTTCGGCAAGTCTCCTTTCGCAGTCGTCGGCGACATGGATTCCATCGACCACCACCCGGAGGGCTCTGAAATCGTGACTGTTCCCGACCAGTCGACGAACGATCTTTCTAAGGCCGTCGCCTGGTGCCGCGCGAAGGGCTTCAGGAAACTCGTCGTCGTTGGCGCAATGGGAAAGCGCGAAGATCATCTTCTCGGCAACGTCTTCCGTGCGCTCGATCTCGGCGTCGAGATCGTGACGGAATTCGGCAGCTTTGTCCCAGTCGCCGGCAAGGCGTCGTTCCGCGTCTCTAAGGGAACGCCGGTAAGCGTGTTCGCCGTCGATCCCGCGACGCGCATGACATCGAAGGGCCTTGAATGGCCGCTTGACGGCGTGAAGTTCAAGAACCTCTACTGCGCGACGCTGAATCGCGCAAGCGCCGCACGCGTCACACTTGCCGCGACGAAACCTGTCCTCGTCTACATTGGCTCATGAAAATCGTACTTGCAAGCGGTAGCCCGCGGAGGGCGAAGATACTTAAGGACCTCGGCGTCGATTTCGAGGTCGTAAAGACGGACGCCCCCGAAGTCTCCTACCCCGCAGACCCCGAGCGGACGGTCAGAGAGAACGCGCTTGCGAAGGGCGCGGCGGCCCGCTCCGTTCCCCATTCCCACCCCTCTAGCGACCGCTTGCGCGGCTCGCTTCGCTCGGGGGATACGTTCCCCGTTCCCCATTCCCCGTTCCCCATTCTGTCTGCCGACACGATCGTGTGGTTCGCGAATCGCATCTACGGCAAGCCGCGCGATCTCGAGGAGGCGAAGGAGTTTCTGCGCGAGCTCGCGGGCAACGTCCACACAGTCTTCACGGGCGTCGCTTTCGACGGCGAAGTGAAAGTCGTCCGCAGCGACGTCAAGTTCCGCGAACTTTCCGAGGCGACGATAGAGGAGTACGTCGCGCGCGTGAGGCCGACAGACCGCGCGGGCGCATACGACATCGACGAGTCGGGCGACTTGATCGTCGAGTCGTACTCTGGCAGCTATGAGAACATAATGGGGCTCCCCGTCGAGCCGCTCAAGGAATGGGGGATCGCATGAAGGCAGTGGTAGTTCTTTCCGGCGGGCAGGATTCCGCGACCGCGCTCGCGATGGCCGTGAAGAAGCACGGCGCGGAGAATGTCGCCGCGATTACCTACGCCTACGGCCAGCGCCACGCGCTCGAGACGAAGTTCGCGCGCCGTCTCGCCAAGGGAATATTCAAGATTGGCTTGTGGAAGCGCGTACCGCTTTCGTTCTATTCCTCGATCACCGACAACGCGCTTCTCTCGAAGGGCGTCGCAATCGAGAAGAAGAAGGGCGCGAAGTGCCCCAACACCGTCGTGGAAGGGCGGAACGCCGTTTTCCTCACGCTTGCGTCCGTCTGGGCGAAGTCGCTTGGCGCTAAAGAGGTGTGGACTGGCGTTTCGGAGGCGGACTTCTCGGGCTATCCTGACTGCCGCGCGGCGTTTATTCGCGCACACGAGAAGGCGACGCGCCTTGCACTCGACTGGCCTGTCAAGTTCGTGACGCCGTTCATCCACAAGACGAAGGCGGAGGAGTGGGCCCTTGCGGCGAAGCTCGGTATCCTCGAAGTTATCGAGAACAGCACCCTCACCTGCTACAACGGCATCCCGGGACGCGGCTGCGGCAAGTGCCCCGCCTGCCGCCTCCGTGCGCGTGGCTACGAAGAATTCCGCGTCCTTTACAGGCGAGGTGCATGCTGATGCAGACCCGGTTGCGACATGGGAAATGGAGATATTGCTAACTCCTATTTCGGAGAGAATGAAAGCGGCACGACATAAATGAGAACGACATGCGGAACAATTCTCGTGGCCGTTGCGTGTTTCAGCGTGATAGCGAAAGCTGGAGACGTTGCCTTGCCATTGCATGTCAATCCGTTTATCGGGACGATAACGGACTCGCCTGAAAGCAATAGCATTCACGGCGGTGGCAAGACATTCCCAGGTGCTACGACGCCATTCGGTCTCGTGCAGCTTTCGCCCGACACGATTACGGGTGGCGACAACGGCCCGGGCTATTCGCGTCGTCACAAGACGATCGAGGGCTTCAGTTTCATGCATATGAGCGGAATTGGCTGGTACGGCGAATTCGGCAACTTCCAGCTGATGCCGACGACGGGCGAGCGGAACTTCGACCGCGAGAAGGCATGCTCGTCGTTCCGGCGCGAGGGAGAGCGTGCTTCGGCCGGCTACTACTCCGTCGAACTTGACAGGTACGGCATCCGGACGGAATTGACGGCTGCACCGCGTTCTGGAATTCTGCGCATCTCCTATCCGGAAAATGCACTGCGTCGGATACAGGTCGACTTGGGGCGGCGTATTGGCCAGAGGGAGCGCTGGCTTCATCATTCGAGGCAGACTGTTCGGCGCGTTCTGCCGACTGCCGTCGAGGGTGAGATTTACTGTCCGTCGGCAGACGGTGGCTGGGGTCGGGGATCGGGAGAGGTCAGCTATACCCTGTTTTACAGCTGCGAGTTTTCCGAGAAGCCTGTCGCATTCGGCGCATGGGAAAGGGCGTCGCCTATTGACGCCGCGAACTGCATGTGCGGGACCAACCTCGGATTCTACGCCGAGTTTGCGCCATCTGCCGTTCCGCTTCTTGTAAAGGCTGGCTTCTCGTACGTTTCCATCGAGGGTGCACGCGAGAACCTGGCAAAGGATATCCCGGCCTTTGACTTTGACGCGACGCATGCAGCGGCGGTTGCGCTGTGGGAGGCAGTGGCGTCCAGCGTCGCCGTGAGCGGAGGGAGCGAGACCGAGCGCCGCATATTCGACACGGCGCTCTACCATGCGATGATCGACCCGCGCGCGATCTCTGACCACGACGGCAGATACCGAGACGTGACGGGCGGCGTTCATGGAGCCGGGCGATTCGTGAATAGAACCGTGTTCAGCGGATGGGATGTGTTCCGCAGCGAGTTCCCGCTTTTGACGCTGGTGCGCCCCGATGTCGTGGGGGACACCGTGAACTCGATGATGGCGGTGATGGAGTCGGGAGCCCGCGATACGCTTCCGGTTTGGGACATATTCGGGTGCAAGTCTTCCTGCATGGTGGGCAATCCGACATTCCCCGTCATAGTCGACGCCTGGGAGAAGGGCATTCGCACCTTTGACGGAGAGAAAGCCCTTGAACTTATGCTGAGGACAGGCGAAAAGCGGGCCAACGACAGGAAGCTTGGGTATTCGCCCGGTTCGCTTTCATGTACGCTTGAATACGCCTACGACGACTGGTGTGTCGGCAAGATGGCCGAGATGCTTGGAAAGGACGAAATAGCCCGCAGATTCTACGCGTACGCGCAGTCGTATACAAACAGCTGGTGCAGTGAAGTCGGCTGGATGCGTTCGCGCAATGCGGACGGCTCATGGGTCGAATGGAAGGGTCGCACAACTCACGGCCAGGGATGCGTCGAGTCGAATCCGTACCAGCAGGGCTGGTTTGTCCCGCATGATGTCGACGGCCTTGCGAGACTCATGGGCGGACGGGAACGTTTTGTCGCCGAGCTTGAGTCGTTCTTCGAGCGTACGCCGGGAGATTTCATGTGGAACGACTTCTACAATCATGCGAATGAACCAGTGCATCACGTTCCGTACCTGTTCTCGGCGGCGGGGCGGCCCGATCTCGCGGCAAAGTGGACGCGCAGAATCTGCCGCGGGGCATACCATGACGACGAGCATGGACTCTGCGGCAACGACGATGTAGGGCAGATGAGCGCATGGTATGTGCTTTCGGCGATAGGACTGCACCCAGTCTGCCCGGGAGACGGACGGTGGTATCTGACGCCGCCGATCTTCGAGGAGGTGACTCTCCGGCTCGATCCGCGATTTTGCACAGGACGTACGTTCAGGATTCTCGCCGCAGGCATTTCGCATGAGGCCGAGCCAAAGTGTCTCGCAAAGCTCAACGGACGTTTGTTGGGCCGGTCGTATATAACGACGGAGGAGGTGCGCTCGGGAGGTGTGCTGGAGTGGATCCCCGTATCCGACGACTTGGCGAAAGCGGGAAAGCAGTGATCCAGTGATCGAAGGGTCAAGGCTTATTGATACTGTAGCCCAAGGTCTCGCGCTGATTTCTGCTCGCGTTCTCCAAAAAATTCCATAAAACTTTTTCGGAAAAACTGCGGAAGGTGCACCTTTACCTTGCGGCGGGAAAGAACCGCCGGAAAGGAAAGGTGCAATATGAACGACGACAAATACACGGAAAAAGGCTTCTTCCGAAGACTTTGTGAAATGTTCAAAGGCCTCAGGATGCCTCGAGACACGCGGGAATACAAACTTGCCAGGATTGAACTCCAGCGTCTTTCCGCGCCGCTCACGGCGATTGTCGTGCCTACGCTGTTCGTTATAGTCCTTTGTGTCGTGACGGCAGTCTCGTCGAGGAGGACAGAATTGCCGCCCGTGGACATTGCAGATCCAATTGTGGATGAGCCGCCAATCGAGGATCCGCCTGTGCCGGAACCAGAAGAGATTCCCCTGCCGGATGAACCCATTGAGTTTACCGTCGACACTCCGGATCCTGCGCCCGTCACGCCGCTGCCTCCGTCACCCATCCAGACGCGCTCGACGGATATCTCCGTGAAGCCCGCGCCGATGGACGCCGTGATGAACATAAAATCACCTGTGACTTTTAAAAGCGTAAACGGCGGCCGCAATCCTGGGACGATCGGCATAAGGACGAGCGGTCGCGACAGCGGCGGAGGCGATCCGCACACCGAGGCGGCGGTCATGAAGGTCCTCTGGTGGCTCAAGGCGCATCAGAACACCGACGGCAGCTGGGGAACCGCGAACAAGGTCGCGAACACCGGTTTTGCGATTCTTACGTATCTCGCGCACGGCGAATATCCAGGAAGCCCGTCGCCCTACAAGCGCGACTTTGGGCCCACCGTGCAGATGGCGCTCGACTACCTGATCGGCTGCATCCACACTGGCGCGGACAACGTGCCGCACTTCACAGGGACGGACGGAAACGAATACAGCTTCCTCATCGCGACCTACGCGCTCTGCGAGGCGTATGGCATGACGAAGAACCCGAACTGCAAGGAGGCGGCAGAGCAGTGCCTCTACCGCATCGTCGAGAACCAGTCCTCTACCGGCGGCTGGGACTACAAGCTGAACAGGAACTCCACGCGCGACGACCTCTCCTTCGCGGGCTGGGCGATTCAGGCGCTCAAGGCCGGCAAGATGGCGGGTCTTCACCATGAAGGCCTCCAGACCGCGATCAACAAGGCTGTCAACTGCCTCAGGCGGCGCGGATACTCCAAGTCCGGCGGCTTTACATACACGCCGACGGCAAACAACAACGGCGGCAACACCGGTCTCGCCGGCGTCGGTGCGCTCGCGATGCAGTTCCTCGGGCACGGCACCGACCCCGAGGCGCTGAACGCGCTTGACGTGATGCGCGACTGGATGCCCGCGTTCGAGGCGGGCAAGGTCGCCGCGAAGAGCCCCGGCGGGAGCCCTCAGTACTACTGCTACTACGCAACGCAGTGCAAGTACCAGGCTGGCATGAAGGCGGGCGCGACGAAGAACGACGTCGATTCGTGGGTGAAGTGGAATCTCGCGATGAGGAAGCTCTACCCGGCGTCGATCATCGACCTCCCCGAGAAGGTCGCGGATGTCAACGGGAAGGGGCACGCCCAGGGGTACTACCAGAACAACGACGCGCACTCGACCCGTCCCTACATGGACACGTGCCTCGCGGCGCTTCAGCTGATGGTCTACTACCGCTATCTTCCGACGACCTCGACGAAGGCCGGCGAGAACGATCATCAGGAAGCGGTCGCCGCGAAGACGCCCGAGAAGAGCAAAGACGTAGAAGTCGTCGTTGCACTTTGATTGGGTCCTTGAATATGCGCAAAGGCGGTTGCACGCAAAATTTTCCACGGATGGAGTTCCGAGCGGATTTGTGGTATAATTCACGGATATGAATCTGTCCATTGCGGGCGACGGCCGGGCTGCCAAACCGCAGCTCGGCCCGTACCTTGCGCCGATAGCTGTTCTTGCGCTTTCCTTCGGCTATGCCGTGGGATGGGGGTCGTTTGTCATGCCGGGGACGGTGTTTCTCCCCGGTGCGGGCCCGGCCGGAACCGTCATCGGCATCCTTCTTGGCTCGGTCGCGATGGCAGTCTTCGCGTTCAACTACCACAGGATGCTCCAGCGCGTCGCCGGTCCTGGCGGAGCCTTTGCCTTCGCGACGGAGACGTTCGGCGCGGACCACGGTTTTCTTCTCGCCTGGTTCCTCTGGCTCACATACGTTGCGATTCTCTGGGCGAACGCGACGGCAATCGTTCTTTGGGCGCGCTTCCTCTTCGGTGATGCGCTTCAGTTCGGCTTCCACTACTCGCTCGCCGGGTTCGACGTCTACCTCGGCGAAGTCGTGGCAAGCATCATCGCGACGGCGTTCTGCGGCGCCGTGTGCCTTTTCCGCAAGCGGCTCGCCGCCTGGCTCAACACGATTCTCGCCGGGGTGTTCGTCGCAGGGGTCGCTGCGGTGTTCTTCGCCGCGCTTTCGCGCCACGAGGGGGGCTTCGCGGCGATGGCCCCCGCGTTCTCGCCGGAAGGCGGGCATGTTCTGCAGGTCGTCAACATCCTCGCCATGGTTCCGTGGGCTTTCGTCGGCTTCGAGGCGATCGTCCATTCGTCCGGCGAGTTCCGATTCCCCGTTCGGCGCACGTTTGGAATCCTTCTCGCGGCAATCGCGCTTTCGGCGTCGGTGTATCTGCTGCTGGCCCTGCTGCCTGTCGTCTCTCTCCCGGACGGCTACGCGACGTGGAGCGAGTACATCGACGACCTCCCGAACCTCGACGGCATAGACGCGATGCCGGTGTTCGCGGCGTCGAAGAGGGTGCTCGGCACAGCGGGAAAGGCCGTCATCGGCGGGGCGATGCTTGCCGCACAGCTGACGGGGATATTCGGCACCTTTGTCGCCTCGAGCCGTCTCATGTACGCGATGTCTGAGGGCGGGACGATCCCGAAATGGTTCGGGCGGCTCAACCGCGACGGGACGCCCGCCAACGCCGTGCTTTTCGTGATGTGCGTGTCGTTCGCGATCCCGTTTCTCGGCCGCACGGTCACCGGCTGGCCCGTGGACGTCTCGAACCTCGGCGCCTCGCTGGTCTACGGCTATACTTCCGCCGCGGCGTTTGTCGTCGCCCGAAAAGATACGGGGCGCGCCGCGGCAGCGGCGAGGGCGCTCGGGATCGCCGGCGTCGTCATGGCGGCGGTGTTCGGCCTCCTGATGCTCGTGCCGAACTACATATCGGGCGAGACGTTTTCGGCGGAGTCGTATCTCGTTCTCGCCGTCTGGTGCCTCGTCGGGTTTATCCAGTACAGGCATGTGTTCCTCGCCGACTGGCTCTCGCGCTTCGGGCATACCATCGTCGTATGGGTCGGGATCCTCGTCACGATCATATTCGCCTCGCTCATGTGGATCCGCCTCGCGATATGCGGCGCGTCCGAGGCGGCGTTCGGCGCTCTTGTCGGAAAGACTGTCGACGCGGGGATGGTAAAGGGCGTTCTGGAATACGTCAGCGCGGACATGCTCGGCAAGATGTTCGTCGAACTTCTTCTTCTCGTCTCGTCGCTCGCCATCATCATCAACCTCTTCAACGTCCTGCGCCGTCGCGAGAAGCGGCTTCTCCAGCAGAAGCTGGAGGCCGAAGAGAGCGCCGAGAAGTCGAGGAGCTACTTCTTCTCGACGATAAGCCACGACATAAGGACGCCGCTCAACGCGATCATCGGGTATTCCGAGATGATGAAGATGGGCTTCGGGACCGACGCCGAGAGGAATCAGGCGGTGGACTCGATCCTCTCAAGCGGGAAGACGCTGCTAAGGCTCGTGAACCGTATGCTCGACTTCTCGAAGCTTGAGTCCGGGAGCCTTGAAATCATACCGGTGCATACCGCGGCCTCGAAGCTGATCGGGGACATCGTCGAGCCGTTCAGGACCGCAAACGCCAACGCATCGCTTGAGGTCAGGTGCAGGGCGGAAGGCCTCCCTGCGCTCATGGTCGACCCGCAGCGCATAGGGCAGCTTCTCTTCAATCTTGTCAGCAACGCCGTCAAGTTCACGCAGTCCGGCTTCGTCGAGGTCCGCGCGAAGTTTGACGAGGCCGAGGGAGGGAAGGCCGCCAGCTCGTCCGCCGCTCCGTCCGGCACGCTCTGCATCGAAGTGGAGGATACCGGCTGCGGCATCGGCAGGGAAGACATGGAACTCATCATGACCCCCTACGAAAAGGTGAGTTCCAAGGAAGCTCGACATGGCGGCACAGGAATCGGCCTTGCGCTCTGCAGGCAGCTCGTGAAGGCCATGGGAGGCGAGATCGCGGTTGCCTCGACGCCCGGCAGGGGCTCCCTGTTCAGGGTGACGATTCCCGACGTGAAGATCTCGGCCGAGATGGCGAGCGTTGGCGACGGCGGAGGAGTTGATGGCGGGGAAGTTGTGAGTGGAGGAGCGGAGGAGCTGACTAGCCCACTCGCCCACCCATCCACTCATCCACCCGCCCGTCGCCGCATCATGATCGTCGACGACCAGAGGATGAACCTGATGGTCCTTAAGGCGATGCTGACGAAGCTCGGCGATTTCGACGTCGTGACGGCGGAGAACGGGCGGAAGGCATTCGATGCGTTGGAGGCGCCTGGTGCGCAGCCGTTCGACGTGGTGCTCACCGACATGTGGATGCCGGAGATTGACGGCGAAGGGCTCGTGAGGGCGATTCGCGCGTGCGAGAAGCTCAAGTCCCTCCCCGTCTACGTCATCACCGCCGACGTGGAGCTGCAGGCGACGTTTGCCGAGAAGGGCTTCGACGGCATAGTGTATAAGCCAGTGAACCTTGAATCGCTGAGGAAACTCCTCGGCGGCCTCCGAGATGGCAGGCCAGGGCATGGACTATCGCGGAAAAACTAAAACACAGGGGAAACGTGATGAAGAAATGCTGCAGAGTCTACCTTGACGAACAGTTCGGCGGAGACGCCGACGTTGTCGGCGAGATATACGGCGAGTACGTGTCGTCTGTCGGCGAGAAGCTCGGCGAAGCGGATGCCGCGCGCGCTGCAGAGGACTGGGAGCAGCTTGACCGCGTCGCACACACCATAAAGGGCAATGCGCTCACGGCGGGAGACGGCGCGATGGCAGAGGCCGCGATTGCGCTCCGCAAGGCTTCCGCGCTCAAGGATCCTGGCGAGGCGGATGCCCTCATCTTGCGCCTCCGCGAGCTCCAGAAGGAACTTTGAGGCCCCCTATTGACGGCGGGAGGGGGAATTTAGTATACTATCCCTTCCAGCATTTCGTGGATGAACCACAAGGAATGCGGAAGAAAAGGAAAGAAAACAATGGAAGCATACGCTGTTCTCGAAACCGGCGGCAAGCAGGTGCTTGTCAAGGTCGGTGACAAGATCGAGATTGAAAAGCTCTCGGTCGAAGCGGGTCAGGATGCCGAGCTCACGACCGTTCTCGCGGTCAGCGACGGCACGACCCTCAAGGTCGGAAAGCCCTACGTCGAAGGCGCCAAGGTCGTCCTCTCGGTCGCCGGTGTCGTCAAGGGCGACAAGGTCATCAACTTCAAGGCGAAGCGCAGGAAAGGCAGCCGCCGTCTCGTCGGCCACCGCCAGCAGCTCACCGTCGCCACCGTCAAGGCAATCGCGTAAGGAGGCAAGACAATGGCTACTTCTGCATCAGCCCGCAACGGACGCGACTCCAACCCGCAGTATCTCGGCGTCAAGGCGTATGACGGCCAGCTCCTCAAGGCCGGCTCCATCATCGTCCGCCAGCGCGGAACGAAGTTCCACCCCGGTAAGAACGTCGGCCAGGGCCGTGACTTCACCCTCTTCGCCCTCAAGGACGGCAAGGTGAAGTTCACCAAGGACGGCAAGGTCGTAACGATCGTCGAGGCCTGAGCCTCTTAAAAAGAAAGAAGGTTTGACATGGGTACTGGTCGTACACTCCGCAAGGAATCCCACGTTCGTCCGTGCAAGACGCCTGCTGGCAAGGCCCGCAAGAGCAAGGCCCAGCGCGCCCGCCTCGTGAAGTGGGGCATGGACGCCGAGAAGGTCGCAAAGATGGGCACAGAGGACGTCCGCGTCCTCGTCCAGCGTCCGGCGGTCGTCAAGAAGCTCGTCGCCAAGGCGGCCAAGTAATGACGAAAGTCCACTGCTCGGTTCCCGAGCGCTGCGTGAATCCCCTCTTCGAGGTCTTCGATGGAGGGGATTTCGTTTTGTCCTCGTACCACGACATCGAGTCCGACGAGACGGAGATGCGCATCTATCTCGAGGACGCCGCGCAGGCGCCCGATGCCGCGCGCCGGCTTGCGGACGCGCTTCGCGTCGCCGGATGCGCCGCGGAGGTCTCGACGTCGGAGGTCCCCGACGAGGACTGGAAGCTTTCCTACCGCCGCCACTTCAGGACCGAGAAGATCGCACGCCGTCTCGTCACGGTCCCTACATGGGAACTTGACGACTTCAAGGCGTCTGCCGATCCCGACATGCGCGCGCGCATTCCGCTCGTTCTCGACCCGGGGCTCGCGTTCGGCACCGGCAAGCACGAGACGACCAGGGCGTGTCTCGAGTACATCGACGAGCTGGCGGGGAACGGGGCGCAGTCCTTCCTCGACATGGGCTGCGGCTCTGGGATTCTCTCCATCGCCGCGGCGAAGCTCGGCTGTTCGCCCGTCTCGGGCTTCGACATCGACGAGGACGCGGTCAATGCGTCGCGCGAGAACGCGGCGCTGAACGGCGTTAAGGTCGACTACCGCCTTTTTGCGCTCGGGAAGGGCGCGGTCACGCTTGACGAGTCGATCGAGGCGGCGAAGGGCGTTTATCCCGATCTTGCGCTCCAGGGGCGCGACGTGGGCTCTTCGGCGACGCCGTTCGCTCCCGCCGACATCGTTGTCGCGAACATCCTCGGCCCGCTTCTTATCGCCTTTGCAGAGGAGATCGCTTCCTATGCGAAGAAGACGCTGATCGTCTCCGGCATACTGAACGAGCTCTATCCCGAAGTCCGCGGCGCATTTGCCGCGCTCGGCTTTTCGGAAGTCTCGCGCAAGACGATCGGCGAGTGGACTACCGGATGTTTGTGCAGAGCGTAAGGCGCGTACGCGGAGGGGATGTTTCGGCTTAGGGCTCGCTAGCCTTGCCGCGGATACGCGGCAAAGCTCCGGCGAAAAAGCCGGTGGCGACATCGATTTCGCGGCCTTTTACATTTTGCCAGTGCCGTCGAGCCTCTCGGCAAAATGGCGGCGCGTCGAAATCGGGTCGCTTCCGTCTTTTTCGCCGTCGCGTCGCATTGCGCCGAAACACCCCCTCCGCTCCCGCGCCCTAACTCTATCCGATACTACGCCGACTCTACTCTGTCCCTAACCGACTCTAACTGCTCCTAATCCAACCCGCCACTTCACCGCGCATCCGACGAACCGCGCCGTCGCATGTCGCTCAGTTCGGCACTCGCCCCCTCGTCCCTTGCCTCACCTTTCCGTAGGCGCGTTTTTCTTCGCAGCATTTGCGCTCGCCGACGTCCCGTCAGCTCGCTTAACCTTGTCCGCGGCAAAGGTGCCGCGATTTCGTCCGCACCGTAATCTCATTTTTGCCGCGCTTGATTTCAGCGCGGCAGTTTCGCTATAATACGTTAAACGCCGTTGAGAACGAGGAAAGTGAAAGAAAACATCAAAATGGGCGATAAAAAGGGCAACGCCAAAGGGGTGTCTCCCCATTTGATCCTCTTTTTGGCGTTTGTGTTCCTTACAGGAGGATGTCTATTCCTTCCCGTTCCACACAAGCGCCAGCATATTTACGCAACGCAAGGAACGGTCATAGGCAGTGACACAGGCAAACCCGTTGCTGGCGCAAAAGTCACGGTGGTTGCCGGACGGTATAGACAGGAAACAGTAACGGATTCAGATGGCCACTTTGCAGTGGACGGCGAACAAGGCTGGCACATGATCGTCTGGATTGCAACTCCGTCGAGTGGGTCGCTCCTTCCTACGCATATTGATTATTCAGATGGATTTTTTCATGGCGCCGTGATTTCTGCTGCTAGATACCCAAAACAATCTTTTGAGCTATGTATTCCCATCGCAGGATATAATTACATTTTCCCTTTGGAAACGCACCTGCCGGAGAACGAGTCTTTTTCTACAAGACCTCGTTTCCCCCTTGGATCCGATGGTAAACCATTGTTCTCCGAGGCGGAGAAATGGTATTAATTGACTATCTGGGGACAGGCACTGCGAAACCCCTATAAAACGCCTATTTGTGTGTTAGATGTCAGTTAGTGTCTGTTGGGATGGCTTGAAGGGTTTTAACATGTGGTGAGGAAGCGGAGCGGCGTGCCGAGTGGCGAGCTGAACGACACGCGACGGCTCGGTTCGGCGGATGCGCGGTGGTACACGTCGCAAGGCGAGAAGGCGGTATCCCGCCGACGAAGCATTGCGGCGCGTAACGCCGTGAAGACGCCGGGAGAGACGGCGCGGGGAGCGGGAGCGAGGCCGAGGTGCGACTTTCCGCGACGAACTCGACCAGAGGTGCCATGCGCGGCTTTGTTTCGGGCCGAAGCCGGGCGGAACCCTCGAAAACGAGGTGAGTAGCGCAGGACTGCGACCCGAAGACATATATGTATATGTCGAGCGGTCGCAAGGACGCGCTAATCGGCCGTTTCTCGAGGGCGAGCACGGTTGCCCGAAACAAAGCCGCACGCTGGAAGGCAAACAGGCACTAAGCATCACTAAGTAGCCAACATATAACGCGGAGCAAATCCCACATTGGAAGACAAACCAAACGATCTTGAAGTGGAGTGCCAATTAGTGCGCGGAATATGGTAAAATATCCCGCATGAAGGCGAAGACATTCATAGATCAAGTCGAGGTTCTCGTCAGGTCGGGAAAGGGCGGCGACGGCGCGATGTCGTTCAGGCGCGAGGCGCTCGTGGAGTTTGGCGGGCCTGACGGCGGCGACGGCGGGCGCGGCGGCGATGTCGTCTTCAAGGCGTCCGACCACGTGAATTCGCTTCTGTCGCTCTTCTACGATCCAAAGTGCTTCGCGCAGGACGGCGGCGCCGGACAGGGGCAGAAGATGTTCGGCAAGCGCGGCAAAGACCTCGTCGTGCCCGTTCCGCTCGGCACCGAGGTCTACGACGTCGACTCCGGGCTTCTTGTCGCCGACATAACGGAACCCGGGCAGACCGCTATTGTCGCCAAGGGCGGCGCGGGTGGCTTCGGGAACGTCCACTTCAAGTCGTCCGTGAACCAGGCCCCGACCGAGCATACTCCCGGCGGAGCCGCAGAGGAGCGCCGGCTCAGGCTCGAGCTCAAGACTATCGCCGATGTCGGGCTTCTCGGCTTCCCGAACGCCGGCAAGTCGTCGCTTCTTTCGGCGCTTTCCGCCGCGACCCCGAAGATCGCGAGCTATCCGTTCACCACGCTCAACCCGATCGTCGGCACGGTTGTCTACCATGACTACGCGAAGATCCGCATCGCGGACGTGCCCGGCATTATCGAGGGCGCAGCGAAGGGCGTCGGGCTCGGCCTTGCGTTCCTGAAGCACCTCGAGCGCTCGCGCGTCCTCGTATACGTGATCGACATGGCCGGCATCGACGGTCGCGAGCCCTGGCGCGACTACGAAGTGCTGCGTCGCGAGATCGACGAGTATTCTGCGGAGCTTGCCGAGCGTCCGTCCGTCGTCGTGGCCAACAAGCTCGATGTCGAGGGGGCGAAGGAGAATCTCGAGCGCTTCGTCAAGGAGACAGGCGTTAAGCCCATCAGCATTTCGTGCGAGACGCGCGACGGGCTCGACGCCCTTAAGGACGAGCTCAGGAGGATCGTGAACCCGGTCGTCAAGTTCCACCATACCCACGACGTCGCGCCCGACATAAAGGACATGCCCGACACGACCGGCGACGAGATACCGGCCGAGGCGCTGAAGTTTGCGACATTCCTCAAGTTCGAGGACCCGAAGGCGAAGAGCCATCCATCGCGCGGCAACATACATTAAGGAATAGTTAAAACAACATGAACAACCTTGGAAAACAACATTTCAGGTCGCGGGCCAACAGGTGCGCGATGACGGGTGTTCTGTCCGCGCTGCTGTGCGCGGCGGGCTGCATATCGTCAACGCCCGACTTCCGCGAGGTCGTCTCCGAGGCGAAAGCGTCGGTTGCGCCTTCGGTCGTCTTCATCCGCGTGATTTACAACGACACCGAGTCGGGCCGCAACCGCAAGGGCGTGGCGTCTGGTTCGGGCGTGATCGTCTCTAAGGAAGGCGAAGTGCTGACAAACCACCACGTCGTCGACAAGACGAGCGAGATCCGCTGCCAGCTCGCCGACGGCCGTTCGTTTTCGGCGAAGGTGCTCGGCAAGGACAAGGACCTCGACATCGCGCTCCTTAAGCTCGACATGCCCGAAGGAACGGACGTTCCCGTCGCGGCGCTTTCGCCGCGGCGTCTTGAGGTAGGCGAGGTCGTGCTCGCGATGGGCGCGCCGTGGGGGCTCGCGCGCTCCGTCTCGATGGGAATTGTTTCGTGCAACGACCGCTTCCTCGAGGACTGCGGCGACTACACGCTCTGGTACCAGACGGACGCGGCGATCTCGCCAGGCAACTCGGGCGGACCCCTCGTCGACACCGACGGTCTTGTCGTGGGGCTTAACGCGCGCGGCAACCTCTGGGGCGACCAGGCGTTCACGATACCTTCCGAGACGATCCTCGAGATACTGCCCGACCTCAGGAAGTACGGCGAGGCGCACTGGGCGTGGTTCGGGTTCAAGCTCCAGCCGCTCGAGGACTTCAAGCGCAACATCCGCTTCGACGCGAAGGAGGGCGCTCTCGTCGCCGATGTCGAGCCGGGTTCGCCTGCGGAGAAGTCGGGGCTCAAGTCAAACGACCTGCTCGTCTCGGTCGACGGCGAGAAGGTGACGGCTCGCTTCTGGGAGGACATCCCCGCGATCGAGCGACGGCTCGGCAGGAAGGAGTTCGAGAAGACGTGCGCGTTCAAGGTCGTTCGCGACGGCAGCGATGTAGAGATTGCGGTCGCGCCGACGGAGAAGGGCAAGGTCGAGGGCGAGGAGTTCGCGTGCGGACGATGGGGCCTCACGGCGAAGGAGATCAACCGCTTCTACAACCCCGACCTCATCTTCTTCGCGCCCGAGGGCGGCGTATACGTCTCCGGCCTTGCGTGGGACGGCAACGCCGATTCGTGCGGTTTCCGCGACGGCGACATAATCGTCTCGATCGGCGGCAAGCCAGTCAAGACAGTCGCAGAGGTGAAGGCCGTCTACGAGGATTCCATTGCGAAGCTCGAGGAGAGGACGCGCCTGCCGTTCGTCGTCATGAGGAGAGGCCGCCGCACGACGCTTGTCCTCGACTACACGGAAGACACAGAAGAGGAGGACTGACACATGCTTTCCGTAATAGCCGCGTCGCTGCTCGCCGCAGCAGTTCCGTCTGACAAGCTTTCCTCCGTCGCTCTCGCCGCCTACTGGTACAAGAAGGACGAGCGCGGGAGGGGCGACGAAATCTCCGAGCTCGCGAAGCCGAAGCGCTTCCCCGCGTTCGCGATCTCGGAGGACGAGTTTCTCATCGCCGATCCGCTCGTAAGGGCGAAGCACCTCGACCGCATTGAGCTCTGGTTCAGGGGCGACAAGGTGCCTGCGACCGAGGTCGCGCGCATCGAAGGGCAGGACGCCGTCGTGCTGAAGGCGGGGCGTCCCCTCAAGGGCGTGAGGGCGCTCGAGTTCAGGAAGGGCGATCCCGTCGAGAAACTCGTCTGGAAATGGAGCGGAGACACGCTTGCCGTTTCGGCCTCCGGCGTTGGGACGAACGATTCCGTGGCCGTCGTGGCCTCTACCGGGCGCGTGTTCAGAAAGGGCGTCTCGAACGCCCTCTACGTCGACAAGGACCGCAATCCCGTTTGGCTCGACTTCGGCGCGCGGTTCGAGATCCCAGACGGCAAGTTCGAATATGTCCAGCCCAAGGAATGGACGCGCCTTCCGGCGGATGAATACGAAAAGTCGGCGAAGCGCATGGAGGACCGGCTCTCCTCCGCGCTGCTCGGCATCGTGATCCACCTAAACCCCGTCGACAAGGAGAATTCCCCGCGCCGCTATTCGCGCTACGACGACGACGCGGGGTCGAACGAGATCGACGCGCTTGGTTTTGCGGTCGATGGACGCGTTGTCGTGCCGTCCGATCTCAACGGCGAGAAGATATCGCGGCTCGGCAGGGTCGAGGCGTCGTTCCCCGACGGGTCGAAGACGAATCTCGTGTTCGTCGGCGCGCTCGCCGAGTGGAACGCGATGGTGTTCGACATCCCTGACGACTTCAAGGGCAGGGTCTCCCCGCTTTCGTCCGCAAAGACCGCAGCGGAGGATTTCGACAATCGCATCGCGTGGATCATGACCGCCGAGAACGAGAACGGCCGGATCGTAACTACCGCGACGCGCCGCCGGTTCGCCGGCGTTAAGTTCGTGCGCGGGGCGGGTTTTGTCCCGAGCGTCGGGGAATGGCGTCCGGACAGGGATTACGACGACGACATGCCGACGGGTCTCACGAAGGCGTTTGTCCTCGACGATGACGGCGGCATCGCTGTGTTCTCGCTCGCGCGCAGGTTCTCGGCGCGCCGCTGGTCGCGGCACGACGTGGAGCCGGTGACGGCGGCCGATCTTGCGCGCTTCGTCGCGGGCGAATGCTTCAACCCGGAGTTCATGCCCCGCAAGGAGGAGGAGCGCAACCGCTTTGTCTGGCTCGGTACGGAGGCGGTCCGCCTGACCGACGCCCTCGCGCGCGAAAAGAAGGCGCAGAGCTTCATAAAGGAATATTCGAGGCCGCCCTACGTGACGGAGGTGTATCCCGGCTCCCCCGCGGCGAAGGCGGGTATCAAGGCCGGCGACATTCTGCTCGCCGTCAGGCGCGGAAGCGAGAAGGAGCGTCCTCTCGAGGCGGACTACGACTATTCGTATTCGTCGTCCACCCCGTGGCCGGATGTCGAGAACTCCCTCAACACGCTTATGACCGAATTCGGCGCGGGAGCGAAGGTGACGATCGTGTACGCGCGAGACGGCAGGCGCTGCGAGGCGCCGGTCGTCCTCGAGTCCGCGCCCGTCCACTACAAGAACGCGCCGAAGGCCCGCAACCGCACGCTCGGTCTCTCGGTCCGCGACATGACGTTCGAGGTGCGCCGGTTCTTCAAGTTCGACGAAAAGGCGCCTGGCATCGTCATCGCCAAGGTGAAGCCGGGCTCGCCCGCGGACGTGGCCGGTCTCGGCGAATACGAGCTCGTCACCGAAGTCAACGGCGAGAAGGTGACGGGCGCGAAGGACTTCGCGGCGAAGGTCAAGGGCAAAAAGGATCTCGTCTTCGCGGTGCGCCGCCTTTCGCAGACGCGCATGGTCAAGATACACGTCGAGCCGGATGACGAAGCGGCGAAGGACAAGGGGGAAAAGTCAAAATGAAGAAGTGGAACGTTGCGGCCGTGAGGGCCGCGAAGGGAAAGACGAAACTCGGCTGCTGCACGGCGTACGACACGTGTTTCGCGCGTCTGGCGGACGAGGCGGGGGTGCCGATCATCCTCGTCGGCGACTCGCTGGGGATGAACTGCCTCGGATACGAGACGACTCTTCCCGTGAACATGTCCGACACGCTTGCCGCGGTCGCGGCTGTCGCGCGCGGCGCCAAGGATGCGATGGTCGTAGGCGACATGCCGTTCGGCTCCTACCAGTGCGGGGACGACGAGGCGGTGAAGAACGCCGTCGCGATCATAAAGGCCGGCGCGGACGCTGTGAAGCTCGAGGGCGGAGCGTCGGTGTGCGGGCTCATCCGCCGGCTCTCGACGGCGGGCATCCCCGTTCTCGCCCATGTCGGCATGATGCCGACGTTCGTCAACGAGTACGGCGGCTTCAGGAAGCAGGGCAAGACGCGCGAGGCGGCGGAGAAGGTGCTTGCGGACGCGAAGGCCGTCGAGGAGGCGGGCGCGTTTGCGGTAACGCTCGAGTGCATCCCGTCCGAGCTCGCGGCCGAGATCACGGCGGCGCTCAAGATCGTCACGGTTGGAATCGGCGCGGGACCTGTGTGCGACGCGCAGTGGCTTGTTATGCACGACCTTCTCGGGCTCAACGAGAAGGTGCCGTCGTTCGTGAAGAAGTACGCCGACCTCGCGACGACCGTGCGCGGCGCATTTGCCGCGTATGCGAAGGAAGTCGCCGACGGGAAGTTCCCGAATTGAGTTGTGCGTCCCCCTTGTGGGGGAAGGTGTTTTTTGGTACAATAATGGTGTCATAAGCGCAGGGCGTGTGTCTTGTGTGCGTGATTAATTGGGTGTCGTCGCGGGCGAAGCTCTGCACACATCATACGAAACGGAGGGAAGATACAATGAGTAAACTGTTCAACTGGGCCGCTGCACGTCTCTTCGCAGCATTCGCACTCGCACTGCCGCTCGCGGCAATGGCGGCAACATCAACGTATTCGACATACAAGGATGATGTGGATACGCCACGAGATGGAGCTTATGGCAATGCTGGCTATCAGCGTTTCCAGTTGAATGCGACGTGGATGTTCAATGTTTCAGGCGATGATGTCGCCTCTACGGCTGATTCTGTGTCCCTTGATTCAATTAAAGTGTATTGGCATAGTTCAGGCCATGGCAATGCTACAATTGGCAATGGTGGTTCCAATGAGCCCGATCCGTATCTCGTTGTTACAACACCGCAGAAAGTTATTGTAGGTATCAGTGCGGCAGGAGAGAAGTGGACTGCAAGCGGTTCGTCCACATTTGCTTTTACTGGCTTGACTATATCGCCCAATGCCCAGTATCACTATTACTTCGCAACGAGTATTTCAGGGTTGTCTGTTGGTGACGTGCTGTCTGGAGACGGCGTTCAGGCCCGTTTCACTGGAACCTGGCATGGCTCTGCGAAAACATCTGATACTACAGTATGTGTGATGACTGATGGTCGTTATAGCATCAGATGCGACTTTGCTGTAAGTGAGGCAACGTCTACTGTGCTTACGACGACTAGCGAAGGCGTGAACCTTGCGACAGGTAGCAACCCGGTCTTTGTCAAAGGCGCTGTCGCGGATGGCGCTGTCAATGTAGCTTCTGGCGCGGCCGTTCCCACGCTTACCGTTGTCGGGCAGGCGACCACGCTTAAACTTGCCGATTCTCTTTCCGCGACCTACCTCTATCTCCCGGCGACCACGACTATTGATGCTTCGGACGTTACGTTTGCCATGCCGAGCGGGGATGCGACCACGGCGGAGACAGTCCTTGTTTCGGGTAAAATCTCTTCCGCGTCTAATCCAGCGGTGACGCTTCCGACGCTTGCTGACGGCTATGCGTTTGAGCCAGTTGTTTATGACGATACAGGCATCAAAGTCACTGTTTCAAAGCCGGTTGATGCTACTGTCACGCTTGTCAATGGAACCGAGCTTTTGTGGTCTAACGTTAAGCCTGCAGGTTGGATCAACAGTGCGGTGCCCACGATAACCATCGACAATACTTCCAATGCAGGAACTCTTGTATTTGATGAAAATGTCCAGGCCGCCAAGATTGTTCTTCCGGGAGGTTGGGCCGCCAATATCAAGCGTAGTGCAGGCGTAACAGTTGACATACCATATTTCTCATGTCCGAACAACTATGCCAATCATACATTTACTGACTTTGAGGCTATACCTCAGACTGTTCAGACAACCACATCTGCCGATAAAATCTACGTTTCCGGTACTGAGGCCTTGACATCATTCCCGCAGATTTCAACCGCCAATCAGTGTGCAGACATTTCGATTGCCCAGAAGGCGACATTCGCCGACAATGGCTTCAATGTCGTTGGCTCAAAGACGATCAACATCAACACCGGTGCGGACATTTCCGCCGCGCGCTTTGTCCTCGGCAACAACGGCGGCGTAACGCAGACGGTCAACCAGAACGGAGGAACAATTACGGTAACAGGTTCCGCCGCACCGACCTCCAACCAGGCTTCGATTCTGCTTGGACACTGGGGTAGCGGCGCAACGGCGACCCTAAAGACATTGGGCGGCACGTTCACAGCCAACAATGTTGCCTCCCGCCTGGGCTGGGACGGAACGGCAACGTGGCAGATCGGCGGTGGGGATTCGGCGGCCCAGGTCAATGTCTACGGCATTGTCAACGGCGGCAACGGCCATGCTGGCGCCGGAACCTTGAACATTATGGCCAACGGAACGCTCAATCTTGGCGCTGGCGGCATTGATTTCAGCAACAGCAGCAACGGCGGCAACATCAATCTTGCCGGTGGGGCGATTGATACGGGTGCCAGTGCGGTGACTATTGCCAATGCGAAGGACGGCGGCACCATCATAAACCAGGGCACGACAACGGCAATCAATGTCGGCAGCGGAGAGACATTGACGGTCAATGCCGTCCTCTCCGGTTCTGGAGTTGGAACGCTCAACAAGACGGGCGAAGGCAAGATGATTCTTGCCAAGACGGCGACGACCAAGGGCAAGTTGCTGGTGTCTGCCGGTACTGTCGAGTTCAACGAAGGCATCAACTGGGGCTCTAACGGTACAGTCGAGATCGGGCAGAATGGCACGCTTAACGTGCTGACCTCCGAGTCTGTTGCGGAAGGCGAGTTGCTCGTTGCGGGTGCGTTCACGGTGAACGGAGCCGTTCTCACTAACGGCACGGCTGTTGCTTTTGAAGTCAGAACCGACGGAATCTATATTGACGATCCGAATAAGATTACGATTACTGTTCCTGCTGTCGCCAATGCGACGGTGACGGTCAAGATTGGCGACGACACCATCGGCACGGCGGCAGGTGAATACAGCGTTCCGAATGATTCCGTGGTCACGGTAACGTACGAAGCGGCTGCCGGTTATGCGATATCCGGCACGACCGAATACACGATCAATACGGCTTCGGCAACGACATTCGATCCTAGCGAGTCGACACAGGTTGCGGCGGCTGTTGCGTACATCGGCACAACGCCTTATAGCGACCTTGCGACAGCCTTTGCCGCAGTTGATGATGACGACACGCTGACGCTCGTCGGCACGGCAGTGACGCTCAACTCCGATGTTACGGTTGCAAAGTCCTATACGCTCGCGGGTGATGCGCAGGGAACGTCTGTAACGGGTTCCGGGAAGATTTATCTCACCGGTTCGGCTGAGCTTACCCTTGATGCGACGTTGACCGTGGGCAATCAGTTCGTGTTCCAGTCCGCAGACGCCGAACTTACGTTCCCCTCCGACAAGACGCCCGCTTCTGTCAGGCCTCTAAGTGGCTACACGGGCGGCACACGCGATAACGGAAATGGGACTAAGACATACTACATGTATCGTTTCCTGATGCTATCCGTTGGCGGCTCGAACGTGACGTTTGCCTACGCGGAAGGGGCAACGACAAACGGTGCGCCAGTCGAAAGCGGTACGCCCGTTGTCGCTCAGCAGGTGGACGAAGGTGATATTCTTGTGTTCACCGTGACACCTGTTGATGGCTATATAGACCTTGTCGTAACTTGCAACAACGAAACTCTCACCCAGGTTGATGGCAAGTACACAGTAGTGGTCGGTGCGGCGAATGTCGTCCTTCAGGCTACAGTCACCGCTGGGCCTACGGTCGCTCAAATCGGTGATACGGAATATCCCTCCGTCGCTGCCGCATTTGCCGCCGCAGTGGCTGGCGATACCATCAAGGTTGTTGCCAACAACTCTCTTGGTGGGTTGATTCCCGTCACGAAGAACCTGACGCTTGACTTGAACGGATTTACCGTGACGGGTGCGGAAGGCACCCAGATGTTCCAGCCTCGGGGCGGATCCTCCTTCACGATTACGGACACGAGCGAGGGTAAGACGGGTAAGGCGGTAACCGCGGCGAAGGTTATTCTAACTGGCGACCCCTGCACAGTCACTATTAATGCGGGAACGCTTCAGTCCGATGATGTTCCGATCTGGATATGGAATAATCAGACTGAAGGCACCCGTGCTGTTAACATCAATGGTGGCAAGCTGATCTGCGGTAGCAGTACGTCTAACTCCTGCGTTATGAATTATTCAGGCAATATCAATATGACAGGCGGTGAAATCGTATCTACGTGTTTCGGCTTCCAGGGAAATACGGTCAATGTCAGCGGCGGAATTGTTACGGTGGGTGCGTCTCGCGTGTTTTACTATGACGATAAAAACCAGCGTGTCACCGGCGGTACGTTCAACATGGATGTCAGCCAGTACGTCTCCAGCGGATACGAAATCCTGAACAACGGCGATGGAACGTATACCGTCCGGAGGGACAATGGCTGGATGTATGCCGCTCCGGGCTACTGGGACTATACCGGTACATGGACGGGAGGTGCTGAGCTCGGCGACGACAAGGTTACTATTTCGGACGGCGCTACTTATTCGAACCGCACGGCGTCCGCCGGACAGCTTGTCACGGTTGCTATGACGCTCAGCTTCGACGACGTAAACGACGACGAGGATGGGTATGAAGGAGCAAAAGCGGCAATCAGGCTCGGAGCGGGCGAGACGGAAGGCACATACGTGTTCCAGCTCTACACCTACGAGGGCTCGGCTGCGACGTGGAAGAACGCGACAGGCTTCACGCCTGCTGTCGAAACGGACTACAACGTCTTGTTTGTCCTCGACCTTACGAACAAGACCTATACGGCATCGATTGTAAGCGGCGCGACGACAAATGAGCTCTCCGTCGGCGGATCCACGACGATTGCGTTTGCCAACCAGAACAATGCCACCCCTGTCCAGCAGATCGACTTCGTCGGTTCCGGTACGGTGTCCTCCGTCGAGGGCAGCTACGAGGATGCTCCGGTGCCAGAAGGCTTCGTCGAGAATGACGAAGTTACGCTCTCCGACGGCACGGCGACGCTTACGGCGGCACAGGCCACCTGGCTCAACCAGTTCGGTGTGAAGTTGACGGTCGCGGCGCGCCTGGCGGAGCTTTCTTCGGCGCAGTTCACGGCGGCGTATCTCCTCAACCTCGACATCACGGGCACGTTCTCCTACACCTTCAACGTAACGGGCTTCGGCTTCGAGACGGTGAACGAGACGGAATGCGCGGTGGTTACGGTGACGCTGACGCGTGAGGGTAAAGTGAGCCAGGCCATCAACGGCACGCTGAAGTTGACGGGTGCCATGCAGCTCGGTGGCCAATTCGAGACCAAGGCTTCCGCTACGATCTCGGACGATGACTTCAGCGAGGGCAACACCGCAACGCTGAAGCTCGAGAAGTCTGGTGCACTCTTCTACAAGCCCGTGATTGAATAACAAGCTGGCGATTGAGCTGCTGAAGTTACGACACAAAGGGGAGGGGCTGCGTTTTCGCGGCCCCTCGCCTTTGTTTTCGGACGCCATCGGTCGCTTTCATGACAACCGTGGATTTGGTATAATATGCGCCATGGAGAGGATTGCGACAGACAACTATACGGAATAATGTGTAGTTTGACATATCATAAGAAGCATTGGCTAATGGTTATGAAAAAAATTAACTTCTGCATGGCGCTTGCGATTCCCCTCGCCGGGGCGCAGGCATCTTTCGCCGACATCGTCGAGTCCACGCCTTCCGGCGTCGACCCGCGCGTAGAGTACCGCGACTGCCCGAAGTGCGACAAGCGCATCCGCGTCGATCTTGCCGCGGGCAAGGCGTACGTCAACCTAAGCCGTCTTGAGGGAGCGAAGCGCGAGGACGTCGCCGCGCGCGCTGCCCGGCTTCTCGACGCCGCGAAGATTCCCCCCACGAGCGACCCGAAGATCCGCCCGCTGATGGGCTGGTCGAGCTGGAACACGTTCGGCTGCGAAATATCCGAAGACGTCATCCTCGAAACGGCGAGAGCCATGGCGACCAACGGGCTCAAGGCGGCGGGCTATACCTACGTCAACATCGACGACGGCTTCTTCTGGGGCCACGGCGACGACGGCATCCTCAGGTTCAACCCGAACCGGTTCCCCAACGGGATGAAGCCGGTCGTCGACGGAATCCACGCGGTCGGGCTCAAGGCCGGCATCTACTCCGATGCGGGCGCCGATACGTGCGGCAGCATGTGGAAGGACGCCAAGGGCAACTACGACAAGGGCGGCAAAGGTGGCGGGCTCTACGGGCACGACGCGGCGGACTGCAAGCTGCACTTCGTCGATCTCGGCTTCGACTTCATAAAGGTCGACTACTGCGGCGGATCGCGCCTGAGACTCGACGAACGCCGGCGCTACACCGAGATATCCGAGGCGATCAAGGCGACGGGACGCACCGACGTCCGCCTCAACCTCTGCCGCTGGGCGTTCCCTGGCGCATGGGCTGCGGACATCGCGGAGTCCTGGCGCACGACCGGCGACATCCGCGCGAACTGGAATTCGCTCAAGGGCATCGTCAAGGAAAACCTTTACCTTTCGCCGTATGCGAAGCCCGGCGCGTACAACGACATGGACATGCTTGAGGTGGGTCATCTCAAGGGGCACGTCAAAACTGCCTTCGGAAAGGGCGACGAGGGCTTTACCGCCGACGAGGAGACGCTTCATTTCGGCACGTGGTGCATTCTTTCGTCCCCGCTGCTCGTCGGCTGCGATGTGCGCACGATCCCCGGGCAGACTATGGATCTGATCACCAACCCCTATCTCCTCGCGATGAGCCAGAACGACCTCGGTCTTCAGGCGTATGTCGCGCAGCGCGTCGGAAAGGACGGGTATGTTCTTGTGAAGGACGCCGTGGAGCGCTTCGGCAAGTCGCGCTATGTCGCGCTCCTGAACCTTTCGGACGAGTCGCTTGAATTCACGGTGGAGTCAAGCACGCTCGACCTTGGCGGCGAAGTGGAGGTCTTCGACCTTGTCGAACGTGCCGACCCCGGCAGCTTCAATGATCGCTTCACGCTCAGCCTGCGTCCGCATTCCGCCAGGTTCTTCCGCTTCGACGCGGAAAAGCGCCTCGAACGCACCGTTTACGAGGCCGAGACTGCGTTCCTCTCCGAATATCAGGAGCTTCGCGATGCCAGGCAGTCGGGCACGGCGTTTCCTTCCGAGTTCGCCGGAGCATCGGGAGATGTTGCGGTCGCGTGTATCGGCAACCGCGAGACGAACGATCTCATATGGAAGAACGTAAAGATCGACCGCGGCGGAAAGCGCACGCTCGTGTTCCGCTGCATGGCACCTGACGCGTGGCACTTCTTCGTCCAGGTCGACGGAGGGGAGAAGGTCAGGGTCGACGCGCCGGCGACCGATGGCAAGTTCGTCGACGTTCCGCTTGAAGTCGAGCTTTCCGAGGGTGTTCATGCAATCCGCGTCTCCAACGGCTCCGCCTGGGCGCCCGACATCGACCGCATGACGCTTTAATGGATTTTTCAAGCAAATACGAAACCGGAGTACAAATGGAAAACAAGGTAGAACTCAACCTCACCGACATAGTGTCGTTCCTCAGAAAACCGCGCGCGTCCTTCACGAAGGCCGACATCAAGCGCTTCATCAAGGCGCAGAGCATCCGCCACGTCAACTTCATGTACGCAGGCGGCGACGGTCGGCTCAAGACGCTCAACTTCATCATCCACTCCGACGAGTATCTCGACGAGATACTGACGTGCGGCGAGCGTGTGGACGGTTCCTCGCTCTTCTCCTACATCGAGGCGAGCTCGTCCGACCTCTACGTCATCCCGCGCTACGCGACCGCGTTCGTCGATCCGTTTGCCGAGCTTCCGACGCTCTGCCTTCTCTGCTCGTTCTTCAACAAGGACGGCGAGCCGCTTGAGTCGAGCCCCGAGTACACGCTCAAGAAGGCGTGCGACGCGTTCACGAAGGAGACGGGGCTCGAGTTCCAGGCGATGGGCGAGCTCGAGTACTACGTCATCGCGCCCGACCCCAAGTCGTTCCCCGCGAAGGACCAGCGCGGCTACCACGAGTCCGCGCCGTTCGCGAAGTTCGGCGAGTTCCGCCAGAAGTGCATGCTCGCGATAGCGCAGGCGGGCGGCCTCATCAAGTACGGCCACAGCGAGGTCGGCAACTTCACCGAGGACGGTTTCGTCTACGAGCAGAACGAGGTCGAGTTCCTGCCCTGCGCCGCGCAGGAGGCCGCGAACCAGCTCGTGATCGCGAAGTGGATGATCCGCAACCTCGGCGCGAAGTACGGCTACGACGTGACGTTCGCCCCGAAGATCACCGTCGGCAAGGCGGGGTCGGGGCTCCACATCCACATGCGCCTCATGAAGAACGGCGTGAACCAGATGCTCAAGAACGGGCGCATCTCCGACACCGCGAAGCGCGCTATCGCCGGCATGATGAAGCTCGCGCCGTCGATCACCGCGTTCGGCAACTCCAATCCGACGAGCTATCTCCGCCTCGTTCCCCACCAGGAGGCGCCGACGAACGTGTGCTGGGGCGACCGCAACCGCTCGGTTCTTGTCCGCGTTCCGCTCGGCTGGGCGGGAAGGACCGACATGTGCCGCCAGGCGAACCCGAAGGAGACGGCCTCGAAGTACGACACCCGCCAGAAGCAGACGGTCGAGATGCGCTCGCCCGACGCCTCGGCGAACGTCTACCTCCTCATGGCCGCGCTCGCAGTCGCCTGCCGCCACGGCTTCTCCCTCAAGGACGGCGTCAAGGTCGCCGACGCGACCTACGTCAACGTCAACATCCACAAGAAGGAGAACGCGAAGCTTCTCGCCACCCTCGCGACGCTTCCCGACAGCTGCTGGGCCTCTGCCGAGACGCTTCTCAAGCAGCGCTCCGTCTACGAGGAGAAGGGCGTCTTCTCGCCGACGATGATCGACGGCATCGTCCGCGAGCTCAAGGCGTTCGACGACCGCACGCTCCGCGCGAGCGTCACCAAGAGCGCCAAGGCGATGAAGGCGCTTGTCGAGGAATTCTTCCACTGCGGCTGATTTGAAGACGAAGCAGAGAACAGGCGCCCGCGCCCTTGTCGAAGCCCTCGAGAGGGTCGGGGCCGACATTGTCTTCGGCTACCCGGGCGGCAATGTCGTCGACGTGTTCGACGAGCTTTCCCGCGCGCCGTTCAGGTTCGTGCTCGGGCGGCACGAGCAGGGGTGCGTCCACATGGCCGACGGCTATGCCCGCGCAAGCGGACGGCCCGCCGTCGTTGTCGTGACGAGCGGCCCGGGGCTCACCAACACGATCACCGGGCTCGGCGCGGCGAACATGGACGGCGTTCCGATGGTGCTCGTGTGCGGGCAGGTCCCGCTTGACCAGATCGGGACCGACGCCTTTCAGGAGGCGGACACGACGGGCTTGACCCGCGCCGTGTCGAAGCACAACTTCCTCGTCCATTCCGCCGACGAGATTCCCGAGACGGTCGCCCAGGCGTTCTACATCGCGACCCACGGCAAGCCGGGGCCTGTCGTAATCGACGTTCCGCGCGACTGCCAGCAGGCGCTCACCTCCGCGGCCTATCCCGAGCGCGTGTTCCTCAGGGCCTACCATCCCGAGGTCTCCGCCACTGCCGCCGAGGTCGCGCGTCTCGCGAAGCTCGTCAACGGCGCGAAGCGGCCTGTGATTCTCGCCGGAGGCGGCGTGATAGCGTCCGGTGCGTCTGAAGACGTCGCCGCGTTCGCGCACAAGGCCGGGATCCCCGTCGCTACGACCTTGATGGGCATCGGCTCGTTCGACGAGACCGATCCGCTTGCGCTCGGCCTCGTGGGGCTCCACGGAGAGTTCGCGGCGAACGCGGCGATTGCCGAGGCCGATGTGCTGGTTGCGCTCGGCGTACGCTTCAACGACCGCGTGACCGGCCGAAGCCCCGCGAAGTTCGCCCGCCGCGCGAAGATAGTCCACGTCGACTGCGATCCCGCCTCGATCAACAAGAACGTGACCGTCGATCTCGGCATAACCGCCGACGTGAAGGAGCTCCTGATGACGGTCGATTCGCGCATCCGCCCTGCGGCCCATCCCGACTGGATCGCCTCGATAAACGCGCGGCGTCGTCCGCGCACGGAGGGATTGAGGCCGCTCCACAGGGGCGTCATCATGCCGCAGACCGTCGTCGAGTCGGTCTACGGCGCGACGGATGGCAGGGCAATCGTCGTGACTGACGTCGGCCAGCACCAGCTCTGGGCTGCAAAGCGCTTCAGGCACACGTGTCCCCGCCACTTCATAACCTCGGGCGGCATGGGCGCGATGGGGTTTGGGATCCCCGCCGCGATCGGCGCGGCGCTCGCGAAGCCCGCTGCGAAAGTTGTCGCGTTTCTCGGCGACGGCGGTGCGCAGATGACGGCCGAGGAGCTGATGGTCGCATCCGAGCTGAAGCTCCCGGTGACTTTCATCGTTTTTTCAAACGGTTCGCTCGGGCTTGTCAGGCAGATGCAGCGGCACCAGTGCGGCGGCAACTATTTCGCGACAGACCTGCGTTCACCGGATTTCGTGAAGCTCGCGGCGGCCTATGGCGTGCGCGGCGTACGCGTCGCGGACGGAGCTAAGCTCGACGCCGCGATTGCGCGCGCTGTCAGATCAAAGTCGCCGACGCTCGTCGAAGTTGTCGTGGACAGGGAGGCAGAGGCATGAAAGAGGAAATCCACCGCCTCAACTGCTATGTCGAGAACAAGCCGGGCGTCCTCGCGAGGATCGTCGGCCTCATTTCCGGCCGTGGCTACAACATCCAGACCCTTAACGTCGGGCCTACCGAGGACGGAACCGTCTCGCGCATGAGAATCGACGTCCTTGGCTCTGCGCGTGTTGTGCAGCAGATAATCCTCCAGCTCCGCAACCAGGTCAGCGTGATCGAAGTCACCTCCCGCCGGCTTTGAGGCCTGTGAACCGATGCGGTTCGGGCGGCGTTGAATGGGGTATGAAAAGCAGATGTCTTGCCGCGTGCGCGGCCGCCTCGTTCGCGATGTCGTGCGGGGCCGATGAGGTAGCCGCGAATTCCGCAACCAATGCCGTAGCCGATCTCGGAACGGTCGTAGTCGAGGGCTCGGCGCTCTCCAAGTACCGTCCGGAGACGGTTGACGGCGCGACCTTCACCGATCTCCCGCCCGAAAAGTCGCCGACAGTCGTCGACACGCTGACCGAGGACTTCATCCGCGAGCACAACCCGACCGACCTCCACGACCTTCTCCGCTACGTTCCGGGCGTGGAGACCGGCGGCAAGTCGCTTCTCATTAGGCAGCCGGGCACTTTCCAGATCCGCGGCATGGGCGGCACAGAGCCGGCGTTCGACGGCGTCGTCCCGATCGGCAGCGGAGCCGGCCTTTTCATGGATCCGTTCCTCATGGAGCGCGTCGAGATCGTGAAGGGCCCGATCGGCTCTCTCACCGGTGGCGCGGGCGCGCAGCAGAACAACTCCGGCGCGGGCGGCTCGGTCAACATGTACCTCAAGGGCGCGAACTTCCGCGGCGACAGGATCGATTTCCAGGAGAACACTTCCGTCGGGCGCCATACCTGGCGCCAGCGCGGCATGATCGACGCGAACGAGGTCTACGGCGACGACAAGTTCGCCTTCCGCGCGATCGGCGCGTTCGACGTCTTCTCTCCCGCATATCTTGGCGAGGGCTCGCAGAAGGGCGCCGACCCGAGGCAGTCCTACACGATCGCGCCGTCGTTCGCGTGGCGTCCGGTTGAGAACGTGACGATCGGGTTCAAGTCGATGTTCCAGAAGACCGACCAGCCGAGCTACATCGGCGTTCCCGTCTGGCACGGACGGCCAGGCGGCGGCTACAGCTGGTACGAGTCGTCGTGCCGCAAGGGCGACCGCTCGAAATACGACTCGATGTACCTGAACCCCTACGTCGACTGGCAGGTCACCGACGACTGGCTTCTCAAGTTCGGCGGCGCTTTCATGTTTTCCGACTGGGAGCAGAGGACTCGCGAGCCGTACATGGGGCGCACCGAGCTCGACACCTTCTACAGGACTGGCGAATGGGCGAGCGGCGAGAAGTACATGACGTCGGGCTTTTCCGAGTCCGACCGCATCAACCGCAGCTACAACCTCTACGCGCGCTCGGTCTACACGAAGGAGGAGCTGCCGTGGGGCTTCAGGAACACGCTTGTCGTCCAGCCCGACTTCTGGTACCGCGAGTCGACGACCGGCTTCGGCGCTTCCGTCACGCGCTACGGCGCGACGCTGCAGGACTCGCTCGGCTGGGGATGGGTGACGCTTCTCGGAGGCATCCGCTACGACTGGTTCACGGAGAATCCGCAGACGACGACCGCGTCCAGCGGCGCAACCACGCACTACCATCGCGCGAACGAGTTCGCGTTCTCGCCGCGCGGCGGTCTCACGGTCCAGCCGCTCGACTGGCTCGTCTTCTTCGGCAACCTCTCGCAGACGACTACGCCGACGCTCGGCTACCGCGACGCCGACGGCAACAGGCCGACCGACCCCTGGACGGCGACGCAGATGGAAGGCGGTTTCCGCGTCAGGCCAGTCGAGAAGCTCTGGTTCTCGGCCTCGGTCTACCGCATCGACCAGCGCAACACGCCAGTCGCCGAGACGACCGGGAGCGACACCTACTACTATTTCGAGGGGAAGAGCAACTCCCGCGGCGTAGAGCTTTCGCTCGCGGGCGACATAACCGAGAACTGGACCGTCCTCGCGATGTATGCGTACAACCGCTACGAGAACCGCAACGCCGATGGAACGGCGCCGTCGGTCTTCCGGCGCAACCCCAACCACACGTTCTCGCTATCGACCTCCTACCGCTTCGACTGCTGCGACCTCCTGCGCGACATCGTCGTTGGATGCGGCTACCGCTTCCGCTCGAAGAGCTTCGCAACGATGCGCGGCGCGTTTGTGGACGACAACCTCTACTTCGGCCACAGCCACGTGTTCGACGTCAACGTGTACGTGCCGCTCACGAAGTTCGGCGGTCCCGAGAACTGGACCCTCTCGCTCGGCGTGAGGAACCTCTTCGGCGAGAAGTACTTCGAGTCCGCCCGCCACTTCTACGAGTGCCTCGTAGGCGAGCCGCGCACGTTCGAAATCGGGCTTCGCGCCCGCTTCTGACGGCGCGGGGCACGCCTCTGCGGCGCGAATTTGGTATAATGTCCGCGCATATGCAAGGCAGAGGGGACATAGGGTAGCGCGATGCAGCAGCATTGGATCGGCTGGATACTGGCCTCGTGCGTCGTCCTTAGTCTCTACGACCTCAGCAAGAAGGCGTCTGTCCGCGGCAACGCCGTGTTCCCGACGCTGCTCGGCAGCACTTTCGTCGGCTGGCTCGCGGTGACGGCGTTCCTCGTCTCGCGCGGCACATTTGCCGCGGCGCTCTCCACGCCGCCGCGCCACATTGCGCTGCTGCTCGTAAAGAGCGTGATCGTGGGCGCGAGCTGGACGGCGACATACATGGCGCTCAGGACTCTCCCGATCACCTTCGCCGCGCCCATACGCGCGACCGGCCCGCTGTGGACTCTCATCGGCGCCATAGTCGTCTTCGCCGAGACGCCGACCTTCGTCCAGGCCGCGGGAATGGCGATGGTAGTCGCCGGCTGCGTCCTTTTCTCTCTCTCCGCACGGCGCGAGGGCATCGACTTCCGCCGCGACAGGGCTATCTGGCTCGCGTTCCTCGGCACGGTGCTCGGCAGCTGCTCGGCGCTGTACGACAAGCATCTTCTGCGGGGGCTCGGCATCCCGACGGCGACTGTCCTCTGGTGGTTCATGGGGGGGATGTGCGTGATATACTTTGCCGCGGCGGCCGTGTGGTTCTCGAGGTCGAGAGCAAGCGCCCCGTTTTCGTGGCGGTGGACGATTCCGATGGTTGGCCTGCTGCTCGCGCTTTCGGACGCGTGCTACTTCAACGCCATCGCAGTTCCGGACGCCCGCATTTCGGTGCTCAGCATGATCCGCCGCGCGAGCGTCGTGCTCACGTTCTTTCTCGGCGGCGCGGTCTTCCACGAGACTAATCTGCGCCGCAAGGCCATCGCCCTCGCCGCGGTCCTGGCCGGCGTCGCGGTTCTCTGCCTCTGCTGAATTTACGCAGGTCATTATGGTATAATATCAATGATTCAAGGAGGATGACATGGTCGACTACAACGCGCTTAGGAAGAAGTTCCCTACGAAGGACCCGCAGAAGAAGAAACGCGTCGCCGCCATCAAGGCGATCAAGCGCGAGTATGCCGCGAAGCGCGCGGCGCTCGGCGGCGGAGCACCGGCGATGAAGAAGGGCGTCATCTTCTACGCCGTCGTCATCCTCGGACTCATGATCCTCGGCTCGCTCATCCTCTCCGTCACCGGGAAGGGCGGCCCCAAGGAGATATCGCGCGCGCAGATCCTCGTCAGGAAATCGGTCGATTCCGTCGCCGTGGCGCTTGGCCGCTACCGCTACCACGTCGGCAGCTATCCGTCGACGGAAGAGGGGCTTGAGGCGCTCGCGGCGATTACGCCGCGCAAAAAAGGGTGGAACGGCCCGTACATCAACCACGTCGTGAAAGACCCCTGGGGGCACGACTACGTGTACGTCAACAACGGCGAGAGCGAATATCCGACGCTCTATTCCAAGGGGCCCGACGGAAAGGCGGGAACGACCGACGATGTCCTTCCCGACCGCGCGCTCTACGACGAGCCGTTCAAGGACACTTCGTGGACGAAGGGCTGGATGCCGTACTATCTGCGCGGGTACGTTCTCGCTCCCGACAAGCGCACGAAAGGCGCAATCGAAGAGGAGGTCAAGGCCGTTCTCGCGGCTGAGCAGGGGCCGGCGGAAGGCGAGTTCGTGCTGCACGACGGCTGGGAGTTCTCGCGCGACCAGAAGTCGTGGACCGCCGTGCGCGTGCCGCACGACTGGGCGATTGCGGGGCCGTTCGACGAGAAGCTCGACCACGGCACGGGAATGCTCCCCTGGCAGGGCGTCGGATACTACCGCCGCACGATAGAGCTCCCCGCGGACTCCGCGGGCAAGTTCGTCGCGCTAAGGTTCGGCGGCGTGATGTCGCGCCCCGAGGTGTTCCTGAACGGCGAGAAGGTCGGCGGCTGGGACTACGGCTACATGTCGTTCGAGGTCGACATCTCCGCGAAGCTCAAGTTCGGCGAGAAGAACGAGCTGCTCGTCAAGGCCGACACGACGAAGCACCACAGCCGCTGGTACCCTGGCGCGGGATTGTATCGCGACGTCGCGCTTGTCGTCGAGGATGCGGAGGACCGCGCGATATGGGGCTCCGTGAAGATCACGACGCCGGAGATAACGCCTGAGCGCGCGAAGGTGCGCGTCGAGTACATGACGCCCGTAAGCGGGAACCCGATCGTCAACGAGTTCGAGGTTGAGCGCCCCGTTCTCTGGGACGTGGCGAATCCGAAGCTTTACGAGACGAAGATATGCGGGAAGACGTACAGATACGGAATCCGCACCGCCAAGTTCACGGCGAACGACGGGTTCCACCTGAACGGACGCCGCGTGCAGCTGAAGGGCGTCAACCTGCACTCCGACCTCGGGCCGCTCGGAATGGCCTTCGACAAGGGCGCGATGCGCCGCCAGCTCGAAATCATGAAGGACATGGGCGTAAACGCGCTCAGGACGTCGCACAATGCGCCCGCGCAGGAGGTTCTCGACCTCTGCGACGAGATGGGAATCCTCGTGTGGGACGAGTGCTTCGACAAGTGGGACGGGACTGCGGGCATTGCGGAGGGCGACACGCTCGAGGAATACGTCTCGCGCAACCTCAAGGCGTTCGTTCGCCGCGACAGGAACCATCCGTGCGTCGTCTGCTGGTCGATCGGGAACGAGATCTTGCCGAAGGGCAACAAGGAAAGATGGAACGGCGACAAGCCATACGAAGAGGGTGTCACCGACGAGCGCTGCTCATTATTCCGCAAGGCGGTCCTTAGCGAGGACGAGACGCGCCCCGTGGGAATCGGCTGCTGCTGGACAGAGTCCGCCGGCCGCGGCGACTACGCCTCGATGGATCTTACGGGATGGAACTACAGCGAGCGCTACATGCCGATGAGGGAGAAATATCCGGACAAGCCGATCGTGTACTCCGAGTCGGCGTCTGCGTTCTCGAGCTGGGGGTGCTTCCCTCCGACTCCGTCTGCGAATCCGACGAACTACGACTGGGAGACGGTAGTGGAGATCGACGCCTATGACCGCTGCGCGGCGAAATGGGCGGACATACCCGACATGGAGTTTGCGAGAATGGAACGCGACAAATTTGTCGCCGGAGAGTTCGTTTGGACCGGCATTGACTACCTTGGCGAGCCTACTCCCGGCTACAAGCGCTGCCGCAGCTCGTTTTTCGGAATCTGCGACCTCTGCGCGATGCCGAAGGACCGCTACTGGCTCTACCGCTCGTACTGGAACGACAGGAAGGACACGGTCCATCTCCTGCCGCACTGGAACTGGGATGGTCGCGAAGGCGAGAAGGTCACTGTCGTGTGCTATACGAGCGGCGACGAGGCAGAGCTTTTCGTGAACGGCGAGAGCGCGGGTCGCAGGAAGAAGGTAAAGGACGCGGGGGCCGTTGTCGGCAAGGACGATCCGAACTACTACAAGGTGACGGAGCGCTATCGCCTGACGTGGGAGGTGCCGTACGAACCGGGCGAGATCAAGGTCATCGCGTTCAGGAACGGCCGCCCGATAGGTGAGGATTTCCGCAAGACGGCGTACAAGCCGGCCGCGGTTCGCCTGACGCCCGAGCAGACGGAGCTTGCCGACGGAGAGCTCGGTTTCGTAAAGGTCGAGATAGAGGACGAAGACGGAACTGTCCTGCCGCTCGCGAAGGACCGCGTGAACTTCAAGCTTGAAGGGCCTGGCGAGATCGTCGCCGTCGGCAACGGCTCGCACAACGGGACCGACTCGTTCGCCGACACCTCTTCGCATCCGCTCTTCTACGGGCGAGCGCTTGTAATCGTCAGACGCACCGGCGGCTCGGGCCTTCCGCTGAAGCTCACCGCGTCCGCGCCGTCGGTAAGGCCGGCAACAGTAACCTTCGCCCGCGCACTGTAGGGCGCCTGGCTTCTTTCCCGGGCCGATGTTTCCTCGGTGAAAAAATCTTCGCCACCCCCATTGACACCGCGACTTAGATTTGGTAAACTTTGCGCCGTCTAACAAGATTAGGGTCGGCAAAGATGCCGTAAAGCTTAGGAGATCGCTGAAATGAAACTGG
>ONVK01000068.1 GCA_900321255.1 uncultured Lentisphaerota bacterium | reverse complement strand
TTCTCCGGCACGTCGAAGTCGCGGCGGTAGGAGCCGACGGGATTGCGCGCGGCGTAGGAGGTCCAGTCCTTCGGCGGCTCGCCCATGACGTCCGGCTGGTCGCGCTTGAAGGGATACGTCTGGTTCACGTAGAGTGCCGTGCCCCATCCGCCCTTTCCGTTCGCGCCGTACACCTGCCACGAGCAGGGAACCTTGATCGTCTCCCAGGCCGAGACGTCGTAGTCCGGCTTCTCGAACCCGACGGGACGCGACGCGGGGTCAGGCGACCACTTGAACTTCCACGCCGTGTCGGAGTCGAGCGAGATCGTGCGCTCCGAAAACTCGGGGAGGATCTTCAGCGCGCTTTCAAGCGTGTCGAAGCTCGAGAACGCCGCGCGGCGCTCTTCGCGTCCGAACGACAGGTTCTCCGGCTCCTTCCATTCCGTGCCCGTGGGCTCAGCGGCAAACGCAACAGCGCACGGTGCAAACATCGCAAGCGAATACGCGGCAATCTTCTTCATCGTCTCGTTCCTTTTTTCGTCGCGGCACGGCAAAAGCCCCGATCAGGAGCGTTGCCGGAAGCAAATGCGGTTGATGATCTGGTCGAAGCTTTCGCGGCCCGAGATTATCTCGATCGCGATGCGGAGGTACAGGCAGCGAACGGGCGTCGTCTCGAAGCGCGGGAATCTGACGGCGTCCTTCTCCGTAGTCACGAGCGCATCTGCGCCCATGTCGGCCGTGCGGTTGAGCGCATAGAGGACTTCGCTCGCGTCGTAGCGGTGGTGGTCGGCGTATCGCTCGCACCAGACGACCTTCGCGCCGAGGTGCCGCAGGGAGTTCTCGAAGCCCTTTGGAGAGGCGATGCCCGAGAGCGTGCAAGTCGTCTTTCCCTCAAGCCACGAAAGCGGATATTCCTCGCGGCTCCACACGTCCTTAAGGACTTTTGGCGCGTGGTTGCACTCCACGATCTCGGCCGTGGCGTTGTAGCGGCGAATCTCCTCGCGCACCGCCGAAACATCGCCGCGGCACTTCGTGAGGAAGATTATGTCGGCGCGCTTCAGGTGCCGCGCCGGTTCGCGCAGGACGCCGCGCGGAAGCATGTTCCCGTTGCCGAAGGGGTTCGTCGCGTCGACGAGCACGACCTCGATCGAGTGCTTGAGCTTCTGGTACTGGAAGCCGTCGTCGAGAATCAGCGTGTCGCAGCCGAGCCGCTTGATCGCGTACCGCCCCGCCTTCACGCGGTCGCGATCGACGACAACCGCGACGCCGGGCAGGTTCGACGCGAGCATGTACGGCTCGTCGCCGCCGGTCGCGGAGTCGAGAAGCACGTGGCGCCCGTCTGAGACGACGAGCGGCTTCGAGACGACCTGCGTGAACATGCGCACCCACCACGGCGCCTCCTTGCGGCGGTAGCCGCGCGAGAGGATCGCGACCTTGCGGCCTTCCGCGGCAAGCGTGCGCGCGAAGATCTCGGTCACAGGCGTCTTGCCCGTGCCGCCCGCGGTCACGTTGCCGATCGAGATCACCTGGATGCCGAGCGGATAGCGGCGCTTGAGGCCGGTGCGGTAGAGGAAGTAGCGTATGGCGACGCCGGCCGCGAAAAGGCTGCTCGCGAACTTGAGGAACGCGAGAAGCATGCGGATGCCGAAGGGCTGGTCGAGGTCCGCGCCCTTCTCCTGTATGAGCTTGACGAGATAGCTCTCGAGCCGCTCAATCCCGCTTGGCCGCGCCTTGCGCATCGTCAGGCGACCGGCGTAACGCCCTTCTTGAGGATGATGTTGCCGTACTTCGCCGTCTCGCCCGAGACGACGACGGCATACGCCTTCTTCGCGCGCTCGTAGAACGCGAAGCGCTCCATGCGCTCGATCGTGCCGTCGTAGCCGAGCGCCTTGCGGTACTTCGCCTCGACCGCGGGATCGAGCGTGTCGCCGGGAACGGCGGCCATCATGACGACGGGCGTCGCGTAGGCGTCGAGCTCGAAGAGCGGGATTATCCCGGCGAGGAGCCGGTCTGCGCCGATGCCGTCGGCGCGCAGGGTGCGCGGGTTGAACGTGTGCCCTGGGAAGTGCGCGTCCGAAATCACGATTTCGTCGCCGTGGCCCATCTCGGCCAGCGTCTTCAGGAGATCCGGCGAAACAACCGGAGAAATGCCCTTCAACATGCCCTGTCCTTCCTTTCTTTCAACGGACGGGAAGGCCGCCGCGCATGCCGCGGCAACGGCACACGCCGTCGAACTGGCGACAAACTCCCTGCGCGTGACCTTCATCCGTAGGTGTCTATTATACCATAACTTTCGACCCCCGCGGCAAATGCGCCGCGTCACTTCATCATGAGCGAGGCGAGGAGCTTCGCGAACTTCGCGCCGTCCGGGACGGGCGAGCCCTCCGCGACAAGCGCGGTGTCGTAGAGGAGCGTCATCGCGTCGGAAAGCGCGTCGCCCTCGAGCCCCCTCACCTTCGCGACGAGCGGATGCGAGGGATTGACCTCGAGGATGCGCTTTTCCTCGGGAACGTCCTGCTTCATCGCGCGCATCATGCGCACCATCGACGGCGGGAGCGCGTGCTCCTGCTGGACGAGGCAGCACGGCGAATCGGCGAGACGCGTCGAGACGCGGACGTCGGAGACATAGGCCTCGAGCGCCTTCTTCGCGGACTCGAGAAACGGCTTCATGTCCTTCGCGGCCTTTTCGTTCGCGTCCTTCTCGGCCTTCTGCTCGTCCTCCGTGCCGAACGCCACGTCGCCCTTCGCGACATCGACGAACTTCTTTCCGTCGAACTCCCTGAGGGACTCCGAAAGGTATTCGTCGACGGGATCGCAGAACAGAAGCACGTCGCATCCGTGCTTTCTCGCGGACTCGAGCTGCGGCGCGCGGCGCGCGTCCTCCTCGCGCTCGGCGACGATGTAGTAGATGTCCTTCTGGCCCGAGGCCATGTCCTTGACGTAGTCCTCGAGGAAGATGCGCTTGCCGGCCTCGGTGCGGGCGGTCGGATACTTCACGAGCTTCTTGATTCGGTCGGCGTGCTCCCAGTCGGTGTGGATTCCCTCCTTGAGGACGGCGCCGAACGCGGTGAAGAACTCGTCGTACTTCTTGGCGTCCTTCTTCTTCATGTCCTCGAGGGTGGAGAGCACCTTCGCGGTCACGGCGGACTTTATCTTCTGGACAACCGCGTCGTCCTGCAGCATCTCGCGCGAGACGTTGAGCGGCAGGTCGCTCGAATCGACGACGCCCTTCACGAAGCGGAGCCACGATGGGAGCAGCATCTCGATGTCGTCGCCGATGAAGACGTTCCTGACGTAGAGCGAAAGCCCGCGCTTCTGGTTGGGCATGAAGAGCTCCATCGTCGGCTTCTTCGGGAAGAATAGGAGCGCCTTGAACTCGACCTGGCCCTCTGCGCCGAAGGGGATCGTCTCGAAGGGACCATCCCAGTCGTGCGTGAGGTGCTTGTAGAACTCGGCGTACTCCTCGTCCTTGACATCCTTCTTCGCGCGCTTCCAGAGGGCCACCATAGTGTTGAGCGGCTTCGCCTCGCGCTCCTCGCGGCTCTTTTTGTCCTCCTCCTTCTCGTCCTTCGGCACGTCGAGCTGGCGGAAGGTAATCGGATAGGCGATGAAGTCGGAGTATTTCTTCACGAGGTCGGAGACGCGCCACCAGTCGAGATACTCGAGCTGGTCGTCGCGAAGGTGCAGCGTGATCGAAGTCCCCGGGAAGTCGCGCTCGCCGTCGGAGATCGTGTAGCCGCCAGACATGTCCGACTCCCACTTGCACGAGACATCGGTGCCGCGCTTCATGGTCTCGACCGTCACCCTGTCGGCGACCATGAACGCCGCGTAGAAGCCGACGCCGAACTGGCCGATGAGCTCGGGAAGGGACTCTCCACCCTTCTCCTTCAGCATCTCGCGGAACTTCTTGGTGCCAGACGACGCAATGGTGCCAAGGTTCTGCTCGAGCTCGGCGGCGTCCATGCCGATGCCGTTGTCGGAGATCATCAGCGTCTTCGCGCCTTTGTCGGCGGCGATCTGGATCTTCCATTCCGGGTTGTCCTGGATGAGCGACTTGTCGGTGAGCGAAAGGAACTTCGCGCGGTCTATCGCGTCAGAGGCGTTGGAGATGAGCTCGCGGAGGAATATCTCCTTCTTCGAGTAGAGCGAATTTACCACGAGATCGAGCATTTCGGCGATCTCTGCCTTGAACTGTTTCTTTTCCATAGCTGAATATTATACCACACCTGACGGCAAACGACCAAAAGTGTGCCTGAACGCCCGCGCAGAATCGCGATAACTGCGCATAATCACCGAAATACCCGCCAAAAATTAAGCCCCGCGAGGGTGTCTCCCCACTAAGTCCCGCTACAGCTCCTTCATGCATTCAGCGAGAACCTTTTCGCAGTAGCCGCATTCTGCGCATTCGCGAGCGCAGGCGGACGTCTTCTCGAACCAGTCGGGCGGGAACGCTGTGTTGTCGATGAACGCCGGGAAGAACGCCGGCGAGAAACCAGGCTCGAAGAGGTCGAGGAGATTCCCCTCGAACGCGCCGCGCTCGTATGCCGACATCACCATGTCGGGGTTCGCATGCTGACGCGTCGCGAGCTTCACCACGTCCACAAGTCCGTCATAGCGATGAATGTCCTCCGGACGCACCCATGTCGCCTTGAGGATTTCCGCAAAGTTCTTCCTGTCCTTGTAGAGCGTCCAGCAGAGGTGCGGGTTCCATCCCCTGACGTTGCCGGCCTTCATCGCGTCATCGGAGTGCGCTATCAGGTTGTCATGGTACGTCTGCCACGGGCAGTTCCTCAGACAGCCGGAGTTCGCAAGGATGCAGAGCTTCTTTCCGTTTGCGCGGCACCAGTCCGAAAAACGCCTCACCGTCTCGAGGTTGCGCTGTACGTCGCGTCCGAGATAGTACGAATCGAAAAGCGGCGCGAGATACCGAAACGCCTGGAGCGTCGTAAGCCGCATGTTCACGGAGGCGCGAACCTCGACATCCGGGGCAAGGGCCTTGACCGTCCGCGCGACGAATGGCGACGCCACGGTGCATATTTCCGGCCTGCATCCCCACGAGTCCAGCGTTTCAAGTATGGCTTCAACGCGTTTTTCAAGGGCGGTGCTCATGGCTTCCGCCCCGTAGCAGTTGGCATTAAGGAGAAGGTCGAGCCTGACGCCGGCGTTCCTCAGCCGCGCAAGGTCGCGTTTCAGCGCCGCCGCCAATTCGTCTGGATCGTCCTCCTCCTCGAAGCCGAGCTTGGGCCGCCCCGAAGGCTCGTCAACCCATGGGAAATACACTTCCCTGACAGCCGGATGCCTGAGCGCGATCTCCGCGAAAGGCGCACCGTCCGCAAAATGCTGGTATCCCGCCGCAAGTGGTGTCATGGCCTCACCTCGTAGCGACAGTCACAACGGCATACATCCCGAACCCGGGAATCGCGCCGTCCGGCCCGACCTTCACTTTCGCCGGCCGTTCGCAAAGCGGCTCCTCGAACTCGGCGCTTTCGCCGCGCGCGAGGGCAAGCCGCACGCCGTCGACCTGCTTTTCGGGGGCATAGTTCACGAGATGCACCGCGACATGGTCCTTGTCGAGGCGACGATACTCCGCGAAGACGTGGGCAGGAAGGCCCTCGAACCGGACTGGCGGCCGCCACCCCGACTTCTCGAGGTCTGCGACAAGCGCACGTCCTCCGTCCTCTGGCGGATCCACGGTATAGCACCAGTCGAGGTCTGCGCCGGCGATCAGATCCGCCGACTCGCGCAGCACGACATTCGGCAACCCGGCCAGCCGGGGAATGAAGCCGTTGACGCGCCGCTGCGCGTTCCACTCGTCGTAGCGGCCTGAGTCGCCGGTGACGACGAGCCGCCCGCCCTTCTTCGCCCATCCCACAAGGAAATCCATTTGCGCGTCGGAAAGCGAGACGAGACCGGGAACAACAATCAGATCCGTACCATCGGGCACGGCGATGGGCTCGCCGGGATATGCGACGAGATAGCCGTATGGAATGTGGCCGCGCAGGAATATCTCCTCGGCCGCCGCAATGCCCTGGTGCGTTGTCTCGGAGAAAAGCACCTCCCTTTCAGGATAGAAGATGCGCACCGGGTGCATCGTAGGCGCCGAAAGCTCGGCTCGATGCGATGCGACAAACTTGTCGAACACGGCGTGCAGGCGCTTGCGTCTCTCGAAGACTTCCCTGCGCAGGAAACCCGGCTCGGGAGAAGGCGTAAGAATCGTGCGGTCTGTCGGAATGCCGCCGAACACGATGTCCTCGACCATCGGCATGAGGAACTTCGCCTCCCGCTCCGGAATGATCGTGCTGTCTGTATCGCACAGGGCGACGATGCGCTGCCCGAGGTCCTGCGCGAACTTCAGGTCGCGGACGCGGTTGAAGATGCGCCCGCCCTTCACCTCGGGGAAGTTCGTGTTCTGCATTATTATGAAGTCAAACGGCCTGCACAGCTCCGCCATGTTCTGGGCCAGGTCCAGGAACCGCGCCCGGCTGCGATACGGCGACGGATTGCCGGAGACTATTGCATCGTGCTTTACGGACTTGATATGCGCACGGAAGCGGGACATCACCCCTGTCATCGTCTCGCATCTCCAGAGCGCCCAGGCCTGAAAGACCGGATCCTTTGCGTCAAGATGGTGCATCTGGCTGCGGCCCATCCTCGGCAGCAGGGCGGACGAGGCGTCGGCGAAGCCGAACCTGCGCAAGCGCTCGTCCTCCGGAATCTTCGCAAGCCACGCACGGAAGGCCTTTTCGCAGCGGGCGCAGTAACACGGATAGTCGAACACATTGTCGAACATGATGCCGTCGAAGCCGCCGTCCGTGAGTGCGATCGTGCACATGCGCTTGATGTACTCCTCCCACTCGCGGCAGTTTAGGCATGGCGCCCAGCGGAAGTACTGTCCGCCCCACAGGTTCTTGTTGCCCTGCCAGTCGACGGTCGCCCAGTCGTCTATCGAGGGGATCTCCCTTCTCATGAACTCGGGGTACAGCGTGCAGAACTGGACGTATGCGAGGGTCTTCACTCCATGTGCGTGGCAGTTCCTGACGAACTTCTGCACATTGGGGAAGTCGTCCTTTTCCATTTCCCAGCCCATGCCCTTGTAGAAGCGCGAGTGGAGGAAGTTGAGCCCCACTTCCTCCATCTTCTCTGGCGCGTGCTCGTCGAACCAGTCGAGCCAGTCCTTAACCCACAGGGCGTTGCCGTCTATGCTGCCGGTGCAGCTCTTGCCGACCCTGCGGTACATCGTGTAGGGCTCGTGCGCACCGAATGTCCAGCGCGTAGTCAGGGGATCGATCTCCGCCGACGCAATCAGGGCGGGCAAAGCCGCAACTGTCGCCAAAATCGCTTTCATAGTTCCACTCCTTGGTTTTCCGAATGACATGGCATCATGGGCTGGGTTTGCCGGCGCCAGTTATCCTGACTCCGGGCGGAGCGTCGATCTTCGTGTCGATCGATCCGTCCGGACGTCTCTCGTGGCGAACCCGCACGACGCCCCGCGCCGTCGGGAGCGCGCCCTCAGCCCATTCGAGGTCTCCCAGGAACGGCTTCACGCGCACCGTCATGCCGCCGTCGTCCGTGGCCTCAAGCCCGAGAACGTGCGCGATGCACCACGCCGCAGGGCCCGCGCTCCATCCGTGGCAGAGGGAATGGCGGTAGCCGGGATAGCAGAACTCGCCGAAATCGCCGTGGATGTCCTTCTTCCCGCTGACCGGCATTTCGTCGAGACGCGAGGCGTTGTTGGTCCACGAAAGGCTGAAGTCCTCCCAGAAGCTTGTCGCTCCCATGTCGAGCATCCCGCCCCAGTAGTCGCGCACCGTGTCCATTGCGCGCTGGTTCTCGCCCGCTGCGCTCATCGCCTCCAGCATGTAGTAGCCGTAGAAGGTCGAGACCCCTTCGTTGCCGTTCTTTCCGATGACGTCGCGGAACATCTCCTTCGCGTCCGAAAGGCCGCCGAGCGCAATAAGCGCGGCGGCGGACTTCGCCCCCGCGGGATCAGGCCGTTCCGTACGCACCTTCGCGGCCTCGTCGCGGCATTTCGCGGCAAGCGCAGCATCGCCCGCAACATCCATCAGCTCCGCGGCGTCGTCAAGCGCGAGCGCGAGAAGTCCTCGCGTGCCGGCGTGGACGGCGGGCTTGTTGTGCTGCGTGGGCCAGTCGAGGAACACGTTGGAGAGCGGACCATCTCCGTACGCGGCGGATTCGCCGCGGACGTTCTCCAGCACATGCGCGACGGTCGCCTTCAGGTATTCGCCGCGCGCGCGCACCCACGCGGCGTCGCCGGTGTAGCGATGCCATTCGCGCACGACGCGGAGGAACCAGAGCGTATAGTTCGGCATGTTGTTCATCCAGCCGTCGGGCGGAGTCGTGGCGATTGCGTAGTCGATGGAATCGGAAAGGACTTCCGCCGCGCCGAAGACGGACAGTATCGCGCACGCCTCGGGATGCATGTCGCCGAGCCAGACGAGCCGGTCGCGCTTGATGCCGTCCCAGAGATAATCCTGGCAGCAGAGATGGACGGTGCGCACAGCCGTGTCGAATATGCGGTTCAGGCGCTCGTCCGAACACCTGAATTCGCCGAGGCGCGGCATCGGCCGCATAAGCGAAACGGCGCGTACGCACTCGAGGTTGACCTTGCCCGCGGTGACGAGGTCAAGCCGCACGAAGCGAAAGCCAGTGTTGCCGATTTCGACAATGCCCATGAACGGTATGTCGTGCACGCCGTCGCGTATCGCGTGGTCGTTGCTGGCCGACTTCGTACCGATGTCCGACATAACCTCGCCAACGCTCTCCCCGAAGCGGACGCGCATCTTCATGCCGCGCGTGCACATGCTCCCGATCTGGAGCCCGCCGTGCAGTTCGCGCCCGAAATCCAGGATCACCGAAGCCGGCTCGCCGTTGTTCTCCATCGCGCAGCCGCAGACGCCCCTCCAGCGCTCTTCGGGAATCTGTCCGTGGCGCGGCAGCAGCAGGCTCTCGGCGTTTTTCACGACCGACCTGTTGCCGTAAACGGCGTCGCCGGACGTCCACACCACCCGCGCAGGCGGCAGAAACGTGCGCGTGCGCGGGTCTGGACGGCCCGGCTCCAGCGCATATAGCCCTAAGGCAGAGGATGATGCGGCCAACGCCACAAGGACGCGCAATATGCTGTTCGGTTTCATGGTTCCTCCGTCATGTCACAGCCCGTTGTCGGACGAGGACGGCGCACGGTCTGCTGCCGGCGCATCGCCAAGCGAAAATCCCGAGAGGGCGAGAACAAAACCATCTGCGGGAATGCCAAGCGCGCCGCCGCGCCATTCGCCGCAATCAGAGAGCTTAGCGTGTTCGGCATCGACGCGATACAGCCTGAAGACGCCGCCGCCTGCATCAAGCGACGCCGACACGCTCTCCTTCCCGACGTTGGACACAATGAACGCGCGACGCGAGCCATTCTTCGCGGCCGCAGCATAAAGCCCCTTGGCGCCGCACTTCACTTCGGCCGCCGTACCGAGCTTCGCAAGTTCGTTCCATGCGCGGAACGCCTCGTAGCATGGCGTGGTGCGATGCCCAGGGAAGGTAAAGAGCCCGCAATAGACTCGCGTGGGGCACGCATCGTAGTACATCGCCTTGTCTATTGACGAATCCTGCATAACGCAGAACGCCGCGGCTACGTTCGCCGCACCGACGTGGGTCTTGCACATCTCGAACTGGTCTTTCCTGTCGCCGCGGAAGACGTTCCATTCGTTGAAGATGTTTTCCGTCCCCTTCAGCCCGGCCGCGTCGAGCGTCCTGCGCACATACGCCGCATGCGTCGCGATCCGGTCAACCGGCCAGTCCTGCGAAACGTAGAGATGCCATGAGAAGAAATCGAGCGGCGCCTTCGTGTCGGGCGCGCTCACGTAGCGGCAGAAATCCTCGAACCAGGTCACGAAACTCCTGTAGAACGCGCTCTCCTCGCGCCGCTTGGCGTCGTCGACCGTGTAGAATCCGCACCCTGCGTAGCCGCCGACCTTTATCTGCGGGAACGTCGCCTTGAGGTGGTTCGCCGCCACGCGGTAGAGCTCGAAGAACTGCTCCTTCGTCCCCTGCCACATCGCCGGATTCTCCGGCTCGTTCCATATCTCCCAGTACTCTATGTTCCAGCGGAAGCCGTCCGCCCAGCCTTCGTTGTAGTGGCGCACGACGTGTTCGCATATACGCGCCCACTTGGCGTAGTCCTTCGGCGGATAGATGTTGTATGCCTTGACCCTCCAGTTGTTCTCGATCGTGACGCCGAGGCGATAGAAGAGCTTGCATCCTGCCGCGACAATCGGCTTCAGGTACGCATCGGTGTAGGCGAAGTCGTAGTTCGCGGGATCCGTCTCGTCCGCATCGAAGTCTGGAAACACGTTCGGGATGTCGACATAATGCGTTCCGCCGAAGGAGTATGCGGTGTCGTGAGTGCGCACGAACGGTATGCCGGCGGACTTGAACTCGTCCTGGCCCTGTTTCCCGTTCACGCGGACAGGCGCGTTGTTAACGCCGTGGAGCGGCTTTACCGCCCCGCGTTCGGAATCGAAGTCGATCTTGATGCCG
>ONVK01000063.1 GCA_900321255.1 uncultured Lentisphaerota bacterium | reverse complement strand
CGACGCGACAAACAGAGTCATCCGGCTCGCGCGGCAGATCGAGATTCCAGCGGGCGTGCGGTCGTTCGAGATCAACGGGCTCTGCACGCTCGAACCGGGGCAGAAGGGCGTTGAAATCGTCGCTGGCGGAAACCGGCCGGCTCTGGTCTATCAGGGCAAGTCGTCGGACGCCGACGGCGTGTTCTCGCTCGCAAGCCTCACCTTCAGAGACGCCGACGTGTCCGACAACTGGCATGGAGGTGCAATTCGCGTACAGGGCGGGGCGGCCGTCGCCGTCGACGCTTGCGCATTCACCGGCAACATAAAGACCGACGCCTACAACGGCGGCGCGATTTTCGTCTATGATAACGGCTCGTCGCTGCTCGTGTCGTCATCGACATTCAGCGGCAACAAGGTTAGCCATCATGGCGGCGCGGTGTATGTACACGGCGGCTATGCGCTGTTCGTCAATACCACGTTCAGCGGCAATACCGCCGGTGACCTTGGCGGCGCCATCCTGGAGGACGGCGGCGGCGAGATCGATCTCTTGAACTGCACGTTCGCGGGCAACACTGCAAGGACCGGAGGCTCGATCTACAGCGCCAATTCCAACGCGAAAATCACTGCCGTCAACTGCATATTTGCCGATGCCAACGCCGTGACGGCGAGCTCTGGCGAGGTCAAGACCTACTGGTGCTCGATGGATGCATCTCCGGCCACTGCATTCACCGCGTCCGGCATGGCGATTACGCAGGTCGTCGCTGGCGTCACGCATGTCATCCATCCGCCGCGCGGCGGGGCGGACGCGGGCAACGAAGATGCCGCGGAGATATACCACGATTCGGGCTACAGCCATGTTCTGGCCGTCGGGCGCGACGGAACGCGCGTGACGCTCGCGGGCGATGCCGGTCAGGCGAACATCCCGTTCATTGTGGATCAGCTCGCGCAGGCGCGTACTGCGCCGACGCGCGGCGCGGTGCGCCTCGCGACCGGAACGGAGCCGGTCGTGGTGGAGATCGACGGCGTGTTGACCGACGAAAACGGCTACGCCAAAGCGGCGGGAACAACGATCGATACAACGGCGACAATCACCTACAGCGACGGCACGGTTGCTTCGACTGATCTCGTCGTCAGAACCGCCGAGGCGGGCGTGTTTGGACTTTCCGTGCCGGTGGATGGCTCGGACGGCCTTTCGCACAACGTGACGGGCATCAACATTCCGGCGCTCGGTTCGGATACGATTGAAGTGACGATGGCGCCCTACGCGCTGAAGGCGGCATCCGTCGACCTGATCGCGTCGCCCGACTACATCGAGCTGGAAGGCGACGACATTTCCATCGGCAACGTCGCGGCGGGGTCGATTGCGGCGGCGAAGTCGTTCGACGCGCGCAACGCGGGTTCCTTCACGGCGGGCTCGCTGAAGGGCTTCAGGGAGATCAATCTCGAGAGCGTGTCGGTTTCGGGCGGTTCGCTGAAGTGGCTCGGCGGGTCGGGTCCGGCGGCGGGCGTCGCGTTCGCGAACCTCGGCGCCATGTCGGTCGGCGGCGGTGTGCAGACGAGCGTGTCTTCTTCGCTTTCCTGCGGTGCCGGCGGCACCCAGTCCTTTGACGTGGGCGAGGCGGAGAACGACGGACTCTTCCAGCTCCAGGCGCGGTGCAGGAACCCGAACGGCGGCCAGCTCCAGATCGATGTCGTGGAGGGCGGCAACGTTGCCTTCAACGTGACGCCGAAGGGGACTGTCGGGCCGGACGGCACGGATCGCCGTCTCGTCTGGACGATACCCGTCCGCAAGGGCCAGAAGATCCGCCTGACGATGTACGGCGGCTCGTCGGCGTTCGAGCTCTCGTCGGTCAGGGGGCAGTTCATCTACTTCGGCGTGGCTGAATGAGGGTTGAACGGTTGAAAAGTTGAAAGGTTGAAAAGTTGAAAGGTTGAAAAGTTATGAATTTCGAGAATCATGATAAATTTCACAGGGAGGGCAAATCAATGAGCCTTGCACGAAAGTTCTCTGAAACTTTGAGAAGTTGCTTTTCAACTTTTCAACTTTTCAACTTTTCAACTCGCGTCAGCGTGGCAATGATCGCGACGGCCGCCGCGCTCTCCGCGAGTGCGAAGACAATTGAGTTCTTGACGAACGGCGAATTAGATTCCCCAGAATGGGGTGTAATAAAAGAATGGAGTACAGATAGTGGTTCCTGGAACTCTTGCCAAACGGGAGGAAAAGGATACATTAAGGCGCATAGCCCAAATGACCTGTGCACGTTGTCGCAGACGGTTACGCTCGCCGACTTCGGAATCTCGGTGAACAATGTCCCACCAGCAAACCTGATCGTGACAGCATCCGTTACGGCCCGGTGCAGCGGAAAGGGTGGTGAAGTCAGCAATGCTAAAGTCTATCAACTTGACGCGACGGGGGCGGTTCTCAGCACTCATGAGGTCATGAACAGACCCGACGAAGCATTTGACGAGACCGACGATTCGCTTTCCATTACGCTCAATGCCGATGCGAGCAAACTCAAATATGAGTTGAACGCAAAGTATTACGAGGATGACGAAGAATTCCTTGCCGGGCCGCTTTTTAGATTGTGCAGCCTAAAAATCTCGTGGTCCTCCATTACATTCGTTTCGGAGGGTGCGACAATCGGCACAGCCATTGCGCAACAGGGAAATGCGTTTCCGGCCGCCCCGGAAGTGACCCGGGAAGATTACGGCTTCATTGGATACTTCACGGAGGCGACCGGAGGAACGAAGGTCTACAACGCAGACCGCACCCCGGTTCAGAGTTCATGGGACTCAACTGAAGACGCGACATACTACGCGCACTGGGAACCGGTGTATGCGGTTACCTTCGTTTCGGAGGGCGTTACTGTCGGCGTGGGCGACTACTCTGAAAGCGGCACGGCTAAAGCGCCCGTCGCGCAAAGAGCAGGCGACTACACATTCCTTGGATACTTCACAGAGAACGGAACGCAGGTCTTTGACGCAAGCGGCACGCTCGTTCCGGGTGCTCTGTCGGGTCTGACGCCCAAGGCGACGCTCCGCGCCCAGTGGCAGCGTCCGGCGGGCAGCGTCGCGAGGCTCGTCTATCGCGGGCAGCTGACGAAGCTTGGGAAGGACGAGCCGGCAGTAAGCGAAGACAAATACGAAAAGAAGATGCATTTCAGGGTATATGACGGCGAATCGGCCGAGACGCCGCTCTGGGAAGCCAAAGACCAGCCGGTGACGGTCAACAAAGACGGCAGCTTCGTGGCGGCGTTCGGCGACGATACGCTCGCGGAACTCATCGCGACGGGAAGCGTCACGCACGTGGGCGTCGCGATCGGCGACAGCAAGATCGAACTGACGCCGCGCCGTGCGCTCAGGCCTGTCGCCGCGGTCAACCGCGCGCTTGTCGCGGAGGCCGCCAGCAAGGACATCCGCATCGGAAATCTCCTTACGGAAAACGCGCTTGCGGCGAACAACGTGTCGGTTTCGCAGCTTGAGGTCTACGGCGCGGTGACGGCTCCCGGCGCGGGCCCTGTGGAGGTCTCGCCGGTCGTAGTAGGCGACAAGGAGACGCTGACCCTCCTGCGCGGCGACGGCGTCAAAGTCTTCTCGAACGGCAGGACAGACCTCGGCGAGGTCGCCAACGTGCTGCGCGGGCAGAAGCTCAAAGAGGCTCCGGCGGACGGCATCGCGCTCGTTTCGAGCAGCAAGTTGGGCTCGCGCGGCCTGCGCATCCCCGGCGTCATACAGTACTGCCGCAAAGGGGATTGGGTAAGGGCGCCCGCTTCGGAGCCGGACGGGGTGAAGGTGACTTTCTTCCCGTTCATCGGAAAGGAGGGAAAGTAAGATGAGAAATTATCTGGTGTTTGCCTTGGCATTCCTTTCCGGCGGCGTTTTCGCGGCGGCTCCGGAGGATACGAACGTCGGGCTCGGCGAAGTGGGTCTGCCCGTCTACGGCGCCACTTCGGCCACAAGCGGCTATTCGCAGCCGGGCGTGGCATATCCGATTTCCGCCGCGTGCGCGCCCGTGCTGCCCGAGGAGCAGGTCACCGCGACGTCCACGAAGGACACGCAGGTTTCCTGGACGCTCGCCGCGTGGACGGTCGGGCGCACGCTCTCGGAGCAGAAGCCGGACGCTAAGATCGGCGAGTTCTGCACGAACATGCCGTCGGACGACACCATCGACTGGCAGGCGACGATCGCGGCGAACTCCGCCATCGCGTCCGAAGGCCGAATCCTCTTCAACAACGGAACGACGAATCCGCTGGAGCGCGTGCTCTTCACCTCGAGCGGCGCCATGACGGTGACGTGGGTACTGAAGAACGGCACGCAGGAAGAGCAGACGTACAAGATCGGCGCGACGTCGTCCTCGCGTCCGTACAGGATCTTCGCGACGCGCGCGGAGGAGGCGAACACGGCGGCGTACATCGACCTCTCCGGCAAGTTCGTCAGGTTCTTCGGCAGCAGCAGCCTGCTTTCGACCGAGTGGCAGGAGAAGGCGGGTGGCGTGTCGAACGTCGTTTACGGACTCGACTACAACCCATCCGTCTCTAAGATGCTGACGTTCCGCTACACGGCCGACGAGAAGACGGGAACGGTCAAGCGCTGCCCGCAGGGTCAGTTCGTGCTTGCGTACTACGACACCGAGACGAAGGACCACATGGTCGCGCACATCGTCGTCGAGGTGTGTCCTCCCGTTGTCAACACGCTGTACGCCGGAGTGGGCGACGCGCTGACGCCGGCGGGCGGCGGGTATGACACGGCCAACCTCCACGCCGTCGTCGTAGCCGGTCTTGCGAAGGAATCCGACGACCCCTATTCTCCGTATCTCGAGCAGTACAAGGCCGCGTCGGGCGAGGAGTTGACGGATCCGGACCACGGCAAGGTCTTCGCCATCGCGCCGACGGACATTACGACAAGTTCGTCCGGAATATCCGAGCCGTGGAAGGCCGACATCTACTGGCAGACGTCCGACCCGATGAAGACGAAGTGGAACTTCGAGCACGACAACTATCTCATAAGCTGGCCGGAGAATCCGATCCGCGTAGTCGTCGCGCCTGCGGACGCGACGCCGGGATGCCCGTTCATGGTGCCGACCAACTACCAGGCCAGCACGATGTTCCGCATGCCCGCAGACGTTTCGGCGTCCGTCAGCCAGGCGGGCGAGGTCTCGCTCCGCGGCGGCAACGGCGGCAAGATACTCATCCGCCTCGTGAACAGCATCGGGTCCGGTTGCCCGTGGTACATGCCGGTGGAGTTGACAGACTACCGCTCCAAGACCGTGGCGACGCCCTGGACGATCGACTGGCCCGTCGGCATGGAGATTACGCCCCGCCTCGGCATCGAGGCCGGGCCGGACGCGCGCACGATGTCCGAGCGCGTCGACGACAAGCTCGCGGGCTACATCTACGAGCCGGAGTCGCCCGGCCGCAACTGGAACCCGCGCCTCTACCACTCCCCGGCGGGCACTTCGATCATCCCCGATCTTTCCGGAGCGCTCGACATCGACATTGACGGCTTGCCGGACGAGGAAGATCCCTACGCCGATCTCCAGTCCTCGATCTATGCCGTGAACGCGGACGAAGGCAAGATACAGGTTTGGTGGCGCGCGAACTTCCAGGACGCTCGCATGCCCGAGCCCGTCACCTACCCTGCCCTCGTGCAGAACTACCGCGCGAACTGGGAGTCGACGATGACGGACGGCCTTCTGCCCGAAATCGCGCTCTCCTCCGGGCTCGGCTCGGCCGATCCTTCGATGGTCGCGTGCAGCGGACGCTCGCTGCTGCTTGAAGAGGAGGGTTCGACCGCGTCCGTGAACGTCGGCGGCGCGACAGTTTCCGCGACGGCCGAGAAAGTGACCGCCGGCTTCGCGCTCTTCGTTCCGACGGACGAACCGGCGACGCCCGGCCGCCTCGTCCGGTTCGCCTTCGGCGACAAGCAGTCTTCCGCCGCCGTCGTGGAGGCGCGTCTCGAGCGCGCCGGCGAGGACGGCTGGCAGGTGGTGTGCTCTGCGACTGGTTCCGGCGAGAAGTCCACGACCGTCACGGCGGGCGCGTGGAACTTCGTCGCGGTGAACGTCCCCGCGTCGGCGATGGGGCGCGGCGTCTCGGCTACGATCGGCGCGGTTGAGGGCGAGAGCGGCGTGTCGGCGACATACGTCGCGCTCGACGCCATCGGGCTCTGGTACGGCGATGCGCAGGCACCGGAGTCGGAAAACGACGTGATCTTCAACTTCAGCTTCGGCGACGACGATCTCGCGACGCTCGGCACCGACGGAACCGTGCGCACCGCTCTCGACGCAAAGGGCAACACGCTTCGCGGCAAGAACTGCGCCGTGCTCGGCATGGGCGCGCCCAAGGCGTTCAGCCTGACCCTCGCAGCGGAAGGCGACGTCTCGCCCGAAATCTACTACCAGAACGTCCAGGGCGCGGTCGGCTTCAACCCCAACGAGGAGCACGCGTTCCTCGAGGCGAACGGAAGCGAATACATCGTCTGGGCGCTCAGAAACGACTTCAACCAGTACGGACTCTCCGATCCGGTCGTCATGGTCATGTATGCGCGCAACGGCAAGGGCGCGATGCAGGCCTACCGCGTCGTTGAAGCGAACACGGCGCACCGCGATTTCACGAGGATGGTGACGGTCGGCAACCTGATGCTGCCTCCTGGGCCGATAGGCAAGGTGCCGGGCTGGGGCACGGACAGCGACATCGCCGTTACGCTCTCGTCTGCCGACGACGCCTCGGTCGCGTACATCGACCGCAAGAACCAGATGTGGGCGCGTCGCGACGGCATGGCGCTCGCGATCTACTCGTACCCGCTCCAGCCGGGCTTCTACTGCCCGTCGCTCGGCGACAACCAGCTTCCCGTCGACACTGTCGTCGGCTGGATGAACTGCACGAAGATCCCAGCGCCGTCCGCCACGGACATCCAGGACGGCACGGCGTCCACGCCGTGGACATGGCTCGCGCAGTGGCCCGCCACCAACAGCGTGCCGACGATGAAGGTCGGCCAGGTGCTGACCGTGGCCGAGAACGGACTCCCCGAAGTCTGGAACGCCGCATCGATGACAATCGCCTATCCGTCGCCCGCGGACGGGCTTATGACGGTGGCCGAGCTCATCGACCCCACGGCGGTGCAGTGCTCGGATGAGGAGCTGCCGATCACCGCGAACTTCGCGGAGGAGTACGGCTTCGAGGTAGGTCCTTCCGGCACGGCGATGCTGCGCAAGGGCAAGTACTACTTCACCGGCCTGCCGCCGTCCATCAGCGACCGCTTCTACATCGACGCGAACGCCGATCCGATGTTCCGCGTATGCCTCGTCGGACGCCGCGTCGTCAAGGAGTCGGGCGGCTCGTATCTGCAGCTCAACGTGCTGACGGACGCCGAACGCGAGGCGCTGAAGGCGATCTGCACCCTCGACGCGTCGGAGGACGTCCACAAGACCTACTGGGACAAGGCCATCGATTCCCTTGCGACGGAGGAGATCACCCCCTCGACCAGGTCGGGAGAGGTGCTCAACGCCGACAGCTACTCCGTCCGCAAGACGTACGCCTTCCCGTCGCAGAAGGCCTTCGAAGCCTGGCGCGACAGCCTCGACACCGTCAATTTCGAGGTTTCGACGCTCGAAACCGAGCTCGGGCTCGAATACCAGCTTGTCACGGGTCCCATGCCGGAGATATCCGGCGCGGAGTATCTCTGCACCACCTGCTCCTGGGAGGTTCTCGAGACCCGCTGGCGCCCGACGATGTGCGCATCCACGACCGACCTTGAGGGAAGGTGGGAGGAGGACGGGCTGAAGGAATACACCGGGCTCGAGTGGAAGGCCGAGAGTTCGGACGACGAGATTTTCTCCAAATATCTGGAGGTCGTGGTGAACTTCACCGCCATCGTCGCGGAGCGTCTGCCCACGACGCTCTACCTTCCGCGCGACCACTACGCGCTCGTCGCGAACGGCGCGGGCGCCGGCTGGGTGACGCTCGTCGAAAACGACAATCCGGATCCGCAGGAGGTCAGCCCGGGGCTTCCCGTCTCGATGAAGGTTCTGCGCGTCGTTCCGGAACTCTACGTTGACGGCATCGCTGTTCTGAAGGATCCGCTGAACAAGCTTTCCGAGGAGCTCACGCTCCAGTACCGCACGCCGCTCGGCAGCGCGTCGGACGACTTCGAGTTCGAGTGGCGCCGCGCCACGCCCGCGGCCGACGGCACTCTCTCCACCGCCGACTACGAACACGCGCCGTGGTCGTATTATCGCGGCGCGGCCGGGCTATACTCGATCCTCCTCGGCGCGAAGGGCGCGAGGCCCGACGAGTACGTCAACACCTACTACACGCTCCGCTACCGCGCTCGCGAAGGAACGCTCGCGGCGCTCACCGTCGGCACCGGATGGAGCGACTGGGCGCCGGAGCAGCTTGCGGAAGGGTGGCTCCAGCGCGTCCTGAACGAGATAACGCCGTTCGCGCAGCGCGTGGAGGACTTCTACTCGAACAAGGCCGACTCCTGGTTCTCGATGCTCGAGCAGATCGGGCGCCCCTACCAGGGCGACGTCGCGCTCAACAACGACAACCTGACGGAGGTCGGGCTTCTCGAACTGTACCAGACGCTCTTCAACCGCGCCGAAAGCGTGCTCCAGGCGTCCGGCTCGCCGAGCGTCGATCTCTCGAAGCAGCTCCTCCTGGCGCAGACGCGCATGGGCGAGTTCTACTCGCTCCTCGGCGCGGAGGCGTATTCGGACGCGAAGAACCCGCTCGTCGCGCAGCGCACGCTCGACGACATGGAGGAAAGCACGCTCAACCTGCCGAGCTCCGTGTTCTGCTTCGCGAACCAGGTGCCGTCGCTCCTCGACGAGGAGCTCGCGCTTCTGCGCGGACGCTCCGCCGCGACCGCCTATCCGCGCATGACCGAGGCGCCGTGCTACAACCGCCTCGCGTGGAACCTCACGAAGGGCATCAGCGAGGGCGAGCCGGCGTACGTCGCCAACTACGGCATCCGGGCGCGCGAAGGCATACTCGACGTCAACTGCGCGGCGGCGCAGTATCCGCAGGGGCACGGCGACGCGTGGGGACACTACCTCTCCGTCCTCTCCGGCTACTACCGCCTCCTGAGGAATCCGCTCTTCGACTGGACCTCCGCGATGGGCGAGATGCTCATGGACCAGAAGCTCACGAACGTGGACTATCAGGACGAGGAGAAGTTTGCCGACGCCGTCGCGAAGCTCGCCCGCATCGGACTCGACGCGATGGATCTCACGGTCCGCAAGCACTACCGCGACAACGACGGCGCGACGGGCGGATACCGCGACGCCAACGGCGACCAGGCCTTCGGCTACGGCGAATGGGCGACGCGCACCGGCATGGCCGCCGCCTACGGCTGGATGACCGCGAACGCGCTTCTTCCGACGAACGACGCGCCGTACAAGGCGTTCACGGACAGGGGCATCATGAAGATCGACCGCACGACCGCGGCGCAGCTGCCCGTCATCTGCGACGCCGTGCGCTCCGTCGAAAACCGCCTCGCCGCCACGGAAGCGGGGCTCAATCCGCTCGGACTCTCCGACAACACGATTCCGTTCGACATCGACCCCGACCGGCTCGAAGAGAAGGACTCGCACTTCGAGCAGATACTTGAGCGCGCCGAAAGGGCCCTCGCCAACTGCAAGACGGCGCTCGACTACGCCAACTTGTACGGCAACAGGATCGTGCAGCTCTCCAAGGAGGAGACCGACCTAATCGACGAGATAGCCGAGCAGGAGCTCTCCTACAACAACCAGCTCATCGCCATCTACGGCACGCCGTTCGCGGGCGACATCGGCCCGGGCGGAACGTATCCGCAGGGCTACGAGGGTCCGGACCTCTACAACTACAACTACATGGACCTCGAACCCTTCGGACTCGAAGAGCTCGTCACGCAGTTCACCAATTCCTGGACGCTCCTCTGGGGCAACGCGCTCGGTTTCTGCGACATGAAGATCTCCAGGGACGAGAAGGGCAAGATATACCTCCAGGGAATCGACCTCGGGGTGAAGGTTGGCGACATCGGCTCGGCCGACGACATCGGCATGGTCGCCTCCTATCTGCCGGACAGCCTCCGCCGGCTTCTCGCCGGCAACGAAAAGTTCGAGCTGCCGATCGAATACTCGCTCGAATACACCGTCAGCGATGGAGGCATCCGCGCCAAGCCGCTGTACGTCACCGGCAACCGCGCTACGGAAGGCAGCATCCAGGCCGCCTACCGAGAGTACCTGCTTGCCTACAAAGATGTGCAGAACGCAATTTTCGAAGTCGATCTCAAGCGCATGGTGATGGACCTGGTCTGGAGCGAACTCAAGCTCAAGCTCGGCAAGGACCTGCCGCTGATGATTTCGAAGGCGGCTGTGTCCGAGGTCGGACTCGGGGTCGCGATTCTCTTCAAGGATCTGGCCATCGACACCGCTAAGGACTCATACGAGCACATTTACAAGATGAACACCTTGACCGCCGCCGCCATTCCGGCCGTCGTGGGTGCGGGCACGACCGTCATCTCCGACCCAAGGGCGGTTGCCGGCGCAGCGACGATGGCGGGGCTCGTAGGCGGCCTCTCCGCGGCGAAGGCCGCCGTTGACGCGGCGGAGGCCTCCAAGACCGGGCTCGAGGTCGGCAAGGGCCTTCTCGACATTGTCCTAGGGCTCTGGGATACCGCCAACACCATCGCCGACTCGATCATCGAGCTGCGCGACCAGATGCTCATGGCCGCGCTCGAATTCGACGTCGCCGCCATGTGCGTCTCCGAGAAGTTCGGCGCTCTCGCGAACGCCGAGGCCGCGTACCGCGCAGAGGTGTACAAGGGAGAGATGCTCCAGGACGAGCGCGCCGCGTGGCGCAGGAAGATCGCGAACAAGGCGACCGCGCGCCGCTACCTCGACATGTACAACCGCGTCGAGCGCAACGCCGCCCTCGCCAAGTACTCGACCGCGTTCGACACGGCGCAGCGCTACGTGTGGGAGCTCGCGAAGGTCTACGACTACGAAGTTCCTCGCCGAGATCATCGCCACGCGTTCGCTCGGAGAGGAGGGCGTCACGATCGACTCCGCGACGACGGACGGCGGGCTCTACGACATCGTCCACCGCATGAAGGAGAACTGGTCCGTCCTCAAGGGACGCTTCGGCATCAACAACCCCGACAAGCCCGAAAAGTGGTTCTCGCTGCGCTACGAGCACTTCCGCATCAGGCCCGACGAATCGGGCGACGGCGCGTGGAGGCGCGAGCTCAGGAAGTACTGGGTGGACGACCTGCGTTCCAACTCCGACTTCGTGCGCTACTGCCAGCCGCTCGCGAGCGAGGCGGTCGTCGTGAAGGAGCCGGGCCTCGTCATCCCGTTCTCGACCTCGATCAACAACGCCGAGAACTTCTTCGGCAACACCCTCCAGGGCGGCGAGTCGCAGTTCTCGTCCGCCGACTACGCGACGAAGATCGCCGCGATCGGCGTCGACTTCCCGGGCTACGACGACCTGACGACGCAGACGGCCGAGGGTCTCGCCGTCGAGCCGAACGTCTACCTCGTGCCGGTCGGGAGCGACTACATGAGGGCGCCGTCCGGCAGCGGACGCAAGCTCGTCAAGTGGAACGTCGTCGACCAGGTTCTGCCGCTGCCGTACCCGATCGGCTCGACCCAGCTGGACGACGCATTCTGGATTTCGTCCTTCTCCGGCCTCGACGGCACGAGCGACTCCGTCGCGACGATCCGCCGCCACTCGACGTTGCGCGCCGGAGGCGATGACTTCAAGTCGACCCGGCTCGTGGGACGCAGCGTCTGGAACGACCGCTGGATACATCCCGGCCTCGACGCTGAACAGGAACCGCGAGAGGGCGCTCGAGACGTTCATCAACGGCGTCAAGGACATCAAGATCGGCATCAAGGCATATTCGCGCCAGGGGAACTAGTTGAAAGTTTGAAGTTTGAAGTTCAAGGTTTGAAGTTCGTGGGTAGGCAGCAGGACAGAAGCTAAGAAAACCTAAGGAGCGGGAGAACAAACCATGGCACTAGGAATCGACAACCAGAATCTTTTCCAGAACGCGACGTTCCAGGCGTTCGCGGATTTCGCGACCAAAAGCATCGACGCGGGCAGATCAAAGGCGATTGCCCGCGCGTCTGTGGACGTGTCAACCGGCGCACTTGCGGGGCGCGAGGTCAAAGCCGCAACCACCGACTCGGTCCGCGGACTGTTCAAATGGTTTCGCTCGTCCGACGACAAGGCGGCGAACGACGCGACGCGCGCGATCTTCAAGGACGCCATCGTCAGCATGTTCGGCGGCGAATCGAAGATCCCGGCCTCGGTCAAGGACGCAATGAAGATGGCCGACTACGACTGCGGCAAGCCCCTCACCGCACGCCGCATCCTCGCCGTGAAGGCGGCCATCGACACCATAAAGGCCGAGAGCATGATCGCGAAAGCCGTCAAGACGCTCCAGCCCGCCAAGGTCAAACAAGATCTCGACGAGGCCGCTGTCAACCTTGCCACGGAGTTTCTCGTGAAATACGGCAGCGATCTCCCCCAAAAGACGGCCCAGGTGTTCGCGAACTTCATCGTGGACACGACCGCCACCTTTGGAATCGACTGGGAGGACGAGGAGAAAATCGCCAACATCGCCAAGGACATGAAGGGGTGGCAGGAGTTCGACTTCGGCGACCCTCGCCTCTCCAAGCTTGGCGCGAAGCTCGCCCAGCGCCAGAACGACTATCTGGCCGATGCGCTCAAGGACACGAAAAAATTCCTGCCGGAACATCCGGATGTCAACGCGCAGCTTCTCGGCGATGCGCACCGCGGCGAGTTCATCATCGGCGGCACCAAGATACCCAGCGGCGCGCTGATCGACAAGTTCCTCGACACCGTCAAGGGCTCCAACGCCCGCAAGGTCATTTCCACCCTCCTCAACCAGTTCAGCTTCACCGACATCGAGAATATCCTCAACAAGAACGAGGCGGTCGTCGGCGATGGCAATGCCAAAAAGCTACGGACGGAGCCGATCCACACCATCGAAGGCGGCGAGATGTTCGTTTCGCGCGATACCGCTCGCGACGACGGCATAGGCATAACGAGCGACGTCGGCGAGCGCTATCAACTGGATGTCTCCGAGGACGGGAAGACCGCCACCCTGACCATGACGATTGACAAGAACATCAACATCCAGGGCGGCAAATACAACGAATACAACATCGGCAAGGCCACCATTTCCCAGCGAGTCACCGTGGACCTCACCAAGCCCATGCCGGAAGTGGTCAACGTGACGTTCGCGCAGACCTTCACGCCGGACGAGATCAACATCCAACCCGGCAGGTGGGCTTACAATCACGACTGACAAGCTTTGATTCAAACGCAAACGAAAGGATCCGGCAATGCCAATCGGCGTAAGCGGCTACAACGAACTCATTGAGTCATTCGCCGCCTCGATCGGCCTCGACGGGGTCGAGACCGAGGGCGGCGCGGCGGCGTTCGAGATCGACGGCATGAAGGTGGACATCTTCCACGACGATTCCGCCGACACGGTGATGATCTACGGCGAAATTGGCCAGCCGCCCTCAGAGGACGACCGGTCCTTCGGCCCGGCCATGCTCAAGGCGAACCACCTCTTTGGCGGAACCGGCGGCGCCACGCTCTGCCAGGACCCGGAGACCGGCGAATACGCGATCTTCCAGGCCTTCCCGCTTGCGGGGCTCGACGCCGAGTCGCTCGCCGCCCAGGTGGCGCGCATCGTTGACAAGACGGAGCATTGGCGGAACATCCTGAACGCATTCCAGACGGCGGAGCGTGAGAAGGGAGCCGCCGCCGCCGAGGAAGTCCTCCTCGACGCCATCCACGGCGGAGCCGGCGGCTTCATTCAGGTTTAAGGGTGAAAAATGCAAATCGACTTGACATCATTGACCGCGTTGAGGGCCTTCAACCGGTTCGTCGATACGCTCGAAGACTGCGTCAATGCCGCGGCCAATTTCCGCTCGGCGATGGAGGAGGCCAGCAAGTCGCTGATAGGAGAAAAACGATGAGTGGACCAACAATCGGCAACTGGAACAAGTTCGACGCGAACGTGTTCAAAAGCATTTCGGGCGTTCCCGACGAGAACACGCAACGGACGGAAACGCCGGAGAAGCCAAGGAGCGCCGCTTCGCCGAGTTTTGGCCCTAGGGCCGACCCGACCTGACGACAAACCCCGTGCTTTGTCGCTCGGCAACCTTTCAACCTTTCAACCTTTCAACTTTTCAAGGACTCACACAAAGTTATGGCAATCAATCTCGCGAACCTCAACATCTCGCTCGACCAGTTCCAGAAGATGGCGACTGGCGACTACAACGCCGGCGAAGTGGCGCTCAAGAGCGAGTCCAAGCTCACCAAGATCAACAACCATGTCCATCGCCTGAGCGCGAACACGAAGTCGATTTCCCATGAGGAAGTCCTGGCGATCAAGAACGCCTTCATGAAGGCGCTTTCCGCGAACGGCGTGGACATGGCCGAAATCAACAAGATCCGCAAGGAACTGGGGCTGGCGCCCGACGAGACGGCGCCGAAGGCGCTGGCCGGGCGTTCGCTCAAGCCGCTGTCGCGCCAGCAGATCCGTGACATCATCGACCGCAACGCGGGTGCCATCAACGCCTCGCGCGCCGAGCGCGGGGAGAAGGCGTTCAAGACGTCGGCGCAGCTCTACGGGACCAACCCGACCACGCTGCACAACCTTGAGCAATACCGCCGCGCGGCGAGCGACTCCGTCCGCCGCACCATGACGGAGTCGGAGGAAATCGCGAATTTCCAGAAAATCATCGAGGGCGATGCGTCGGAGGTCGCCGGCGAGGACCGCCACGAGATGCTGAAAACGATCCTCGCGCAGCGCGACGCGATCGTCGCGAAGGCGGAGGGCAACCCCAAGGCCGAGGGGAATTGCGTCCTGGAATACACGACCGAAAACGGGCAGAAGATCCTGTTCGCGAGCTCCAAGAGCGAGCGCGAGACCATCCGGATGCTCGACGAGGCGTATCTCCTCCTGGCCATTGCGTTCTGCCTGACCACCTCGGTCGGGAAACCGATTCCGTTCGAGATCAAAGAGATGGCCGATTCCGTCCGGGCGGAGGCGACGGCGGTTTTCGGCAAGGGGGCGGTGGCGCAGGCGGACAAGCCCGTCTCCCGCCTGGTGAAAGACTCCACTTTGCGCGAGGATGTGGAGAAGATGACGGAGGAAGGAAAGGCCGTGACGGCCGACAACCTCCGCGAGGTCTACCGCGCGAACTGCTTCAGGCAAAGCGCGTTGAACCTGGTCGAGAGGACCGTCGAAGGATTGCTGCGCGAAATGGGCCGGAAGACCTACGGCTGCGCGGCCATAAGGGGGGATCTGGAAAAAATCATGCCGGAGACGTTCCGCGCCCTCGCGGGGGCGAAGACGGCGGACGAGGCCAAGGCGATCCTTGACGGCGCGATGGGCACGATCCGAGAGACGACCGCCAAGGCGGCGGCGGCGATCGATGCCAAAGCAAAGCTCAAAGACTTCATGAACGAGGCGTTCGCCAGGGAAATCGGGGTGAAGTGGAATCCGGCGAACGGGGAACTCGCTTCCTTCGAGTACCTGGCAACCACGCAGGGCGATGCGCTCAAGACCGACATCCTCATGGGAAAGGTCAAGGCCGGCACGCCCGAAGAAATCACGGCGGAGTTCAAGAAGCTGGCGCAGAAGACGGCGCATGCGCACGCGGAATTCCTGCGCGGCGCCGACGCCCTCGGGCTTTCCGGCGACGCCCTCGACCGCGTGAAGCAGCATTTGCTGGGCATCAACAGCTTCAAGCGCCTCGACCTGGCCAAGGCCAAGGCGCTTGCCGGGGAAATCGACGTCAAGCCGCTGGCGGACGCCTTCGCCGCCAAGGCGCCGATGGCGAAGATTTTCGAGGAAATCGGCAAATTGAACGCAAGCGCGGAGTCGAAGATCCCCGCACTCTACGCGGGTGCCCGCGAAATCGGCGCGGACGAAACGATCAAGGGCGTGCCGCTGCTGCTTTTCATGGCGATGGACAAGGCTCCGAATCTCGCGGTGGATCTGGAGAAGTTCCTTGCGGGCGGCGACGTCCGGAACGCGATCGGCCACGCGAACGAAGGAAAGCTCCCGGACGGCGTGACCCAGGTGGACACGTACATGGGCCGGACGCCCCTCACCCCCGCCCAGCTCGCCGCCACCCTCGGCAAGCCGGACATGCAGCCGCTCTTCGCGCTGGCCCTCATGAAGGCGGCGGACGAGGCCGGCCTCGCGCACCTGCCGCCGGAGAAGAAGCTGGCCGCCTTCGGCGCCGGCACGGCCGCCGGACGCGTCCTGCGGGAGGCCCTCGCCGCGATGCCGCCGGACATGCCGCCCACGCCGAATTTCCTCTATGGCATCGCGCGCGGCGCGGCCAAGAACATCGACGCCGCGGGGCTTCGGGCCATCAACGAGACGGCGAAGCGCTTCGCCCAGGATGCGGCCATGCAGGAGAAGGTCCTTGCGGCCGGCTACCACAAGAGCGAGCTCCCGATGCTCGCGGAGGCCTTCGCGTTCATCAAGTCCGCGACCGGCTGCAGCGACGCGGACGCGCTCACGAAGACGCTGGACCCGGCCAGCTCCGAGCGCCGCCTTTTCCAATACGGCGGGCGCTTCACCGCTTCAGCGGACAATTTCAAGGCGGGCCTGAAACTCATGGATTCCTTCAAGACGTGGTTCGAGAACACCGCCGCCAACGTCAAGTCCAAGAATTGCAACACGCTCACCGAAAAGAACGCCGGCAGCACGTTCCTCACGAAAG
>ONVK01000064.1 GCA_900321255.1 uncultured Lentisphaerota bacterium | reverse complement strand
TAGCGCCCGGCGCTACAGTCATTGCGAGAAAACGCTACGGCGACGGCTACAACTACATGTTCTCGACGCCCTGGGTCGCGGCCGGCTGGCGCAACAACGGCTACATGGCGTCGCCAAGGCACTACTGGGACCGCATGATCACCTGTCAGATGATACAGCCGAGCATCATGATGCCACCCGCGGGCGCCTACGTCTCTACCGATCCACGCGTCGCCGACACCGACGGCGACGGCATGGACGACTACTACGAGATGTTCCACGGGCTCAACCCGATCCTCGGCTCTACGGCGGCCGGGAGCAAGGACATAATCGCAATTGCCTGGGGCCAGCCCGCGTTCTACAATGCGTTCTGGAACGAGTGGACCCACCCCGACTTCAACCGCATCGCCGCGCTCATGGGCATGATCGGCAGCAACGCCGACCCCGAGCCGCTGCAGGCCCCGGCCGCGCTTGATCCGTTCCTGTATCCGTGGGCGATGGGCGTCGGCGAGGCCGATCCCGACGGCGACGGGCTCAGGAACGATTCCGAGCGCGTCACGGCGAACCTGACGAGCCCGATGACGACCCACACCGACCCGACGCCGCTCTGGTTCACCGACACGAGCTCGCCCGCCAGCTATGCGGCCCAGTACTACCAGAACACCGCGCCGGTCTCGTTCATGCCGTTCTGGCCGACCCTGATTGGCTTCGACGACCCGTATTCGGCCCAGACGCCCGACGGCGGCTACGGCGGGTTCCAGTTCCTGTATTCGTTCGAGGAGAACGAGGGCTACGATACCGACAACGACTGGAAGGGCGACGGACGCGAGATCGTGAGGACGTTCCGCGCGCCGACCGACCCGCTCGACTTCACCGACCCGGCGCGCCGCCAGGCGCTCTACCTCGACGGCGACAGGTCGTGGGTCCAGTCGCGCGCCACGTTCATGCGCGACATCTTCACGGGCAAGGTCCCGAGCTCGACGACGGTAGACTTCTTCAAGCAGTTCACCGCCGAGGCGTGGATCCGTCCCGAGAAGGTCGGCGAACAGATCATTCTCGACCGCTGCTCGCTCTACGGCTACGACGCCATCAACAAGGACGAGGCCGCGATCCGCACGAACTTCCGCATCGGCCTCACCGACGAGGGCAAGGTCTACGGCATGTTCGACAACGACGACGCGAAGGTGTCGGTGCGCGCGGACAGCGAGAGCTGCCAGACGGTCATCGGACCTGTCGTTCCGGTCGACGAGTGGACCCACGTCGCCATGACGTACGACGGCAAGCGGCTCGTCCTCTACGTCAACGGCGCGGCCAAGACGAGCGCTCCGACGCAGCTCATCCCCGCGAACGGCGTCACCGCAATAATCCAGGATCCGACGTACACCAACGCCTTCACGCAGATCTCCTACGAGGCGGTTCCCGGCGCGTTCTTCATCGGCGGCAGGCCGCTTCCGGCCGGCGACGGCGGTGCGGCGGCGTTCAACACGGCCTCCATCACCTACGACGCCATGAACGACGGCGAGTGGTTCCAGGGCTACATCGACGAAGTCCGCATCTGGGACGGCGCGAGGACCGAGACCGAGATCGCCGCGAACTACCGCAGGCACATGACGATGGACGACGCGGCGACGAACAGGCTCGAGGTCTACACGCACCTGATGGGCCCCGAAGCGGACTCCTCGCGGAACGACAACGACGGCCTCAAGAACCTGACGGCCGAGCTTGTCCAGCTCTACGACTTCTCGACGCTGCCCGGCTCGCTCAACAAGGACGACGTCGCGCAGAATCCGTCGGGCTTCGACAGGGCGGTGCGCGGACAGCTTGTCAGCAGGCCCGCCGCCTTCAGCGAGAACCTCGGCTGGTGGGACGCCTGCGCCACGAAGAGCACGGTCTACACCGACTACGGCGTCATGCCGTGGATCGAGAACACCGTCCACCACCTCCCGGTCATGGACGGCAGCGTGGTCGACTCGTTCATCTTCTCCGACATGCTCGGCGGCTACGTCACGACGGCGGAGCAGCATGAGCTCCAGAAGTATGCGCTCAAGAACTCGGCGATGCCGTATCCGTTCTACAACTACTTCCTGGAGCGCTACCAGCGCCTCTTCAAGCTCAACCAGATTGCCGCGACGGATCCCGAGAACCTCGCGTTCGAGGATCTCGTCTGCCGCTACGAGTTCGAGGTGCGCTCCGACTTCATCGGCACTGCCGATCTCGTTCCGATGGGCGGCGCCTATTCGAAGCCGTGCCCCGTCATGTGGGACGGCCAGGGCTCGTCCGACCTCTGGGAGCAGACGGGATCCGACACCGACGGCGACGGCCTGCCCGACTGGTGGGAGGATGCGAACGGTCTCGACAAGAACGACCCGAGCGACTGGGCCAGCACCATAACCTGGAACGACGCCGACATGCCCGCGTGGGAGGCGTATCTCCGCGACCTCGCGCGCGGCGCGCAGCCCGACGGCAGCTCCGACGACACCTACGCCTCGACGTCCGACATCGACGGCGACGGCCTTCTCGACTGGTGGCAGAACATCTACGCGGTCGAGCAGGGTGCAGGCGGCGACGATGACGGCGACGGTCTCGGCAACTACGTCGAATACATGCTGTCCGAGGTGTTCAACCTGAAGAGCGACGGCAAGTGGGTCCGCTTCGCCCCCGACAACGCATACAGCGTGACACCGAACGTCTCCGACTACTTCTTCCGCATGAAGGAGCTCTATGTCGGCGAGATCTTCACCGACCACGACCAGATCAAGGACCAGTGGGAGTCCGAGCATCTCGTCGACAACGACAACGTGTCGCCCTATGCGTTCGACCCCGACATCGACGCCGATGCCGACGGCTGGGCGAACTACGCCGAGTTCCAGGCCGGCACCAAGCCGACGGTCCTCGCCTCGCTCAGCGTCGACGCGATCCAGATGAACGAGTATCCCGTTCCGACGCTCGAGCTCACCGTGTCCTACCACGGCAAGCAGAACATCGCCGACATTCCTGTCGTTGCAAAGGCGTGGCACAACCAGTCGCGCGTCGGCATTCCCGACGCCGTGTGGACGCTCGGCGGCGAAGGCGACGTGCGTCTCTACGAGAACGGCAACTCCAACATCGTCACGGGCATCAAGTACTTCGGCATGAACCCGATGCGCGAAATGCTCATCCACCTCTCGCCCGGAAGCGTCGTTCCCGGCAGCATCAAGTTCGAGTTCAAGGACCTCGCCTGGATACTGTTCAACATCCAGACGCTGCAGGGCTACGTGAGCGACCCCGTCACGGCGATCTGGGAGGGCCCGATCATCGACCAGCCGCGCAACGACGACCTCTCGACGGGCGATATCGTCCGCCAGGGCTACCCCGACGAGTCCTTCGGAACGATCGACTACGCGACGGGCGAGCTCAAGGTCAACTTCGCCGCGTTCCCCGACTGGTTCGCGATCGACGGCGACATCTCGCAGACGATGCAGGGCGCCGGCTGGATATCGGTCTACAACCTCCAGAAGAGCTTCGTGCGCGTCAACTGGCAGTCGAAGCTCATAACGGGAGGAAGCGTCAACACCTACTACCTCTCCGAGGCCGACGCCCGCAGCACCGACAACAACTCGCTTGGCCACGTCAAGCAGGGCCTCAACACGATCGAGGCGTTCTACGACCTGGACGGCAACGGCATGTACACGCCGGGCGAGCCCTACGGCTTCGTCCGCGACGTCGACATCGGCTGGAACTACGGCAAGGCGACGATCGAGCTGACCGACACGACGACGGTCGCGCCCCGCTACAACCTCGTCAAGGGCACCGTCTCCTCTGCAGGCGACGAAACGCAGCCCGCGGCGACCGAGGAAGGCGGCAGCGACGAGGCCACAGACCGCGAGACCCTGTGGAAGGTCGCGGGTACCGCCGACGTCTACACGCTCGACAAGGGCGAGGTGCCGAACGCCGCCGTTGCGCCGGAGAGCGACAACGTCCGCGTCAGGATCGTGCGCTACGCGGTCGACAATCCGACGAACAGGCTCAACTACACGTATGCGGCGACGCTCTACGACCGTGTTCTCGACCTCACGGCCGACGGACACCAGGTCCTGACCGAGGCCGACATCCTGTCCGACGAGCGCAATGCCTTCGACCTCGACTGGGACGCGTCCGCCGCCGGCATGACGCAGCAGGCGACCTTCACTCAGATGAGGGGCGCGGGCAGCGCGGTCTACTCGTTCACCAATGTCTACTACGGTGTGTACATCGGGAACGGCGAGACCCAGCCGCGCGATTCCACGAACAGCGCCCCGCTGCTCGTGAAGCTCCTCGTGCGCAAGTTCTTCAAGGACCGCGCGGTTCCGATCCCCGTGCCCGGGCCGACGGTGATCAACTCGCCCGCCCCGACCTTCTCCTGGCGCACCGGCGTCGACGCGACGTACACGGCCTTCCGCATCAGGGTGACCGGCAGCGGCTTCTCCTGGACGAGCGACTACCAGCTCATGCCGCCTCACGACGCAGACGGCGTCTGCAGCTGGACTCCTCCGCTCAGGGTCGGCGCGATAGTGCCGGGAGGCACGGCCGAGTTCAAGAACGGCGGCACTTACACGTGGTCGATCTCGACGTACAACGCGAAGTTCAAGACCGACTCCTGGGTCGAGGGCGGCACGTTCCTCGCGAACGTCCTCACGAACTCGACCGACTATGCGACTGCGCGCGTGGCCGTCAGATACTACGGCCCGAGCGTCGTGGCTTCGTCCGGCAAGATCCGCGTCCAGGCGTTCAAGACGCCCGACTTCTCGGGCGAGCCGGTCGCCGAGGGATACGTCAAGAGCACCGCAAGCCTCGCGTCGACAGACGCGATAAAGAGCGAAAACGCCCTTATCGTCGGCCTGAAGCCGGGTTCGTACTACATCCGCGCGTTCATCGACACCGACAAGGACGGCAAGCGCTCGTTCTGGGTCGATACCGCGGCGCGCCGCTTCTACTGGGAGTCGTGGGGCTGCTTCTGCACGCGCGACCTTAAGCTCGGCACGATCTTCACGCCGAAGAGCATCACGGTCGGTCCGGGCTACGGAACGAACGAGATCATCCCCGTCTTCATCGAGGACTGCGACACCGATCGCGACAGCCTGCCTGACGCGTGGGAGTGGGCGAAGAAGGGCAACCTGACCGCCTATGGCGCGGCGTCGATCGACCAGAACGCTGGCGGCTTCGCGATGAAGAAGGAGCTCTCCGGCTCGATCGAGACCAAGGGCGCCCTGTCGTCCGGCCTCGCGGTCATGACCATGACGAACCTCAAGTCGCCGCGCATCGCCGCGCTCCTCCTGGGCGTCGACGCGACCGGCACGGACGCTCAGGTCAATTCGGCGCTGAACAACGCGAAGAGCGACGCGACAGCCGAGCCGACTGCGGTGGCGATCACGGCGATCGACCTTGACCGCGACACGGGCAAGGTGTCGATCACAACCGAGACGGTCGGCAAGGAGTCGGGCTCCGTCGCCGCGACGTCCGACATCTATGAATTCGCGTCCGGCTCGGGCACGCTCACGCTGACGTGCAAGATTTGGCATCGCGACTCGCTCGAGTCCGGCGACTGGAAGGTCATCAAGACCCAGAAGGTCGAAATCGGCAAGGAGACGAAGACCTACGAGTTCGACCTCGCGTCGGACGTCGACCTCTCGAGCGGGTTCTTCAAGGCCACGCTTGACAAATAACCGAGAATGACGGATCAGGAAAACACATGAAAAAGGCAATCAGAAAAGTACTCGTAATCAACTCGGGCTCCAGCTCGCTCAAGTACCAGCTCTTCGACATGAAGACGGAGACCCGTCTCGCGAAGGGCCTCGTCGAACGCATCGGCTGCGGCGGTCCCAAGGACCACGCGGCCGCGCTCGCCAAGGTCGTCGCGGATCTCGGCGACATGGCGAAGGGCATCGACGCGATAGGCCACCGCATCCTCCACGGCGGCGAGGTCTTCAAGGACTCCGCGCTCATGAACAAGGCGAACATGGCGAAGGCAAAGAAGCTCGTCAAGTTCGGGCCCCTGCACATGCCCGCGAACCTCGGCGGCGTCGAGGCGTGCGAGAAGATCTTCAAGGGCGTCCCGAACGTCGGCGTCTTCGACACGGCCTTCCACATCGCGACGATGCCCGACTGCGCGGGAATGTACGCGATCGATCCGAAGTACTACAAGAAGATGGGGATCCGCAAGTACGGCTTCCACGGCACCTCGCACAAGTTCATCACGCAGGCCGCGGCGAAGTTCCTCAAAAAGCCCCTCTCCAAGGTCAACCTCGTCACATGCCACCTCGGCAACGGCTCGTCACTCGCCGCGATCAAGAACGGCGGAGTCGTCGACACGTCGATGGGTCTCACGCCCCTCGCGGGAATGGTGATGGGCACAAGGTGCGGCGACATCGACGCCGCGGCGGTCCTCTCCATCATGGAGGCCGAAAAGAAGACTCCGGCCGAGATGGATACGCTCCTCAACAAGAAGTCGGGGCTTCTCGCGCTCGCCGGGTCGAGCGACTGCCGCGACATCTGCTCGAAGGCCGACAAGGGCGACAAGCAGGCCGAGCTCGCGCTCGAGATGCTCGCCTACCGCGTCGCGCTCTACATCGGCGCGTACAACACCGTCATCGGTCATCGGCGGGGCTGACGCGATCATCATGACGGGCGGCATCGGCGAGAACTCGAAGGAGGTCCGCGAGAGGATCATCAACCGCCTCGGCGCGCTTGGCATCAAGCTCGACCCGAAGGCCAACCAGGTTCGCGGCGAGGTCAAGGTCATCAGCGCGAAGGGCTCGAAGATCCCCGTCGTCGTCATCCCGACGAACGAAGAGCTCATGATCGCCCGTGACACAGTAAAGGTATTGGGAAAATGAACGCAATCAAGAACATAATTGAAAAGGCCTCGAAGCTGAACGGAACGGTCGTTCTCCCCGAGGGCATGGATCCGCGCGTCATAACCGCCGCGTGCGCGTGCGTCGACCGCAAGATCGCGACGCCGATCGTCCTCGGCACGCCCGAGGAGATCGCCGACGCCGAGGCGAAGGCGGGGCTCAAGCTCGCCGACCGCGGCATCAAGACGATCGACTACACGCAAGGCGACGCGGAACTCGAAGCCGCGTATCTCGAGGCGTGGAACGCCAAGGAGTCGAAGAAGCCGGCCGAGAAGCAGAAGATCATCGACCTCGCTGGCGCGCAGAAGACTCTCCGCACGAAGCGCATCTACTTCGGCGGCATGATGGTGAAGCTCGGCCGCGTCAACGGCCTTGTCGCAGGTTCGATTGCCTCCACCGGCGACATGCTCAGGGCTGCGTTCCACACGCTCGGCACGCAGAAGGGCGTCAAGACGGCGTCGAGCTGCTTCATCCTCGACCTCAAGACCCCGACGGCGTCGGGCGACGAAGTGCTCGCGTTCGGCGACTGCGCGGTGATCCCCGACCCGACGGCAGAACAGCTCGTCGACATCGGCCTCGCGACGGCGCAGACGTACCGCGACCTCACCGGCAAGGAGCCGCGCGTCGCGTATCTCTCGTTCTCCACAAAGGGCTCCGCGGGGGGGCCGCTCGTCGAGAAGGTCCAGAAGGCCGTCGAGCTCGCGAAGCCCCGCTTCGCGGAAGCCGGCATCAAGATGGACGGCGAGATGCAGTTCGACGCCGCGATCGTTCCCGCGACCGGCAGGCAGAAGAACCCGAACGGCGCCGTGCAGGGCGATGCGAACGTCTTCATCTTCCCCGACCTCAACGCCGGCAACATCGGCTACAAGATCGCGCAGAGGATCGGCGGCGCAGACGCCATCGGGCCGAACCTCCAGGGTCTCGCGAAGGCGATGAACGACCTTTCGCGCGGCTGCTCCGCCGAGGACATCGTTGGAACCATCTGTGTAACATTGCTACAGTCGACGACTAAGTGACAGACAACAAGATGATTGAGCGCGCGAAGCAGGTCTTCGCGGTCGAGATCGGGGGCCTTGAGAAGACCCGCGACTCGATCGGCGCGTCTTTTGTCAAGGCGGTCCGGCTCATTCTCGAAACGGTCGCGGACGGCGGCATTGTCGTCGTCTCCGGCGTCGGCAAGAACCTGCACATCGCCGAGAAGATGAGCGCAATCTTCTCGTCGACCGGCACGCGCTCCATCGTCCTCAACCCGGTGCAGGCGATGCACGGCGACCTCGGCATGGTCTCGGCCAAGGATGTCCTTGTCGCGCTCAGCTTCTCCGGCGAGTCGGCGGAGGTGAACAACCTGATACCGGCGATCCGCCGCCACGGGCTCAAGGTGATCTCGCTGACCGGCCGCCCCGATTCGACGCTCGCGCAGATGAGCGACATACACATCGAGATCCCGTGCGGCAAGGAGGCGTGTCCGTTCGGCATGGCGCCGACGAACTCGACTACCGCGACCATGGCGATGGGCGACGCGCTCGCGATGGTGCTGATCGACGCGCAGAAGTTCCCGGTCGAGGACTATGCGATGAACCATCCGGCGGGCGCTATCGGCCGCGCGCTCGTCATGAAGGTGACCGACGTCATGCGCACGGGCGAGCACCTCGCGACAATCGGGCCCGAGGCGACGGTTCTTGATTCGCTGATGGCGATGACCAAGGCGCAGGGCGGGAGCGCGGTTGTGGTGGATGCGAAGGGAGTGCTCCTCGGAATCTTCACCGACGGCGACTTCCGCCGCGTGATGAGCGAGCGGAGGCAACAAGAGGGGGACCCCATGGTTGCCCCCATAACCCGTTATATGACGCCGAAGCCGCTCTTCGTCTACGACGACGCGTATGCCGCGGAGCTTCTCAAGATATTCGAAAAGAAGCGCATCGACGACCTGCCGGTGTGCGACAGGTCCGGCCGGGTGGTCGGGCTCGTGGACATCCAGGACTTGCCGAAGATGAAAGTATTGTGATTTACGAAAATCATGTTAACCACGAAATACACTAAATACACGAAAGGGGAGAGTACCAAGTGGTAGTCTTTCAGTGTGTTTCGTGTATTCCGTGGTTACAAAATAACGAGAGGAAGAAAAAATGAACAAGAAGATCGTGATGATGACGACTGTCGCGCTTGCCGCAGCGGTGGCATTGGCGGCGCCGAAGAAGAAGCCGGTTGTCGCTGCTGACGATGATGCCCCCACGACTGGCAAGGAGGCCAAGATCATGCTCGACCAGTTCCCGAAACTCGGCCGCCAGTCCACGCTTCCGGCGCCATCGCTCCAGGGCGGCTCGATCGTGGGCAAGTGCTACACGAAGCCGAGGAGCTGGATCGTCCTTGAGGCGAAGTACACGACTTTCGTGAAGTGGCAGGACCAGCTCACGTTCACGTGGCACGTCCTTCTCGAGACGAAGTCCGCGACAGAGAACAAGGGCAACAAGGAAGGCCTCGCCCCTTACTCCTATTTCACGACCTCCACGACCTACCAGAACATCCCGCAGGGTTCGCACGCGGCTTCCGTGTGCCTGCATCCCTCCTATCTCGAGCGCTACGGCGAGGCAAAGGCGATCGGCCTCGTCATCACCAACGCAAAGGGCGAGATACTGCAGGGCGACAGCGAGAGCGAGATCAACGGCATCGCCAAGCACACGAAGTGGTGGGAGAATCAGGAGATCATGAACAAGCAGACCGGCGACGGCAAGCCGATGATCGAGCGCCGCCAGGGTCTCATGGACCGCTCCAAGACGATTTGGGCGCTTGTGAACCCCAACGACTATGAACAGGTGGCGCAGTAAGGGATTGCTATGGCAAAAAGATACCTAACACTCGACATCGGCGCTTCTGCGGTGAAGCTCGCCGAGTTCGAAGGCGGCAAAGGCGGGCTCACGCTCGTGAACTACGGCATTGCCGCCCTTGCCGCTCCGCTTGACGCGGGCAACGCGGGCGCGCTGCTTTCCCCGGCGCTTCTCGACATCGTCCGGGAGAAGGGCATCAAGCCAGGCCCAGTCGCCATCTCGATTTCCGGGCAGATGGTGTTCCCCCGCTTTGCGTCCATCGCGGCGGCGGGCGGAGCCGAGAAGTTTGACCAGATGATCCGTTTCGAGATCGAGCAGAACATCCCGTTCCCGATCGACGAGATGATCTGCGACCGCCAGGTCCTCGGCGACAACGAGAACGGCGAGAAGAACGTCATGATCGTCGCCGCGAAGACCGACCAGGTCGAGGACATCGCGGCCGCGGTGCGCGGCGCGGGATTCACTCCCGAGCTGGTGGACGTCGCCCCGATCGCCATCACCAACGTGCTGCGTTATTCGGGCGTGGCCGGAGACGAATGCTGCGTTCTTCTCGACATTGGCTCCAAGACGACGTCGCTCGTTATTGCCGACGGCGACAAGCTCTACAACCGTTCGATCCCGGTCGCGGGCAACACGATTACCAAGGAGATTGCCTCCGCGCTCGGCTGCACCCCCGAAGAGGCCGAGGCATACAAGCGCGAGGCGGCGTATGTCGCGCTCGGCGGCGTCGTGGAGGATGAAGACGAGACGCGCGACCGCGTCTCCAAGGTGTGCCGCGCCGTGATGACGCGCCTCCACGCCGAAGTGTCGCGTTCAATCAACTTCTACCGCTCGCAGCAGGGCGGCAGCGTCCCCGTCAAGCTCTACATCACTGGCGGCACGGCGCTCCTCCCGCAGCTCGACCGATTCTTCTCCGAGAGCCTGCAGCTTGAGGTGGAATACGTGAATCCCTTCGACGTCGTCGGCACAGGGCCAAAGATCGACGCGGAGGCGCTTGAATCGGACGGAACGCTTCTTCCGGCGGTGGTCGGTCTCGCCGTCCACATGGCGGGGCTTGCGACGTTCTCGATAAACCTCCTTCCGCCGTCGCTCCTCAAAGAGCGCGCGGACGTGGCGAGGATCCCGTTCGTGGCGATCGGCGCAGTCGCGTTCATCGCGGCCTTCGCGCTCGTGATGCTTGCGGCGCGGCGCTCCGCAACAATGGCCGAGGCGGAAAACTCCGCGGTGTCGGCCGAGGCGTCGCGGCTGCGCTCGGTGGAGTCGAAGGTCAAGGATGCCGTCGCCGTGGAGGAGCGCGAAGCCGCCAAGGCGGACGTGTTCAAGACGCTCCTCGTGAAGCGCAACCTGTCGGTCGGCAAGCTCATGGCCATCCGCACGGCGCTCGGGAACGAAATGTGGATCGAGAAGTGGGAGGGCGACCGCATCACCGTGCGCGGCTGGGCCGACGACCTCAAGACGCTCGTCTCGCGCACGAAGACGGGCGGCTCCACGGCCGCCCAGATCCTGGAGGCGAGAATAAAGGGGTCGCCCATCGTCGACCCGAATTCCGTCAAGATCGAGTCGATGACAGACGTTGGCAAGGACGCCGCGCTGAAGCAGATCGTCGTCGTCGTCAAGTTCGGGAAGGAAGAATCGCGATGAACATCTCAAAGAACCAGATAGTGATGCTTTCGATAGGCGGCGTTTCGCTTGTCGTCTCGGCCGTGCTCGGGTATCTCGCGTTCGACGCCTATTCCGCGAAGTCCGAGGCCGCGGAGAGTTCCGAAAGCAACGCCGCCGCGGTGAGGTCGCTTCTCGGGGCCGCGATAAGCCCCGATCCCGCCAGCGTCGCCGCCGTAAACAAAAACCGCGACGCGCTTGCCGGCTGGACCGAGGCGGCGGTCTCCACGGTGTCTGCCGGAGACAGGGTGATCGACGCCGACGTCAACGAGGCCGCGTTCAAGCAGAAGCTTGTAGACGAGGCGCGCACGCTTTCGAATCTCCCTGGCGGAGCCGACGGAAAAATCATGAAGGACGTTTCCGCGCTTGGCTTCCCCGACTTCGTGGTTGGCGACAAGCTGCCGGAGAAGGATCAGCTCCCGCGCCTGCAGCGGCTGTGGGGCGACGTCTGCACGTTCGTCAAGGCGCTTTCGGACTGCGGCGTAATTGAAGTCGTCCGCATCGAGCCGGGCATCGCGAAGCAGCCGCAGGCTGCGGCCGAGCCGAAGGACGCCAAGAAGTCCAAGAAGCGCAAGAAAAAAGACGCCGAGGAGGAGAAGCCCGCCTACACCGAGGAGAAGTACGTGGTCGAATTCCGCACCAGGCCGGCGGCCCTTGTAAAGGCGGTCAATGCCCTTGCGACATGCGAGCGGTTCATTGTCGTCGAGGCGCTTGATTTCTCCAGAGAGGGGGACGCAATCGGCAAGGCCCTCGGCGAGGGAGACAAGAGGGGTGCAGGTGCCGAGCAGCAGTCCTCTCGTCCGCGGCGGAGGCGCCGCGGCGCGGCCGAGGCGGAGTTCGGGGCCGATGCCGCCGAGCAGGAGGGCGCCGCGGATGCGGACAAGGGCATTGTCAACGATCCTGCGAAGGAGGATCCGTTCCTCGTCCGCGCAAGCATCGCAACATATGATTTCGGGTCGGCTGCGAAGGCGGCCGCAGGCGAGGCCGCGCCGGCCCCAGAAGCCGACGGCGACAAGGATGTGAAGGAGGGCGAAGAATGATCTCCAGGAATTCCGAAGGCGGGTTTTTCGCCGCACACTGGGATTGGCTCGTCGCGGCGGCGGGAGTCGTTGCGCTTGTCGCGGGCGTGGCGCTCTTCGTAATGACGGGCGGCGGCGATCCGGACGAAAACGCGGCGGCGGTCGTCAGCCGCCTCAAGTCCGCGAAGAAGGCCGATACAGGCGTCAAGCCGGTGGACATGACGCCTTACGAGCGCGCCCTTCAGTTCGCGGTCAAGCCGCCTACCCTCGCCGAGATCGACGACGCCGCGGGCAACTTCCTCGCCTCCGAGAAGCGTGTGTTCTGCCAGGCCTGCAAGAAGCCCATAAAGGACGGAACGAAGGTATGCCCGCTGTGCGGCGAGACTCAGGCCGAGCCCGAGAAGGTCGTGGTCGACTCCGACGGCGACGGACTGCCCGACTGGTGGGAGGAGAAGTACGGGCTTGATGTTACGCAGAACGACGCCGATGCGGATAAAGACGGCGATGGCTTCACCAATGCCGAGGAATATGCGGCGGGGACAGATCCGGCCGACAGAAACTCGCACCCCGACTACCTTGATTCGCTGAAGCTTGTGCTGCCGCTTAAGGAGACGGTGCTTCCGTTCTATCTGCGCTCCTACATGAAGACCCCGGCCGGCATGAAGCTTGAATTCTTCGACCCGAAGCGGCGCAATGACTACGGAAAGAACGGCTACCGCTATTACGTGCTTGTCGGCGAGGCAATCGGAGACACGGGCTTCACGGTCAAGTCGTTCGAGCAGAAAGAGAAGAAAGTCAAGATCAAGGGCTCCAACGTGGAGCGCTCGGTCGACGTCTCCGCCGCGACGCTTGTGCGGAAGAAAGACGGGAAGGAGATTCCCCTCGCGCTCGATGAAAAACGCAAGCCCGTCGATGTCAAGGCGACGCTCGAGTTCAGCCGCGGAGAGACGAAGACGTTCTCCGTGACTGTCGGCGATACGATTGATCTTTATGGAAGCAAGTACAAGGTTGTGGACGTGAAAAGCGTCGGGAAGGGTGCGAAGGTTGCCCTTGAAGACGCGCTGCTTGGTAAAATTCGTACGGTCGAGACCCTTGAACAGTAAAAAGAATTAGGATATAATACGCAATGCAACTCATTAGGAGCAAGTTCGATATGACGAACCTCAGGACATATGTCGCGCTGACGGCAACCATCGCTTTCATTGCGATTGGACAGAGCATGAATGCTCAGGACGACCTTGACGACCTTTTGGCCGATCTTGAGGGCGAATCCCCAGCGGCCGCGCCCGCCGCGCCCGCGGCCGAGGAGAAGGCCGAGGAGCCCGCGGCTGAGGAGAAGGCCGAAGAGCCCGCGGCTGAGGAGCCCGCGGCCGAGGAGCCTGCGGCTGAAGAGCCCGCGGCCGAGGAGCCCGCGCCTGCGGCCGAGGAGCCCGCGCCTGCGGCTGAAGAGCCCGCGGCCGAGGAGCCTGCGGCTGAGGAGCCCGCAGCCGAGGAACCGGCACCCGCGGCTGAAGAGCCTGCGCCTGCGGCTGAGGAGCCTGCGCCCGCGGCCGAGGAGCCCGCGCCTGCGGCTGAGGAGAAGGTCGAAGAGCCTGCAGCCGAGGAGCCCGCTGCTGAAGAGCCTGCGCCTGCGGCTGAGGAGCCTGCGCCCGCGGCCGAGGAGAAGGTCGAAGAGCCTGCAGCCGAGGAGCCCGCGCCTGCGGCTGAGGAGAAGGTCGAAGAGCCTGCAGCCGAGGAGCCCGCTGCTGAAGAGCCTGCGGCGGCAGAGGAAAAGGTTGATGATGCGCTTGATCTTCTTGACGAGCTTGCCGCCGAAGACAGCGATTCGAAGCCAGAGGCGCCTACGGCCGAAGAACCTGCCCCCGAAGAACCGTCGGACAAGGATCCATTGCCGGTACCTGATGGAGAGCAGGAAGACGACGCTCCCGCCATCACTCCTGTATCAAGGGCTGCCCTTGCCGACAGGAAGGACGGCAAGCTCATCGACGAGATTCTCACGACCGAAAAGCTGCGTCGCGAGGCATTGGACGTCCAGGCCATGCGTGAAATCCGCGAGGCGAAGGACGCGATGGCGAGCGGACAGTATGTCGAGGCTGTCCGTCACTACGGCATTGCGGTCAAGCTTCTCAACGACAGTCCCACTGCGATGCGCTACAAGAGCGAGTGCACCGAGGGTATCGCCGAGGGTCTCTACAGGGCCGCGCTCGAGGAAGAGCGCACCGGCCGCCGCGCCCGTGCGATCAAGTATATGGAGAAGGCCGTCGACCTTCGCCATCCGAAGGCCCGTCGCCAGCTCGAGGCGTGGCTCAACGCCGAGGATCCCGATGCGAACAAGACTGATGTAAGCGAGATTCAGCATCGTCGCAACGATGCTGACTACAAGCAGCGCCGCGAGACGGAGCGCCGCCATCTGAAGCGCGCGAGGCAGCTTCTTGCGCAGCGCGAGCTCGACCTTGCGCTCGACGAGTGCGAACTGGTGCTCGTCAAGGATCCCTACAACCAGGAGGCGATCCGCCTCAGGGACTCCATCGTCCGCAAGAGCGACGTCATCCTGAAGCAGGAGCGTGATGTGGCCCGCGAAAAGTGGATAGCCGACGTCGACAGGGCGTGGCGTCCTCCCTACGCCACCGATGCAAAGGACCGCGACGAGAAGAAGGGCGCCACAGTCAAGGCAAAGCCCGACCCCAAGAACGGCGAGCGCACGATCGAGCAGTCGATCATCCAGCGCATGAAGGAGATGCGCCTCCCGGCGATCTCGTTCAAGCCGCCGGCGACTATCATTGACGCCGTCGAGTATTTCCGCGGCGCGTCGAAGGATTTCGACCGTCCCGAGATTCCGCTTGAGCAGCGCGGCTTCAACTTCGTCCTCAAGACGCCCGAGGCTGTCCGCATGCAGGCTTCCGCCGCGCCGAGCGAAGACGCCGACGACTTCTCAGACACGGGTTCTGAAGACGATTCCGCCGCCGGCGGGCCGCTTGGCGTGCCGGTCATCCCGATGATCACCGCGAGCGACATCACGTTCTACGATGCGTTGAAGCTCGTCTGCGAGTCTGTTGAATACAAGTTTACCGTGCAGGGGCCGATCGTCATGGTCATGCACAAGGACATGTCGGTCGAAGAGCTCGTCACGCGCTCGTTCCCGGTGCTCTCCTCCTTCACCGAGAAGATGGGCAGCGCGACCGAGGACATCAAGTCCATGAAGTCTTCGACTGGTTTCGGCGGAGCGAGCCGCCAGGCTGACGAAGGCGAGGAGAACGAGCAGAGGGACTGGAAGGAGTTCTTCTCGCTTCTCGGCGTCAAGTGGCCCGAGGGCAGCTCGATCTTCTACGTGAAGACCGTCGGTCGGCTCTTCGTCAAGAACACCCAGGAAAACCTCGCGGAGTTCGAGAATGTCCTCGCCCAGCTCAACCAGCAGGTCACGCTCGTCGAGATAGAGACGAGGTTCATAGAGGTCTGCCAGGACGACCTCAACTCCCTCGGCTTCGAGTGGATTCTCAACAGCGACTACACGCTCGGCCTCAACAGGCATCTCGCGCGGGCCCTTGGCATGCGTGACGGCGCGTTCAGCTCCGAGGTCGGCACGCGCTGGCCGACGGGGAGCGAGAAGCCCCAGTACTGGAAGTACTCCTCTTCGAACTCTGGCGGGACTTCGACGAGCACTTCGGGCGGCATCGACCCCAGCGGCGGCAACCCCACCGATCCCCTTACGGGCAACACCTCTGCATCCTCCTCTTCTACGACGGTGCTGACGAGGGAGCCTCTTGCCGTTCCCGGCGGCGTCGGTGCTACATCGTGGAAGCATTGGAACGCGGCGAACAGGAACCCCTGGCAGAACCGCAGCAGCCGCAATGTGGGCATCAACGCGTTCGGCGAGGACTATTCTACCGGCCAGCGTTACCTCTCTACGCTCAGCAACCACATCTCGGGAGAGTCGAAGTCGACGAACGACCAGTTCATGAGGCTTAACGCCTTCCTCGGTTCGGCCGATCTCTCGATGATTCTCCACATGCTTTCGCAGCGCAGCGACACCGACCTCCTCTCCGCGCCGAAGGTGCTGACGCGTCCTGGCGAAGAAGCCGTAATGAAGGTCGTGACGGAATACATCTACCCGACCGACTACGACGTGCAGCTCCAGTCGAGCTCGTCTGGCAGCGGCGGCAGCTACGGCGGCGGTTCGCAGTCCGCGATTCTCGCGGTCGTCGAGCCGCAGAGCTTCACGATGCGCGAAGTCGGCGTCATTCTCCAGGTCACTCCGACCTTGACCGACGACGGCAACGTAGTCGACCTCGAGCTCAATACCCAGGTCGTCGACGAGCCGACGTGGAAGAACTACGGCATGAAGATTCCGTTCACCGGGAACTCTTCGCAGATGCAGAACTTCATGGGTATCGGCGACATCCTGACGGGTCTTTCCGATGTGCTTACGACGCTTGGTACCGGCATTAGCGATGCAATGAAGGCCGACTTTGCCAACACCGCCGTCAATTCGGCCACAAGGGCGCTCGACAATCTCACGGCCTCCGGCAACGACAACATGACCTACTATGACGCCCCGATGGAGCAGCCGTTCTTCCACGTCCGCTCCGTCGACTCGAAGGTCAGCGTGTATCCCGGCGCCACGATCGTCATGGGCGGCCTCATCACCGAGGCCCGCAAGGCGATGGACGACAAGATCCCGTTCCTCGGCGATATTCCGTTCATCGGGCGCCTCTTCCGCAGCCACTCCGAGCAGACCTCGAAGCGCAACCTCCTCATCTTCGTCACGACCCGCATCGTCGACGGCCGTGGCCGCGAGATGCACAACGACGGCTTCGAGCTCACCGAGCAGCCCGCCGGTGCCGCTGACGTGAAGGAAGCGCCCGAAGCAGAGGCAAACTGAAAAGTTCTAAGATAGCGCTGACTGGGGGGATTGCCTGCGGGAAATCCCTCCTCTCCAAGTTCTTGAACGAACTCGGCGTCGAGACGCTTGATGCCGACGATGTCGTGCACGAACTCCTTCCCGATCCCGAGGAGCGCCGCCGCATCGCCGCCGAAGTGTTTTCCGACCCGGAGAAGCGCCGAGCACTTGAGGCGAAGATCCACCCGATTGTGAAGGCGAGAATCGACGAGTGGCTGTCGCGTGTCGCGCGTCATGCGTCATGCGACATGCCACCAACTCCCAACTCCCAACTCTTAACTCCCAACTTTCAAATTCGCGTAGCAATCATTCCGCTTTTATTCGAAGCACACTGGGAGAAAAATTTTGATATAATATGCTGCGTTGTCTCATCCCGGGAAAAGCAGATCGAACGGATGATGACGACG
>ONVK01000029.1 GCA_900321255.1 uncultured Lentisphaerota bacterium | reverse complement strand
CGGCGCACGGACTCGTCCATCGCCGAGGCGGGGGCGTTGGAAATCCAGACCGCCGGGAGCTTCATCTCGTCGAGGAGGGTGTTCATCACGCCCTTCTCGGTGGACTTCCCGCCGCCGAAGTCGAAGCCGAAGAGGCTGAAGCCGCAGGAGCTCCCGCGCAGCAGCTCGTCAGCCTCGTCGACAATCATCATGCTGTCGGACGCGTCCTCCTGGGTGTTGCACACCTTGATGCCGACCATGCGCGCCTCGGCCTTCATGTTCTTCCCGTCTTCGTCGCCCTGCTTCACCTCGAACGCGGTGCGCCCGAGCTCCTTCGCGAGGCTCCGCGCGAAGCTCGTCTTGCCGGTGCCGGGCGCTCCGTAGAGGAGGATGTTGCACTTGCCGACCTTGCCAGAGAGCATCTTCTTGAGGACCTCTCCGTCGCCCTTCGAGAGCTCGCCGTAGTAGTCCCACGGAAGGACGTCGGCGAAGTCGGTCTTCGTGTAGAAGCGCCGCTCGATGGTCTCGTCAGTCGTGCCGTCGAGGTATCCTCCGAGCGTGCGGCGGCTGAAGTCGTAGTCGTTGTCGAGGAGGTTGAACTTCAGTATCGCGCCGTCGGGCGAGAGCGCCTTGACAACTTCCGCGTACGAGCGGTCGAGCGCCATCGCGTAGTGGAGGGGCTTCTCGCGGTCCTCGATGCGGACCGGCCACGCGAAGCACGTCTGGTCGCGGACGTACGCGAAGACGAGGATTTCCATCTCGAGGTCGTTCAGCTTAAGAACGCGCTTGAGCTCTGCGAACCTGCGCGCCACCATGTCGCGCGAGCCGTCCGAGCAGTCGGACTCCATGCTCTCGAAGACAGCCTCGAGCACGGCGCGGCACTTGCCGCGGCTGCCCGGGGTGTTCCAGAGCGCACAGAACACATCGTCCAGCGTGTCGGAGAGGTCGAGCCTGCAGCTGCGGGACTTCGCCTTCGACATCTCCTCCAGCTCCTTCGCGGTGTACGCCGCCTCGATGAGCTCGACCGCCTTGTCGTGGTCAAAGCAGTTGCGCACGACGTCGAAGAAGTCGTTGTCGCGGCAGTCGCTGTCGAAGTTCTTCACCATGTTGCCGGTGAACTTGACGAGCTTGCGGAACATGAACGACTGCGGAACCTGCTTGAATTTTGCCATGATTGTTGTTGCCTTTCCTTTGTTTGTTTTTTAAATTGGTTGGAATTAGAGCACCTTGTCGACGATTCCCCACGCCTTGGCCTCCGCGGCGGACATGAAGTGGTCGCGGTCAGTGTCGTTTTCGACGTCCTCGACCTTCTTCCCCGACGCCTCGGCGAGGATTTCGTTCAGAATCCCCTTGAGGCGCAGTATCTCGCGCGCCGTGATTTCGATGTCGCTCGCCTTGCCCTGCGCGCCGCCCCACGGCTGGTGCACCATGATGCGCGCGTGCGGGAGGGCGAAGCGGCGCCCCTTCTCGCCGGACGGACGCAGTACGTCGCCACCGGACACTTCACCATCTTCATCGTGTCCAGAATCGCGAGCCCCGCCGTGACGCTTCCGCCGGGCGAGTTGATGTACATCGCAATCTCCTTCTCCGGATCCTGCGCCTGCAGGAAGAGAAGCTCCGCCACGACCGCGTTCGCGGAGTCGTCGTCGATTTCGCCGCCGACGAACACGATGCGGTCCTTGAGGAGCCGCGAATAGATGTCGTACGCGCGCTCGCCGCCCCCGGTCTTCTCGACCACCATCGGAATGAGTCCTGCCTTTTCGTTCATTGTCTTTTCCTCCTTGTTTTGCGTCATCCCCTGAAAAACTCCTCGGCGCTCATCAGCTCGTCATCGTCTGAGGCGCAATCATCCACTGCTCCCGGCGCTTTCGCCGCAGCGAGAACTGCGACCTTTTCCGCAGCGCGGTCGGAGATGATCCTCTCCGCCTTCGCGCGCGTCACGCCGTAGATGCGCATCACCATCCGCGCCTTGATGTCCGCGAACGTCTTTTTCGTGCGCCCCCTCCGCCTGCGCGGAGAGGACATGGAGCCCAGCCCCCGGTCGCTTTCAATCCCGCCGAAGAATTCCTCAGCAGTCATGATCTCCTCGTCGTTCTTCATTGTGTTTACCTCCTTTTTTTAATCACCTTTCTATAAGCATAAATCATGACAAGCAGGAGAAACTTACAATCAACTTCAAAATAATTGATTTTTGTTCAAACTCTGATCGCCATGTCAAATTCTGACCGCTTCACGCCGCGAGGCCGAGTCCGGACGAGCGCGCCTCCACCCGAAGGGCGCGCTCGAAGCAGCCTGGGCAGTGCTTGCGCAGCAGGATGCCCATGCGGTACTTTATCTGGTCGACATTGTTCGAGGTGATGCCGTACCTCGAGGCGACGACCTTCGCGCTCTCGCCGCACATCCTGCGGACGTATATAGAGAGGTCGCGGCGGGACACGTCCTGCTCCTCGCGAAACATCTCGAAGGCGCGAACGAGCGCGCGGGACTTGAGCTCGGAATCCATCATCATCCCCTGGAACCCGCACACGAAGAGTTCGGACAGCTCCTGCGCCGCGCGCTCGACGTACTCCGCGTGCCGCTCGAGGCGCTCGCGAAGGTGGGAAAGCTTGGAGCGGGCCTGCCAGTAGAGCGCGCTGAACCACTTCGCCTCGGTGTCGGGGAGGTTTTCACCGTAGGCCTCGCGGGACTTTATGTGCATCAGCTTGTGAAAGGCCTCCTCGACGGCATCCTCGCGGTCTGCGTAGGAGTAGCGGCTGCTGAGGCTGTTCACGAGCGGCAGTTGGAACTTCGCGTAGAACTTCCCCCAGACCTCGCGGTTCGGATAGGCAACAGGCGTCGTGGCATCGAGCATCATTATGTTTCTTCTCCTTTTTTGTGGTTTGTTTTTGTTTTGTTTCCGGCGTGCAGACCCCCCGCGCGCCACAAATGCATGGGCATCCCCTACATATAGTCTCCTCTCTCGCATCCCTTTCAGAAAATTTTTCAAAACCCATGCGCAAAAAAATTTGCGACGCGCGACAATGATCTAGTTTCGTGCTTTTCGCAGTACCGCCGGTATGAACAACGACCGGAATAACGGCAGATTACAAAGAATATTCAAAAATTTTTCACCCACCAAAATATCAAAGCAAAAATCATGCCAACGCTGCGGATCGCGCGCCGCGCGATCCGCAGACATACTGACGCAGGAACCTGGGCGGTGCGGCCTATTTCGGCTGCACCGTGAACTTCTTTCCGCTGAAAAAGTCGAGCAGCGTCTCCTTGTAGCTTTCCGGAAGGCGGCTTCCCTTGATCGCGTCAAGGGTTTCACTTTCGATGCCGGAGAATGTTTCCGGACCACCGAACCGGAACGAGGTCGTTGCGTCTATATCGCGCAGGATGCGGCGATGGCTATCGGGGAAGAATTCTCTGTACTGGTCGGACCCCAGGTCCGTGAAATTCAGATACGACCCCGGGCCGACGATCACATACATCAGTGCGTTCTCCGGAGGCAGGGTGTCGGACGTGTTGTGCAGCACTGCGTAATCCCGCAGCACGACGACCGAGGAGTCCGGTCCGCTGATTTCCGCCTCGAGCATTCCCTTTCCGGATATCATCAGAATCGTGTTCTCACGGAGGCAGATGGGCTCGGTTACAACATAGTGGAGTCGTTCATTGGCGGGAAATTCCACTTTGAACACCGTGCGTTCGGCGTTCGAGAGGCGTTCGTCAAGGCGAAGAATCCTGTCGCGCGATATGCTCACCAGGTCGGCTTCCGAAAGCGAGCGTTCTACCTCGCGCTGCTCGGCGATCTTCTCCGTCCGCATCTCCCAATACCGCTTCCGCCGGCGCCTATCCACAAAAGAAATGTCCTTGGCCAGCTCGGCAAGGCTGCCGTAGCGGAACCTGAGATTTCGGGATATGCAGCGCCCTATGATCTCCATCCATTCGAAGGGGACGGACTTCCCGAAGGAATCGCGGATCACCTGCCCGACGGCGAAGATGTCCTTCTGGATGGTGAAGGCGTCTTCGGGCGCATCGTATCCGGGGGTTAAGGCCATCTGCCCGTATCTCCGCGTCAGCTCGACCCAGTGGCGGTTGGTCGCACCGGGGAAAACCTCATCGGATTCAATCAGATGCGCCGACCCGAAGTCTATCAGGATCGGACGATGTGTGTCCGGCCGCTGCATTATATTTTCCGGCTTTATGTCGCAATGGACAAATCCTGCGGCATGGACGGCTCCGATGCTCTCTATCAGCTGCTTGAAAAAGAGAATGCGCCTTTCCGCACTGTCCGGAAGTCCCTGCTCGTCGGATCTATCCGACGACCATTCGAGCCTCTGAAGGTTCTCCATGACGAAGAACGGCCTTCCGCAGACATCGCCCGTGTCGAGGACCTGTGGAACCAGGTCAGGATTGGCCCTGCCACACTGTCGCATTACCCAGGCCTCGCGGCGGATGCGCTCGCCCCCGGGCCCGTTCTTCTTGACCTCTGTCGACATCTTGAGCACGGCGAGAAGGTTGTCGCCGACGCGGCGGACGGTGTAGATCGCGCCAAAACCGCCCGAACCCAGACAACCGACGACTTTGTAGGAATCATGCTTGCCTGTCGCAACGATTCCCTTTTTCAGCTGATACAGCCGCCGCCCGCCCTTGACGACAAACTTCCCGACAGATGCCATATCCGCTCCGTCACTTAAGGTCGCCAAGCAGTTCCTTGGTAAGTCCGATCAGGATTTTGTCGGCACGGCGCCTGCTCGGCTTAGCCGCAGCCACGGCCTTATAAAGTTTCTCGGCCGCCTCGTCTATCTCGACATCCTCCGCCGCCAGCATCTTGAAGACCGCGCGCGTGGCCGACTTGGCCATGTCCTTCGCCCTGCTCTTTATCACATACACGTTGTTTTCCGTCAAGCCCCACTTCGCTGCGAGTTCTTCTGCCTTGGCGCCTTCGGCAAAGCTCCTGTAGACGATGTCGCGCTTGGCGTCGTCCATCGACTCGTCGAGCGCCACGGCCTTTATCACCGCGTGCCAGATATACCAGACGGCCGACAGGGATTCGCGATCCTCCTCGGCTACGGCGATGGCCTTTGGATCGATGCTGAAGTCGGCGATTATATCCGCCCATGTCGCATCCGATTCGGGCTTAATCTTCTCGTCAACCGACACGTAGCTCATCTTCCCTTTAGCCGTATCGGCGCGCCATTTCGCCCGGACGGCATTCTTCATGCAGGCAATCAGATACTGGCGAAACTTTATCGCATGCGACTTCCCGGTTTTCTTGTCCGGCTTGCACAGGGCCTCGAAGATGTTCCGCGGAACTCGCTTCTTCCCCGTATCGGGGTCTTCGACCAGCGCAAATGCCTTGTAGAACTTCGCGAACACCGTCTGCACGATGTCAAGCTGATCCCGTTCCGTGGCGGCCTCGTAGCTGAACCCGAGATACTTCAGCATCGCCGGCGCATACAGGTTGTAGAACTCCTCGAAAGCCTCGCGGTCGCCTGCGTTGACACGCCGGAGAAGCGTTGTACGGGTTTTTGCAAACAATTCGGAACTGCGCGCCGGCCTGGCGGCCCTTTTAATCGACATCTCTTTCATCTCAACGCTCCTATTCAAGGTTTCCCAACAACTATGCTGATATTATACCAAAAAGGCAGTCGAATCGCCAGCCAGGGCAAGTCGGGGTTGGGGTTCGAAGAATGCCACCACTCCTCAACAGACTATCTCCTGCGTCATGAACTCGGCGCGGTACTGCTTGAGAAAGTACTGGTCGGTCATGAGCGAGAGGTAGTCCGCGACGATGCGGGCGGGTGGCGTCTCGTCGCGGTAGGAGGACGGGAAGTGGCGCAGGAAGTCCCGCCACACAGCGCTCTCCCTGTCGTCACACTCGACCGCTTCGAGATAGACCTCGAAGAGCATCGCCATCATCCGCGCGAACCTGCCGCGCTGGTCGGCGAGGAGGTCGCATCCGTAGATGCGCGCCCCGTTGAACGCCTTCATCTCCCTGTACGCCTCGAAGACCTCGGGCGAGAACTCGAGGTGGCCCTTGCCGAAGCTGTGCTCGACGATGTCCGTGCAGAGCGTCCCGATGATGTCGGTGTTGCGCTTCCCGAGGACGCTCACGCACCTCTCCGGGATGTCCGTCCGCTTGATTATGCCGACGGCGATCGCGTCCTCCATGTCCTTGCCGATGTAGGAGATTATGTCCGAGACGCGCACGACGCATCCCTCGAGCGTGGACGGGAACACCTGGCGGTCGAAGCCGGGCGTCTTCATGCACTCGGCGAGGTTCGCCTCCAGCCTCTCCCACGTGAGGTTCCTTCTGTCGTACTCGTACACCGGCGCCTCGATCTCGCCGTTGTGCCCGAGGATTCCGTCGAGAACCGGCAGCGTGAGGTTGAGCCCGCGTCCGCCCTTCTCGAGGTGCTGCAGCACGCGCACGGACTGCGCGTTGTGCATGAACGTGCCCGCGCCGTGCTTCGCCAAGAGCCTCGCGAGCTCGGCCTCGCCCGTGTGTCCGCACGGCGTGTGGCCGATGTCGTGTCCGAGCGCGATGGCCTCGATGAGGTCCTCGTTAAGCCGCAGGCAGCGTCCGATGGACCGCGCGATCCTGGAGACCATCTGCACGTGGAGGAACCTCCGCGAGACGTGGTCGTTCCTGACCTGGAAGAACACCTGCGTCTTGTCCATGTACCGCGCGTAGGCGTGGCAGTGCATGATGCGGTCCGCGTCATGCGCGAACGGCGTCCTGAAGTATCCGCGCTCCCCGCGCTCCGCGGCCCTCCTGCACGCCGCGGGGTCGCTGCTGAAGCACGCATGCTCCCCGTCCAGCACCGCCCTCTCGACATCTAGGCTCGACTCCGCGACCCGACGCAGTATCTCCCTGTCCTTCATGTCATTTCTTCCCCTGCGTCCCCTTGTTCCCGGCTTCGGTTGCACCGCCGAGCGCAATGCCCGTGTCGCGCTCGATCTTCCTCTCCAGCGCCGCCGTCAGGGCCTTCTCGGTCCCTACGATCACCGCGCGCTTCTTCGCGCGCGTGATGCCCGTGTACACGATCTGCCGGTTGAGAAGCGGATGCTTCTCGTCGTTCGGCGACACCACCATCACGTTCTCGAACTCCGACCCCTGGCTCTTGTGCACCGTCATCGCATACGCGAGCTCGTGCTCGGGCAAGAGCGCCACCGGACACGCAATCGTCTTCGCCCCGCGCGGGAACAGCACCACCATTCCGTGCGGACCGCGAACCGTCACACCGACGTCACCGTTGAAGAGATTCCTCTCCGGCGTGTTGTGCGTGACCATGATCGGCACCCCAACCATCGACAGATAATCTCCTCTCATGCCAGCAGCAGTCTTCGCCTCCTTCAGCAGAAAGGCGTTCGCTTCCTTAACGCCATACCATCCTTCTCGGACGAGCGTAAGGATGCGCCGACGGTTCAGCTCCTTGAAAAGCGCCTCAGAAGCATCGGACTTCACTCCGCCGAGCGCCTTGTCCGACTTTTGTATATCATCCGCCTTTTTCGCAAGCTCGCTGCCAGACATCCATTTTCTGTACAGCTCCTGAATGCCATCTTTCTTTATATCCGCTTTTGGGCATAGCCACTGGAATCTGCTCTTCCCCTCGTCAATCTGCTCTGTGCAAGGCAACGCCTCAATCTGAATCTGCCGAGGCAACCACCCGTTCACCATCCGTTTCGCCGCATCCTCGTCATTCAACGGCAATCCGTTGATGGCCTTCGCGACATCCGAGACCTCGCCCTTCGCGCGTTCACAGACCTCCAGCTTCTGGACGAATGCGCCCAAGCCGATTGTAGTGAGATCACCAAGCACCGCTCCCGTATCAACAGACGGCAACTGATCGGCGTCACCGAGGAGAATAAGTCTTGCGTCATCCTTGAGTGCGGCAATAAGTGCATGCATTAGGTAGATGTCAACCATCGACGTCTCATCGACTATCACAACCTCTTGCTCAAGTTTGTTCTTCTCGTGGTGTTGCCATTTCGGAGCGTAACCGCCAAGGAGGCGATGGATTGTCGAGCCTTTAAGATTACCGATTTTCTTAACGATGTCTTCCGTCTCCTTCTCATTTTTCACAAGCCCATCGCATTGATCAAGCACGGCCTCGGACATTCTCTGTGCGGCGCGTCCAGTCGGCGCCGCGAGCGCGATGTCTTTCTCCGTCCAATCCGAGTGCGCCGCAAAAAGCGCCCGCAGAATCGCGCACACCGTCGTCGTCTTGCCCGTGCCAGGCCCACCCGTAATTATGGTAAAGCGATTACCAGCAGCCGCGGCAAGCGCCTTCTCCTGCTCTTTATTCAACGTGAAACCGTTAAACTGCGCAGCCTTTTTAACAACTGCGTCAGCCACGTCTCCCATTTTCCCCATTTTCTTGTTTGCATCAACAAACGCCTTCAACCGCTTGTTCACATCCGCAACCGATGCCTGATTTCTCTGGAAATACCAGTTCTCGCCTTCACGGACAATGATGTCGCCTAACAAAGGCTCGGCGCATCGATTCCAGTCAATGTCGGCGAAATGTTCCTTGACCTCCTCGGAAAACTGCTGATTGTCTTTATCAAATCCAGCCTTCTCATAATCGTCGAGATAGCCACCCTCCTTAAGCAGGCTCGGAACCTTCCCAACCCGCATGTAGGCGTTTCCCTGCCCCTCCGACAGGAACATCGCCGCAAGGAAGAGGTAAAGACGGGGATCATCCTTGCCCGCTCGCTCGTAGATGTCTCGTGCTGTCTGCAGCTGCGCGAGCCGCAGCGACCGCGCGGCAAGAAGCCGCGCTAAGATTGCACGCACATTCTCCGTGACTTTGTCTTCGTTTTTGATACCTTCTTCGTGGTTCCGCCTTCTTCTCGGCGGGATTCCGAACAGACACAGCCTACGATTCGATTCTTCGATTGTCATAGTCGTTATCCTCTCACTTCAACGCTTCTTTAATTGCCGTGCGGCAGGCCTCCTGGGATATGTCCTCTGCCTTGGCAACGAAGACTCCCGCACCCCCATCTATGTCCGCCAATAGCTCGCCCGCGCGGACGAACATGTAGGCCACCCCGCCGAGCTCGGCCACACGCAGCCAATATCGCACCGCCTGCGAGTAGAATCTGTACTGAAGATGGTAGTCCGACGCCGTCATCGAGCGCTCCATGGCCTTAGCACCATAGTCTGGCAGCGAATTCGTCTTCCAGTCAAGAATATAGACGGGGCCATTCAAGCCGTCGGGACGAATCAGCAGGTCTATCTTGCCATTGAACGCACTGTCTCGCTGTGGATCACTATCCTTGGGCAGTTCGTTCCCCAACATCTTCGCGCGATTCACCACAAACTCAAGTTCCGCGCGTCTGTTGCGGGCGTCAATCTTCCCGAGCACGATTGTTTTGCCGCCAATATTAATCGGTACGTTCAACGCGCGCCAGGCCATGCGGGCCAGCACAAGCTCCGTTGTTTCGTCCTTCGCACCCTTCTGGGAAGAAAGCTGATGCTTGCGCATGACCTTACCAATGAGCTCCAGCAGGTCTTGGTTCTGCGCCAAGCCATCGGACGCCAACGCGCCTACCGTGCAGAATCCCAGCGTCTTGCCGTCGGAATCGTCGTTGTTGCAGAGCGTCTCCATAATCTCGTGGAAAACATCGCCCGAGATGTTGTTGCGCGGTAGTAATGTTGACTCCTTCTTCTGCGACGAAGCATCGTCATTGTTTTCGTCGCCCTTGCCGTTGCCTCCAACAGGCTCCACAGACTGCTTCGCCTTCCGATGGACGGACGAATACGAATCGTTGTCGATCTTCTGCCGCGCAAGCGCCTTGTCATCCAACTCGTAAATCGTAATATTTGGAACCGCAACATCATCTCCTGCCAACACTTCCCTCTTGGGCTCGTCCGCCTGTTTGCTTTCATGCTTCAGCAGGCGTTCTGACACCTCCATCACTGCGGCCTTGGCCGCATCATCACTCCCGAAACAAGCGCGGATACCACGGGCGAGAAAACCGATGTTATGCTTCGATGCATCGTTTGGAATCAACAACGCCGAACCGACACTGCCAATGCCGGTTTCGTTTTCGATCACTGTCTTCTTCTCTCCTGTCTTCTTGTCCTTGAAGGTTCTGCTCCGTTTGTGTTGCGCCCATTGCGACCAGGGCAGATAGAGCTTATGCTCCGCGCGGGTCAACGCCACATAGAGAAGGCGCTTCTCCTCGCGGATCGCCTTCTCCTTCTCCCCCGGCTCGGCATTGTACGCAAGCTCGCCGAAACCCCAGGCAATGAACACAACGGGGTACTCCAGCCCCTTCGATACGTGCATCGTCATGATCTGGACGCAGTCGGCCTCGGACTCCTTGCGGCGCAGCGCCCCATCCTCGCCTGCACGATTGTCGTTCAGTCGCAAGGCTCGGAGGGTGTCCGCAAACTCGTCAATGGTCTGCGCCTTACGTCCGACCCGCTCCAGCAACTTGTCGAGTATCTGACGCGTCGCCGACCAACGGCGGTCGAAGTCGGAATCATCCTTGCCCGGATGCGCAAGGAGCGTGTCGTTCATTATGCACTCGAAGAACTTGCACCATTTTTTCTTGGCGACGAGCTCCTGCCATACAGCCAGGCGACTGGCGAAGTCGTGATCTTCCTGCTTTAGACGAGCCTCGATCTGCTTTGGCCGATACCCAAAGAGCGGCGTCAGCAGAAGTGCCTCCAAACGTCCGCGGCGGCTAGGCACGGAAAGGAAGTCGAAAAGCGCAAGCAGCGCCTCCGCCTCGGCCGAGGCATAAATGCCCTGCTCCTTGTAGATGGAAAACGGAATCTTTGCCTCTGTCAGGATTTCTCGCGCCTTGTCCGCATCGGCATGCCCACGCACAAGAATGCACATGTCGCGATAAGAGAACCTGTGCGGCTTTTTTTCTCCTGTGTCCTTGTTCACTGTCGTGTAGGCAGGGTTCAACGCCACAAGCCGATTGATCTCCCGCGCGACATTTCTCAGAAACTCAGGAAGACAGCTTTTTTTATTTCCATATCCCGAATTGGAATATTCAGGTGCATTCGGCTCCTTCCGCAGCGATTCCATCAGCTCCACCGGCTTGCCGAATTCGGGATGATAGCCAATCCCATTGAATCTTGCCGACTTCGCCGCGTCCTTCACATCCTTGTAACTGATGCTTCCATCTCCCTCCTTCATGTCCTCGAACCAGGAATGGTCGTCCCCGATCTTCTTACCGAAGATATCGTTGAACGCCTTAACGAGCGCAGGGGATGACCGATAGGTGGTGTCAAGCGAAAGAGCCTTCTCGTCGTCTCCACCGGTTATTACGCGCTTTGCCTCAAGATACGTCGCGATGTCTGCGCCTCTGAAGGAATAAATCGCCTGCTTGGGGTCTCCGACCACGAGCAACGATCCCTGCTTCGGTTCTGGCCCATCTTCGATTTTATTCACCTTGTGCGAAAAGATGCACCTGAAAATATCCCACTGCGCTTTGTCGGTGTCCTGAAATTCGTCTACAAGCGCAATGCGGTATTTATGGCGTATGGACTTGAGCAGCGCGCTCTCCTCGCCCAATTTGGACTCTGCGACAATGACATCGTGGGCTCGGTTCACAAGATCGTCGAACGTCAATACGGACACTTCTTCCTTAAGGCGCTTGAACTCCGGCCAGGCGAGGAATACGAGGTCAGCAAGCATTTGAGAGGAAAGCATGCCGGCCGTACCCTCAACCGCTTCAAGCAACTTCCCAAGTGCGGGAATATGTTCTGCCAGGTGACATGAGTAAGGTTTACTAATCCTCGGATTAAGCCGGTTTTTGCCGCGCTTCCTGATTGCAATAACGGCAGTCAACGACGTGATAAAGTCCATGTCGTCACGAGATGCCAAACCGCCTATGACCTTCAGGAAATCGTCAAAATCTCGTCCAAAACATTTGAGGTCTGTTGCATGAATCGGGAGGGCTGCTAGTCCGAGTGTATCACGAAGAGAGGAATAATCACCGGATGAGCACAACATTTCCAAAATACTGAGAAATGAATTCTTCACCCCGTCGTCAAGGCGTTGCGGAACTTCCGGTTGCTGTCCTTTTCGAACACGTTCTTCAAGTAAAGATTCCGCCTTCGCAACAAGATCGTCCGTGGACTTCAGTGCTGCAGCTTTCATGTAGGCCCCATACGACTCCCCGTAGCGCGCTTTGAACGCATCGCTCTGGAGGGCTGTACGCACGGCACGATGGATAAGGTCTTTATCCGTGCCTCCAATCTCCACCTCCATCGGAACGCGATTCTCAAAGGCGTATTCCGTCAGGAGCTCGCGACAGAACGAATGTATCGTGCAGATCGTGACCTCGTCAAAGTCTGGCGGCAGGCAATCCGCCTCTTCGAGCACGCTGCGGATACGGTCCTTTAGCTCGCCAGCCGCCTTCTCCGTGTACGTCACAAGCAGCAGGTTCTTCACGCTCTCTATTTTCTTCTCAACCAGCAGTTTGAGGACGATGCTCTGGAGCGTGTAGGTCTTGCCCGTGCCCGCAGACGCCTCGATGATGGAATCCTTATCATATTCGATGTTGTTGCAGACGTAGCTCTTGTCGCTGAAGCGGCCCTGCGCGTCACGCTCGCCCAGCCGCTCTTTGATGACTTTGTTCGCCTCACTCATGTTTCACCTCCTCTTCAGCTACCTCCAGACGCCTTCCGCCCAAAGGCAGTTGATAACGATTCTCAAAGATTCCCTTAAGTTCCACGCCTGTTCCAGGTTCGCGTTTGAACCGCTCAAGGTTCTGCTCCAATACGAGATCATTGTTAAAGGTGCTGCTTGAATTGTCGTACTCTTCGGCAGTCGCCTTCTCCAATATCTCGTCCCAGGCATACGGTTTCTTGCTTGCGTTCAAGGCCTTCAAAAATTTCTTACTGGTGAAGTCAACCATCTTACCGTCATCCGTCTGTTCATACCTCAGGAAGGACCGCGCGAGCGTTTCGAGATACTCGCCTGCCTTCTTGGCGTCAATGCCGCTCCATGTCCAGGCGCAGGTCGTTCCGTTCCCGAGATCGACGACGCCAACCTTCAGTCTTTTCGCCGTGCACTTCGTTGAATACAAGCCCATCAGATAGGCAAGAAAGGCGTCAAAGCACTTATCTGTCGGCAGCTCGGGCACCTTCTCCCCCAGCCATCCCGCCACCAACACCGACACCTCGCCCCCTTCATCATTCCAGTTCTGAACCTCGGCGACAAAACGAACCTTCAGCTCGTTTTCTCCGCCCTTCCCGAACTCGGACACGAAATCAAGATGCTGCGTGTTTTTCTCGCCGTCAGAGAGCGCGAAATCCTTCACAAACTTCTGTATCTGGTCAAGATGAGCCTTCGCATCCTCCTTTATTCCCTTCTTGGCAAATTCGCCGAGAAAACCGGTCGGCATCTTTCCTGCGAGCTGCAGACGGCGAATCTCTTTGTCTACCGACTCGCTCGCCTCCGGATCCAGCCACTTCGCCTGGAGATTCCACTTGTCGGGGCCATCCAAGAAACCAAGCGGACTATCCGGATCGAGGTCGGTTTCAAGATAGCCCGCCACGCTGATGCCGAAGCGATTGTGCATCACGGCGCGGACAGGATTCTTCAGGAATTCCGCCAAAACCTTCGCCGAAAGTTCAACCCTCGGCTTTGCCTCCTCCTCCGTGACAGCCTTGACTTCAGGCTTCGCCCCCTTCCCCTCGGCGCGTGCGCGCGCCAGTTTACGCGCTGCCCTGGAGTACGTCGGCAGCAGCCCCGCGAAGGGATCATCTTTCACCCAGACGATGTCGTCTGTCGGACGCTTCTCGCCCTCTTTGCGCGGCCCCGCCTCTCCGCGTTCCAGAAGCGGATAGCCCTTGAACTCCTGGAACTTTTTATCCTTCTCCTCCGCATGGTCGTCGTAGTCCAGCACGTTCTCGCCGATGAACTTCTCCACGTCCAGCACGATGCCGGACGGGAACAGCTCCGCGTCCTTCTCGATGTCCTTGTTGGGGTAGCTGAAAACCAGTCGGTCGCGCACCGACATTATGGATTCAAGGAACATGAACCGGTTGCGGTTCGGAACAGAGACGTCGCCCAAACGCCATCCAGTTCCGCGAACGTCCAGAGTGGAGTCGCGTGCGCGCCCCGGGAAACCGCCCGCGCCCATGCCCATCATGTAAACCTGCTTGAACGGAATCGCGCTCAGGGAGGAGAATCCGCCGATCGTGACGCCGCTCGTCAGGAACCCGCCCTTGCGGCATGGGATGCCGCCCACGAAATGCTCCACTGCGGACACAGCCAGCTCGAAGCTCTGCTCGCCGGAAATCCCCCCAAGCGAGTAGAGCGTCCCGATCACGGACTGGCCCACCTTGTTTTCGAGCTTGTTGTCCTTATCGACCGCGAGATACGACTTTGCGAGACGAACCAGGCGCTCCGCCCAGCAGTCTGCGCGCTTCCCGTCTTCCCCCCGATCGGCGACTAGCGGCAGGGCGCGAGGCTTCCCCTCCTTGTCGAACAGAATGTCGGTCAGGTCGCGGTACAGCAGCTCCACGACTTCGGAGAGCTTGAGCGCCGTGTCTCCGCCGTCGTTGACGAGCGGCAGATCGCCCCCCTTCCCGTCGCCGACCTTGTTGGCCAGCCGTGCAAGGCGAAGACGCTTCAGCGCCGACGACCAGTCGAAATATCCCGGCCCATTCTTGTCGTCATGCTCGAAACCGTCGAACGCACCGATCTTCTCGGTCAGCTCACGCCATGAGACGACGTCCTCGCGCGCAAATCCCAGCGCGCGTTGCACACATGGATTCTCCAGCACGTTGAAGAGCCGCTCGCGGTTCAGTCCCCTGCGCCCGAGCTCTACCAAGGAGAGGAACCCGCGGAGGTAATTGCTGTCGTCGCTGGCAGACGTGTCGAGAAGGCCATACGGAACCTCGCCGCGCGCATCAAAGACGGCCTCGATCACCGGACGGTACGTCTGCATGTCCGGCACGATCACGGCGATGTCCGAGAACGAGCAGTCATCCCACGGGCGATCCCCCTTCACGTCATCCGGACGTGCGACGCTACCGAGGATCGAATTGTACACCATCTCTACCTCGCGGCGCACGCCGGGCGTGCCGACAATCTGAACAGACGCATCCTGTCGGCATTTCTCGACTTCGCTCGTCCGGCACCGGACGGATTCCTGCACATTCCCGAGAACCGTTCCGACCTCCGCCTCCTTGTTGTCAAGAGATTCCCAATCGAATCCGATCCGTTCGCCCGACTCCTCAAGATCCACCAGCAAGCGCAACGTCTCCCGTCCCGCGATGCCCAGCGTCTTGAGAAGCTCGTTCTCGCAAATGACATCTTCTTCCGGATTGGCCCCGGCAATGCTTTCCCCGCGCGCCTTGCGTTCCTCCTTAGCCGTCTGGATATCCTCCCAGAACTCGCGACAGGGATTGCGGTAGAACACCACGACATCGTGCGTCTTCGCCAACCAGACCAAAATCTGCGCCTGAAGAACGGAAAGCGTCGACTGTCCAAAGAAGTAGATTGTCTTTGGCTTTTCGGCCGGGGCGTTGTCCTTGACACGGTTATACAGTTGCCGCAACGACAACCGCTTGCCGTCCTGCTTGAACTTCCCCTTCTCGCCCCAAAGCGCACGCGCCAGCGCGGCCTCCGCATCGGCGGTCTCGCCTTTCGGCAATTCGTATGGGCACTTCCCGGCTCCCAGCCACGCCTCGACGATCTCGGGACGGTACACCTCGTAGGAGTCCATCAGGTCCGCCAGCTTGTCCGCCAGCTGCCACGTCATCGCCGCCTGCTTTTGTTCGGTAATCGCGACTGCATCTGCGGAATCCGAGTTCATGATGTACTTGCGGAACGGGGAGAGCTTGGCATACTCCTTCTGTTCCTCCTCCTGTTCCTCCGGACCAGCCAATAGGATGGACACGATCGCCTTCGCGTAGGCATGGTCTGGCAGAAGCTCGACCTCTGCTCGCTCTTTCGGCGGCAGCCCCGCCTTCATCAATTCCGTCAGCTCCTTCTCCATGAACGGAAACTGGATGCCCGCGCAGAGGTCTGGTTCCTTGGCGAACATCCGTATCTGCAGCCACTTCGCCAAATTGCCGTTCGGCACCACGACCTTGGTGAACACAAACGGGTCCTTGCCCTGCCGATCCTTCAACAAGCGTTCTTTCAGCTTCTCCGCCAGATTCTCGATCCGGCTTCCGCAATAGATCTTCAATGACATGATTCCACTCCTTCACGCATTGTCCATGAGTCATCTCATCCATCCAAGGAAGACACGCTCTCACCGACAGGGCTGCGGGCCTATCCTCGTTGATTGGCCGTGGCAACCTCTTTGCCACGGCCAAAGAATTAAAGAACTAAAGAATTGAATGCACTCACTTCGTTCGCTATTTGGTGAACCCTTGGACGGGGCGAACAGACCGCCCGCGGAAGCGGGAGCTGCTGCGCGTCCAAGGGCAGCTCGAATTTAAGCGGAGGAACCACGCGTCGTCCGAGTACGGAACGGACGACCAGTAGGTGCCGGTCAAGCCGGCACGGCGGAGCGAAGTTCCGTCGCCGCGGCCGGCAAGTGGAAGAAAAATGCTAGCAGAGGCATAAGCACCTCTGCCACGAACAACATGGCCTTCTACGCCATTCACCTCCTTCAAGGTCCATTTACACTTGTCGATAAGTTCAAGCAACTCATCGACCGTCGGCATACGCCAATCGCCGCCCCAGTGGATGTGCGCCGCATCATGTTCTGGCACGAGAACGCCATCATCCCCAATCCACCCCTCATCCCTCAAGATGTCTTCATCGTCGCAAGTGGGCGTGTTATCCTCTTCGAACGAGAAGTCGGTCGACGAGCCGTCAGTGGCCACCCATTTGTCCTTTTCGCGCTTGTAGCCGACGGTGTCGCCCCACCAGAAGTAGTAGCCGAAGTCCTCGGGCTTTTCCGCGCCGATGTTCGTAGTCGCCCAGTATGGACCGTCCTTCCAGAGCTGGACCTTTTCGTGGACGTTGCCAGCGGCCCCATCGGCGGCCGGCTTCTTTACGGCCTTCGCAGCAGGCTTCTTCGCGGGAGCCTTCTTCGGCGCAGCGGCCTTAGCCGTCGCGCCCTTCTTGGCGGCGGGCTTGCTCGCCTTCGCCGTCGCGTTCTTCTTTGTCGTTGTTTTCTTCGTAGCCATTTTAGCTTTTCCTTTTGTGTTCCATTGAAAACCGATTGAGGCACCCTGTCTCAACAACAGCACTCAAAATTGATGTCTGAATTGTATCCTACCTCACGTAAGATTGTCAAGGGGTTTAGCTTGGTTAGCTTGGTTTAGGGATTTTGAGATTGGGCATGATTGGGAAATTTTGATATACAATTCACTGTCAGCTCCTCGTCTCGACGAGGTGAGAGGCCAGAGTGTCGGCACAGCTGATGAGCGTCACAAGCGGCGACTTGTCACCCGCTGCCGCGTAGTTGCCACGGGCTTCAGGCGAATCTGACATGTCAAACGCCGACATGTGCCATCGAATTGCCAGCATCTCCTCGTCGGTCATCTCAAGACCCAAGCGTAGCAGCCTTATCACCGATTTCTCGCCATGCCCCATTGGGAAGTCCGAGTAGTCGACCCCATACGTCGTGTACTTCTCCCACTTCCCGTCCTTGTCCTTGCGAAACTTCTCGACTTCCTTGTAGACCTCTGCCTTACAGACGTCATGCAAAAGCGCCGCAATCGCCACGCTCGCCTCAGGCAACTCCTCCGCAAGCGCGGGACTTAGCCCAATCTCCATGCCACGCAGGGCCATCGCCTGGTCATATACGTTAAGCGAATGGGCAAGGAGACCGCCCTTCTCCGCGCCATGAAAGCGCGTAGAAGCCGGCGCGTCAAAAAAACCGAGTTCCTCAAGCCCAGCTAAGACGGCGTCGACTCCGCTCCGCCCAGTCGCCTTAAGAGCTTCAATGAATCTATCCTTGTTCTCCATACATCTCCTTTGTTTTACTTCCATCAATCGTCGTGTCGCCTATATTGTACACTATCGGCCGCCTCACCCGCAACCTTCGCACCCATAAGATTTATGGCGTGATCCGGTTCACCGCAAGGTAGTGACTCGCCGCGTCGCCGCAAACGCGCGAAAACTCAGGATAGCCATCGTTGCGCCTAATCGTAACCATATAGAAATATGGCATCGAATAATCAAACCCTGGCAAACGGCTACACATTAAACATCCCCTTGTTGCTCCTCGCTCGCCGCGCCGATTAGCACCACTCCATCTCTCGCCATGGGGCAATTCGCTCAGGTAGGCGTCCCGCACGCGCTTGCTCCTGCAAGCGCGTTTTAATCGGCGTCAAACCGCAAATGTACGCGCCCCGATAGCACATTATATCGAGACTCCTCGCCCCGCACAACTCAACGGACTTTATGAGAAACACTTGCATAGCAGCCTCAATTCCACTCCTAAGCCTCACCCTTCGCTTCTAAGAGTTCCATCAACGCATTATGTTCAGCATCGCTTTCATTATAGACATATCGCTTAAGCAATCCCATGCCATCAAGCATGTACGCTTTAAATGTCGGCGTTTCTCCGTTGAAACTTTCCAATGACCCAAAGGACGGCACACTGATTTTCGCGAACAATTCAGCTTTAATCTTATCATCATCTTCCCCACCTTGATACCATTTGGGGAACATGAAAGCATTGTGAACCTTCAGATCGCAAGGCGCAACTATTCCATTATATGCCAATTGATACAATACTTGTTTATCCACGTCGCCAACTCCTGGCGCGAACAGAATTGAACCCTTCTTAAATTCAGGCTTATAATATTTTGCATCTAGTATTATCAACGCCGTTGCTTTCTCTTCGTCTCGCGCAACTGCAACGAAGTCAGGTTTCAATCTATCTGTTTCGCCATCGCTTTGTGCAGTTACACCGGCATCGTCCGCCCCATTCTGAATCCACCTTGGCGCATCAATAAACTCTTTGAGAGCCCTGTCGAGTTTAGGAATGAGCTTATAGTCACGACCACTCATCTTCTCGAGCTCATGCTCATTAAAGATCTGCCGAGGCGTTCGTTCCAACTCATCGCAAAAAACATCTTTAATGGCACGCTCCCACAAAGTATGAAACCCAGACATTCCAAACGACTGGAATTCTAAAGAATCGCTGCCATACGTCATGTTGTTCAGCACGGCCTGCATCAACTTTAACGTCTGTTGCTTATCATCAATGAATTGCGTTCGCAATTCATTCTCAACCCGGGACGCACAGTATGCCTCACTACCAAAGTCTGCTATGTCACCATCATATGGAGAATCTAGAAATAGGCCCAATGGCTCGGCAAGACCGATTTCTTCAAAATATGAAATACACTTAGAAGCGAGACACATCTGCAACCGCGATATGTACGTGTCGTCATCGTATCCCATCTCGCGATTAATAGTATTAGCATAGCATGGGCCGTCCTGAAGAAAGATTGGGTCAACAGCCTCAAACGTCTCATTCCAATCTATATCGCCCTGTCCATTGACAACCAACTCCATCTTCGGGACTTGATACACACCCTTCTCCATAACATCAAGGATGAACGCAAGATTTGTAGCGAGGCGCGTTGAACATCCTTCATAAGATGTCAATCGCCCACTTGAAAACAAAGACACTTGTTGTGACTTGCGATACTTCAATATGGCTTTAAGAAGAATCTTTTGACTCTCGTCCATCCCCTCGCTTGCTACTTCAGGGCGAGTCTCACGGTCAAAGAACTTTGGCTCTATGAACACCATCCGCCTTCTCTTATCGCCCAAGTTTGAGCCTCCACTACACTCAAACTCAACAAGACCCACATACCTGAAAGAAAATGTCTTGTTGTCCGTCTTGCAGACCTCTTGTTTACGCATATACTCTACAAATGCGTTCGCTTCGAGATCCGAGCAGTCAAGCAATTGTGAAAGATCCTCCAGCTTATAATACTGGTTTTCACGTAGCCGATAGATCTTTTTAATCGGGCCATCCATATGACGTCAATTCAATCTTATTCATCTAGTTCAGCTGCATCATACCAGGCCCCTCAATCCTTGACCTGGGGCTCTTCTCCTTTCTTCTGGCCTTTGTCCGTCTCCTCTGCTGGATGCGCTTCCTTTTCTTCTTCGCCCGCCTTGCCTTCCGCTGCGGGAGCCTCTGCCGCGGGTGCCTCGGCAGCCGGAGCTGCTGCAGGCGCTTCCGCGGGCTTCTCTTGCGCAGCAGCTGGCGGTTCCACATCTTCCTCCTGCCCCTTATCCTCCGCTGGCTTTTCCTTCTCAAAGAAATCAAACTTGGTATCACCAAGATTTAGGCCCGCCCTCAACACTCCTATTTTCGATTTCTTCCCTTCTGGATCCTGCTCCTCAACGTCATCAAATCTTGCGTTTTCCCAAGCTTTTATCAAATCAGACAATACTTTAACGTCGTCCGAGAATACATTCTGCCTGCACATTCTAGCAGCATCTTCCCAAAGATACATAAGTACTTTCATTTCAAATCGCTCGGCACTTATTATATTACTATCATCAGATCTAACAAACCAATAACTTAGCAACTTATCTTCATTAATCCGGCACCGTTTTAAGAGTTCATTAATAGCTTTGCGAAGATCTTCCCATTTAATCAAATAATCACCGACCTCGACTCTAGCTTTTTTGTTACCTTTATTATTTCCATCCAATGGCATGTACCTAAATTCCCAACGCCGCTTAAAAGCCGTATCAAGAGGGAACACGCCCTGGTCGGCGCTGTTCATTGTCGCCCAGATATACATGTTGGCGGGAATCTTCAGACTCTTAATGTCAGCTGAACCCGTTAAATCTCGCAACTTATTCTTGCCTGCCTCCGTCAACCCCTTGTCCCCAGCCAGAAATCTCTTAACATCCTCGGAAGCGGTAATCGCGTACTCACTCACGCCATCTTTCCGATCCAGCAACTGAAACACATCGCCAAAGACAGCGGCCGCATTCGCGCGATTGATCTCCTCGATAACGAGACAATACCCTTTCTGGGGGGTATTCAACGCCTTCACCAGCACACGCAGGAACGGCCCTGGCACGAACTCATACGCAATCTCCTCTTCGCCGGGGGCGCCATGTGCCTTCGGCTTCATCACCGGCTTGTACGTCCCAACAAACTGCGCGTATGAATAAGTCGGATAAAATGTAACCCGCTCATATTCCTCAAACAGGCTACCATTTTCATCCGAATCAACATCATCACCATCGCCATCAGATCTTTGTCGAAGGTCGTCAAGATAACGACTCTTGCCCGTTCCCGGGGCGCCAAAAACAATAAGATTATACATGTCACATATGTTCGGATCCTTTGCCCCAGACGCGCCGTCTGGCGTTGTCAATGACTGCGCAACCTTATCTGTAAGAAATTGTTTATGTGAGCGTGTTTCATAATCCTTAATGATATTCACAAATCTATTAAGGGAGCCTGTACCATCATCTTTGGCCCCCCACTGGCTAGTAAGGTACAAGTTTTCATACTTCCTTCCATTAATCTTCCCGCTCCAGACTTTACCTTTTATAATGCGACCATGGTTTTCGTCCGGCAACGACCAAAAGAGTAATTGATTAGTGCTTTCATGCACAATAGCTTCATGCTCGGTTCTATTCAGCTTTTTCCTCTTAATCGTTAACTTTAAGCAGAAATCGTCTGGCAACGACAACTTCCCATCTCCTTGCCTCGTCGCAATTGCAGACAGCAGTTCAACAACTTCATCAACTTTAGTCTTTTTAGCCATTGTCATTTCTCCTTTTCAGTCTCTATTAGTTTTTAACATTCATGCGGGCCAGATGATTTTGCCGTTTTCTTCCGAGAAGACCTTTCTGTTGAGAAGCAGCCCGTATATCTTCTCGGCAGTTGCATCGGTTATCTCGGCCTTGAAGTTGAAGGCATTCTTGATGCCATTGATAACGCCCGATTTCTTGCCGGGGCGCAGCTTGGCCACCTTGGGCCTACAGTACTCTGCGCAGTCCAAGATCGTCATCTTCACCATTATCGTTTCAGGGTCGTTCATGCCATCCTTTCAGTTTTTGATGATTGTCACCTTCCCACCGACACGGTCGACGACGAGGGTGAAGTTGGCGAAGAAGTCGTAGCCGATCACGCCCTCGGGCGGGACGTATGCCGGATTGTCCTGCGCGTCGCCGCAGAGGATCTCGAACTGGTGGCCCGCGAACTCGCACGGGACACGGCGCATCGGCGCCGTCCAAGGCCTGCCGTCAAAAGCGCACTCGTCGGCGTTGCCGTCGGAAGGAAAGTCCTTCGAGAGGTTGTGCACATACGAGAACGCCGCGCCGGTGTCGATGTAGCGCATACCCTCCACGCCCCCGACCGTCATCTTCACGAGCCAGCCGGTCGGTCGCACCTCGAGCGGAACGGTAGTGCCTCCTTCAAGCGAAATCGGCTCGTCGGATGTCGTGATCTCGCTGTTGCGGTAGTCGAACTTCGTGTACCGCTTCAGCGCCTTTACACCGGCGACCTGAAGACCAGGAATCCCGAAGAACTCCTGGACTCCGTGCGCGACCGGCATGGACGCATGCGGAAAACCGGTGTCGAGGAAACACCGCTTCCCGCCGATTTCAACAATCGGAACTTTCTTGATCAATTCGAATTTCATTTATTTTTCTCCTTAATGAAGGAAAACGACGACGCCTTCACGACCTTACCCGCACATCGCCGTTTCTTATGCTTGGATTATACCAAATCAACGCACGCTCCGCAATGGTCTCGCGCCGACGAAGCGAAATCTCTACGGTGTCTTTCCGAAGAACCAATTGTTTGCAGATTTAAACCGGACGCAGCCAGTAGCCAAGGGCGTACAGCTGCGCCGTCAGCTCGCGGCAAAGGCAACCGGCGATCTCGCGGCAATGCGGAATGTCCTCGGCAAGCTGGTACGTGCAGCAGACAGGGTGCTCGTCCGGGGTATGCGCTATGGCCAGCTCCAGCGGCATGCCGCGCTGGAGGCTGTCAAAGTCAAGCTTGTCGTAGATCTCCGGAGGACAGACGATGCTCAGCTGCGTCCGAATTCCATATGAGTCGGCGACTGCGAACATGACGCAAATCTTGCGGGGCTTGGCATCTCCCGGTTTCAGGCACTCAATCTCGAAACGCAGTTC
>ONVK01000044.1 GCA_900321255.1 uncultured Lentisphaerota bacterium | reverse complement strand
ACGCGTCGTCATTTTGCCGAGAGGCTTGACGGCACTGGCAAAATGTGAAAGACCGCGAAATCGATGTCGCCACCGGCTTTTTCGCCGGAGCTTTGCCGCTTATCCGCGGCAAAGCTAGCGAGCCCTAAGCCGAAACACCCCCTCCGCTCCCGCGCCGCCGCTATACATCTGACGGCGCGTCGGATTTGCCGCGCTAAATCAGCGTGATTCGAGGAGCGCCTTTGCGCGCTTGTTGCCGAGCCGCGCGGCGCGGTAGAGCCACGTCTCCGCGGAGGCGATGTCCTGTTCGACGCCGATTCCCTCGAGGTAGCATTCGCCGACAAGCGCCTGCGCAGGGGCGTGGCCGTTCTTCGCGGCCTCGAGCGCAAGGGCAAAGCCGCCCTCCAGGTCCTTCTCGACGCCTATGCCGTGAAGCCGGCAGAACGCGAGGTCGTTCATCGCGGAGAGGTTCTTCTGCGCCGCCGCGCGAGTGTACCACGCTATCGCTCCGTCGATGTCCTTCTCGCAGCCCCAGCCGCGCAGGAGCATGAGCCCGAGCGACGCCTGCGCGTCGGAATTGCCCGACGCGGCCGCAGTGCGATACCAGCGGACGGCTTCCGCGAGATTCGTCGCCGTTCCCTGTCCGTACATGTACGCCTCGGCAAGAGCGCACTGCGCCACCGGGCTTCCGTCAGCCGCGAGCTGCTTGAGACGCACGAAATACGCGGCGTAGGACTCGTCGTGCGCCTTTGCGACCGTAAGGACGCGAGGCGGCGCGTTGAAGCGCTTTCCCGCCCAGCGGCGCAAGTCGTCGAGATGCCCAAGCGCGACAAGCCCGGCGGCCACCGCGACGAGCAGCAGGACGCAAAGGAACGAGCGGAAGTAGTTGCGATGGCGCAAGGCCGCGGCAAACGCGTCGGCCGACTCATAGCGGTCGCCCGGAAGTTCACGCGTCGCCTTGCGGATGATCGGCTTCACGCTCGCCGGCGGACGCCCCTCGTAGAGCGCGCGGAGAATCTTCCCAAGCGCAAAGACATCGCTCTGCACCGACGCCTCGCCCTTCAACAGCTGCTCGGGCGCGGCGTAGTCGAGAGTCCCGACGCCGACGGGCTTCCCGTCGATGATCGATATGCCGCGGCCGTGGCGCACTATCGGGTCCGACACCGCCGTACCGCGCTTCTTGACGAGCCCGAGGTCGATGAGGACGGGTTCTCCGTTCGCGCGCCTCAAGATGTTGCCGGGCTTCAGGTCGCGGTGTATGTAGCCCGCCTCGTGAAGCGTGTGGACGGCCTTCGCCACCCTGTTCATGAAGCGCGGAACCTCCCTGCGCGGCATCGGGTCGGGCAGCGGCTGAAGGTACTCCATCACATAGTATGGCGCGCCTTTCCACGTGCCGCCGCCCATGAACCGCGGGAGCGAGCGGAGCGAAAGGAAGCGAAGCGCATCGGCCTCCGCGGCGAAGCGCTCCGCAAGACCGCGCGAGCCGTCGACGAGAAGCTTGAGCGCACCGTCGTGGCCAAAGCGTGCGTTCGTAACGCGGTAGACCTCGGCGGAAAGCCCGCGGCCGAGATACGCCTCGACGCGCCACTCGTCTACGACCTCGCCGCGCGCAAGCAGCCCGACGCGGTTTTCGCCGAACGACTGGGCACCGAGCCAGCTCTCCACGCTCGCGGCAGACGGGTTCATGCGGAGTTGCGGCGCGAGAGGAAAAACGCGCAGAGGATCCAGGCGGCGAGCATGACGCACGACACCACGAAGACCTTGAACCATCCAATGTCGACGACGAGGGTAAAAGCAAGCGCCGTCCACAGACCGCCTCCCATCACGGGCTCGTGGAGGAGCTGCTTGTAGCCGAAGCTCGCCGCCGCGCACGTCTTCGAGTCGGGATCGACCGTCCTCAGGAGCAGAAGACCGGTTGCCGTCACTCCCGTGGCCTGGCCGAAGTCGGCTATGGCGCGCTCGAACCACGCCTCCTTGAGGCAGCGCGGCCCGAACCACAGGACGACGAACACGCTCCAGACGGCGCCGGCGAGAATCAGCGCCACAAGCGGGACCCAGTTCGCCGCCACGACCTTGATGCTTATGGTCGCCACCGCAGACACGACGAGAAAGTCGAGCGAGGCGCCGGAGATGCGCTCCATCTGCCCGTGGTCGACGAGAAGATCCTTGCGGATGGCGCGGGCGAAGGCCTGAAGGACGATGCCGCCGATCATGCAGAGCGGGAAGAGCGGGAAGCCGTTGAAGACCTTCCACCCGGTGAGGCGGAGGAGCCCGAGCATGCCGACACCTATCGCGATCGAAACGCCGACGATGGCAATGTGCCACGCGAGCGAATCTATCGAGTCGCTCATGACGGTCTGGAGGCCTGCCGCGGGACGAGAGTGGCGGGTATGGACTCCAAGCCGTTCGCCGAACCTGCGCTTGCTGAAGGGAACGACCTCCTTGACGATTCCCTTCCTGTGCGCCCAGTTGACAAGCACCATTCCGACGACGATGCCGATTATCATGCCGGCCGTAGCGACCGTAAAGCCAAGGGCCGCGCCGTCGTTCCATCCTGCGGCAAGAAAGCTCTCCGTCATTCCGCCGACGGTGCCGTGGCCGCCCTCGAAGCCGATCTCTATGAGATTGCCGAAGAACGGCGGGACGTTGCACAGGCGTGCGAGGACGAAGCCCGCGAGGCCAAGGCCCACGACGTACTGGCCCCACGCCATGATCTGCCCGAGGACGAGCTGCGGGAACGCAAGCGTCACGACGCGCTTCAGGTTCGGGAGGCGCGTCCCGAGGAAGAGCGTCGCGAAGACGACGTTTATGAGAAAGCCCGGCACCTTGCGCATCGCGCCGGTGATTTCCGGGTCGATTTTGTCGCCGAGAGCAGATATGACAGCAAGTCCGATCGCCCCGCCGATGACGGAGCTCGGGAGATACAGCCGCTGCAGGAGCGGGATCCTGAGCCGGACGAACTTGCCGGCGACGAGAAGCCCGCAGAGGGAGATGAACACTACGACGGCCAGAGGCATCGCGCGCCCTTTATGCGAGACGAGCGAGCTTCGCGGCGAGCCCTATGTACGTCGCGGGCGTTAGCTTGAGAAGGCGCGACCTGTCCTCCTTCGGGAGCGGAAGCGCCGCTATGAAGTCGCGCATTATCTCGGCCGTCACGCGGCGGCCGCGGGTGAGCTCCTTGAGCCGCTCGTAGGGACGGTCCATCCCGACCTTGCGCATGACGGTCTGGATCGGCTCGGCGAGCACCTCCCAGTTGTGGTCGAGGTCTTCGGCGAGACGGGCCTCGTTGAGCTCGAGCTTGCCGAGCCCCTTCTGGGTCGAGCGAATGGCGATAAGCGTGTAGCCGAACCCGACGCCCATGTTGCGCAGGGTCGTAGAGTCGGTGAGGTCGCGCTGCATGCGGGAGATCGCGAGCTTCCGCGCCATGAAGCCGAGAACGGCGTTCGCGAGGCCGAGGTTGCCCTCGGAGTTCTCGAAGTCGATCGGGTTCACCTTGTGCGGCATCGTCGACGAGCCGATTTCCCCCTTTATGGTGCGCTGCTTGAAATAGCCCATCGAAACGTACATCCAGATGTCGCGGTCGAAGTCGAGAAGCACGGAGTTCCAGCGGCAGAGCGCGTCGAAGAGCTCGGCGATCCCGTCGTGCGACTCGATCTGCGTCGTGAGGCGGTTCTGCCTGAGCCCGAGCGACTCGATCACCTTGCGCGAAAGCTTCTCCCAGTCGGTCTTCGGATACGCCGAGAGATGCGCGTTGAAGTTGCCTACCGCGCCGTTCATCTTGGCGGGCATGACGAGGCGGTCGATCTCCGCCGCCTGGCGCCTGAGGCGCGCGACGACGACGGCGAGCTCCTTGCCGACGGTCGTAGGCGACGCGGGCTGGCCGTGCGTGTGCGCGAGCATCGGAACCTTCGCCCACTCCTTCGCCATCGCCGCGATCTTCGCCGTCATCTCGTCCATCGCGGCGCGGAGGACGTTCTTGCCGTCGCGGAGCATCAGCGCGTGCGACATGTTGTTGATGTCCTCGCTCGTGCAGGCGAAGTGGATGAACTCGCCGCGCTTCTCGAGCGAAGTGCCCTTCACCTTCTCCTTGAGAAAGTACTCGACTGCCTTTACGTCGTGGTTCGTCGTCTTCTCGATGTCCTTGACGCGCTGCGCGTCGGCGACCGAGAACTCGGACGCAATCGTGCGAAGCGCCTTGCGCTCCCTGGCGGAGAGCGGCTTGCACTCCTTGATCTCCTTCGCGTCGCACAGCGCCTCGAGCCACGTGCACTCCACGAGGACGCGGCGCCTGATGAGGCCGTACTCCGAAAAGACCTCCTTAAGTTCAGGGCACTTGTTCGCGTAGCGCCCGTCGATCGGGGATATTGCCGTAAGTGTGTCGAATGTCATAACTCGCGTATTATACCAAAAACCCGTCCGCGCGTCAGACAGGCGCGCATCCGCAACTTGCATGAGGGGCGATGTTCTGGTGCCGGCTACAGAATCGACGTGAGGACGTCGAACGTCATCGGCTTGAGAAGAACACCGGTAAAGAGACCAGACCTGGGGTCGTTTCGGTATTCCGCATCGGCGGTCACCGCATAGACGGGAAGAACGTCAAAACGCGGGTCGGCGCGAAGCTTCTCGATGAGCTCCATGCCATTCACGTTCGGCATCCAGAAATCGGAGAAGACAATGTCGTACGGTGCACCCGCCTTCGCAGCCGCGTCGAGCGCGTCAAAGGCCTCGGCTCCGTCGCACGCGAAGTCGATGGAGGCGACGCCGGCCCTCTTCAGGTGCGCCTTCAGGACAAGCCGGTTAGTCGCGGAGTCGTCGACTACAAGGACGCGCTTCGGCAGCGTCATCGGATCCACGACATGCTTCGGCTCCGCGACGGCTTCCGCCTTCGCCTCGACTGCCACCGCGCACGGAACGCGGATTGTGAACTTCGAGCCCTTCCCGACCGCGCTTTCGACAAGGATCTCTCCGCCCATCGCCTCGACAAGCCGCTTGCAGATCGACAGCCCAAGACCGGTTCCGTTCGCCCTGTCGAGTGAATGGCTCGGGTCTATCACCTGGACGAACGGATCGAGAACGCGCGTCTGCATGTCGGGCGGGATGCCGCATCCCGTGTCGGAGACGCCAAGGGTAAGTCTGGAGCCGTCGTGGGATGCGGAAACCGTCACATTCCCCTTGTCGGTGAACTTGACTGCGTTGCCGATGAGATTGAAGAGTATCTGCCGGCACCTGTGTTCGTCGATCATGACGGCCGGCGCGCCCGCCGTCTTGTTGACAAGCGAGAGCCCCTTGCCAGACGCAGCCAGGTGGAACGACGCGAAGACTTCGTCCGTCAGCTTGTCAAGCCTGACTGCCACGGGCACGAACGCCATTTTGCCCGAATCCATCCTCGACAGGTCCAGAACGTCGTTTACAAGCTGCAGAAGCGCGGTGCCGCTCGCGCGGATGGACATGAGCGCCTCGTCCCGCCCGTGCTTGTCGTCGATTCCGTTCTGGAGAAGGTCTGAGTAGCCGAGAATCGCATTCAGCGGCGTGCGGATGTCGTGGCTAACGATGCTGAAGAACCTGTTTCGCGACTCTTCGGCGGTTCTGGCGCGCTCAAGCGCCTTCTCGAGTTCGGCCATGTGCTTGACCGCCTGATCGTGCTCTATGACGGCCTTGCGCAGCCTGTCGCGTTCCTCTTCGACGACGAAGATGTGGAAGAAGCACGTGCCGATGAGGCAGCCAAGCGCCGTGAACGGCAGGAGCGGCCACGCGACCTGTACGGCGATGGCGGACGTCATGGTCAATCCGAACAGGGCCACCAGCAGGTTCTGCCTTCGCGGAATGCCGCTGCTGGCGACGGCCTTGGCGAACGCGAAGGCCGCAAGCATCATGTTGAAGCAGAGCAGCCAGATGAAGACGAGGAAACGCCATTTGCCGGCCACATAGTTCCCCTGCCCGTCAAAATAGAAATAACAGTTGTTGAAGAAGTTGGCCGCCAGCATCACGACGTTGCATGCAACGAACACATACCCGATCCAGGTCAGCACCCTTGCCGTCCGGCCTTCAAGCCGGAGATGCGAAACGACGAACATCTCCCACTTGAAGTTGAACGCGGCAAGGGCGAGAAAGTACACCACGGTGTCGGCGTACAGCATTTTCGGCCGCGATATCGCCTGCTGTTCTCCGCCTTCAGATCCCGGCCCAGGATCAGATCGTAGTTGATGATCAGATGGATGACGATCGCGACACTGGAGAGCGCTGAATAGATGTAGTCCTGCATATTGCCTCCAATCTCTCGGTCGTATCTATCTGCACATCATCACGCAAGGGTGTTGGCCTTTGGCCGCTGTTTGTCCCGCACAGGAATTCTTTCAGCGAACACGCAGTATCAGCGGATTGGCGAGGTCATCCCTGAGGACACGAGCGACTCCGGTTCCGGAGAAGTGATCGTCGTCAATGAACTGCGCACCGGAACCGGTCGCGCCGTATGTGCCGCGCGGCATATTCATGCCATTGACATAGAGCTTGTTGACGACTTCCTCCGTCCCTTCCGCTGGGATGAACTTCGAGCCGGGCGTCGCATGATCCCAGAAGTAGAGATTCTGTCTGCAGAATGATCCCTGCTTCTCGATGCGGAGCCGAGCGAAGGCGCCGTGTATGTGCACCGGGACATCGATCTGGCAGCCCGTCGTCTCGGTGCCGAGCCGGATGTCCGTTCCGTTCACGGCTATGTGGTCGTCGATGCCGGTCTGATCGCCGCCGAGGTGCAGGTCTCCAAGGCCGGAGAACACCGCGCCGCCGGGCGCGACGATCTTCGCCCAGATTTCGGGATGGTAGTTCTTGTCGTCCTTGACCACCGCGTCGAAGATGTAGGCCTTGTTCGAAAAAACGAGCGTTCCGGCCGTTCCGGCGTTGTAGCCGTCCTCGTCGCCGATGTAGGCCGTGTTGTTGTAGTTCCCGTTGCCGATGATGAGGCCGCCCGACGTTATCGTAAGCGTCCGGCCCGCGCCCAGGTTCTTGCCGGCGGTTCGGTTGTTGACGAGGACGAGCGAATTCACCGTCCGGTCGGCCGAGATAGCGATCGTCGTGCCATCAACGCGGATGTTCGCCGTCGGGTCGGAAACTTCGTCCAGGACCGCCGACTTCGTGGCGCCGGCCAGAACGAGTTCGTCCGTGTCGTCGTCCGCGCCGGGGAAGTAGAGGCTGTTGTCGGCCTGGACGGGGGCGACGATCCACGGAACGATAGGGGCCGTGGATTCCAGGTAGTTGGTCCGGACACTTTCGCCACCATGTCGAGCGACCGCCCTGCCCGTGCCGCCGATGGCGTGGTCGTGGAAGCCGCCGAGGACGGCGCGGTCGCGCCAGCCGGAGTTCTGGTAGGAATTGAAGAGCCGGTCCGACCGGACGAGGAGGACGCCGTCGCCCGCGTGCTCGAGGGCCGCGAACACGAGGGAGTTGGTCGGTATTTTCTCGTCGCTATTCTGGGAGAGCTTCACGTAGTTGAAGCCGTTCGACACGCAGAGCGTTCCGGCGCCGTTGGGGATGCAGACTGGCGGCGAGTTCGTCGTTCCGTCTTCGCGCCAGCTGACGTCGGTGCTCCCAACATGGGTCTGGTAGATGTAGCCGCCGTCAAGGACCCACCTCTTGGCCGGATAGGCGTTGATGGCGCGGCCCCACGAGCCGAATCCGTGCGTGTGACCGGCGTTCACGACGCCGAAGGACGAGCCGGCGCTTCCGCTAGAGTCGCCCTCGAGGAGGAGCGTGGCGTCATCGGCGACCTTGGCCGACGAAGAAGTGTAGCCCTCCGGCCGGAACTTAAAGCCGCCGCCGCGATCGCCGGGGCCGAAGTTATCGTAGGCCTGCTTGTTCGAGACCTTGACGATGCCCCGGAACGTGCGGAACATTCCCTTGGTGAGGATGCTGGACGCGGCGTCATAGAAAAAGGTGCCCTCGCCCGTCACCTGGCTCCCGCTTGACCAGTTGAAATTGGCGTAGCCGTCCTGTGAGTCGCCCTCCATCTTCCGGCCGTTAGTGTTGGAGATGCGGAGCGTCTTGCCAGCGGGGATGTTCCAGAAGCGCATGCTGTCGCTGACCCAGTAGCGCGCGCGCGCAAAAGTGTTGCGGATCGCCGTGTCCGTGTAGTCCGGCCAGGCGCCGCAGTCGAACTCCAGCCCGCCAGGCATCTCGATCCCAAGGCCGGTCGACGTGGAATTGCCGTCGCCGCCGCCGATCGCGAACCGGTTGAAGCCGTTCGTGACCGCCGGGGTGTCGACGCGGAGCATTCCGGTGAAGCGCAGGAGGCCTGGCTTGCCGGACGGACGGGCGAACGTGAGCGTTGCGGCGTTCTTGCCCGTGAGGCGCTGCGTTCCACCTGAGTGCAGGTGTTCCTCGTCAGGACCGAGGTAGAGTTCGGCGACGGTGGCGTCGGCGTTGAGGATGAGCTGGTTGTCGGGAAGCGCGGCCATGGCGACGTCGCCCGCGAGATGCGGATAGTCGGCTTCTGCCGATGGATCCGTGACGTTAGTCCACTTGGATGTGTCTTCCCAGTTCATCTTGGCGCCGGGCTTGGCGAAGAACACGCGGCCGGAGCCCGCGACCTCGGGAATGCAGACGGCGAGCGCGCGGCCGACGATTGCGTAGGAGTCGTTTTCGACGTCGCGGGTAATCGACACGACGGCGGAGAATCCGGGTTCGAGCGCTTTGAGCGTCCGCCCGTCCTCGCCTAACGAGAACGAGCGAATGTCCATGGCGACATAGCGGTCATCCGCCCTGGCGAGGGCGGGCAGCGTCAAGGTATCGCCGACGTGGAGCGCAAGCGAGGAAAGCTCGGCCAGCGAGGAGACGGCGTAGGCGTGCGAGCCGGGGGAGACGGTCACGGCCCAGGTGTGCGTGTAGGTCGCGCCATCCACGATGGCTGTCACGTTCACGGTGACCGGCTGAGCCGCGGAAGCCGCCGCGACGCCCGGCCACGTCAGCGACCCCGGCAGGGAGAACGTGCGCAGCCCTTGCGGCACGCCGCCGTAGGAGAGCTCGGCCGTGCACGTCGCGCTGTCGTAGACCGCGCTTACGCCGAACGTGAAATCGATGGTCGAGCCATCGGGAGACCAGGTATAGCCGATGCCCGTCGATTCCAGCGGAACCGCAGGGGTGGCGACGGACGGCAGCGGAAGGAATATCTCGAAACCCCAGTCGTTGCGGATGCGGACGCGCAGATGGTACGCCGTCCCGGGCGCGAGACCCTGAACCGACAGGTCCGCCGCAACATCGGCCGTCGCGCTCGTCTCGTCCCCCGCGACGAGCGTCGCGAAGTCCGCGTCCGTCGACGCCTCCAGGCGCATCGTCGCGGACGCAGCGCCGATGCCGAAGTCCGTCACTGTCGCCGTCGCGGAAAGCGTCGTGAAGCCGCGTTCGTAGAACGTTGCCGTGCCAGACGGCGCACCGGGCACGAGCGTAGTGAACGAGACCGTCGGCGTCGTCAGGACCGTGTCCACGTCATTCGAGATGACGGCACGGACATAATATGTCACCCCGAACGCAAGGCCTGTCGGATCAAAGTCGCGGACGTCGTTGTCCGTATTGACGGTGTATTGTGTCGTCCAGACCGGCGAAGAGAAGTCGTTCGATTCGGAGAGCTCCACCGTCACGTCAGCCGTCGTCGCCGTTCCGCCCCGCTTGACGACCGTGGCCGTGACCGTCGTGTTCGTGTAGGCGACGTCGGACACTTGGACGCCCGCGACCGGATCGTCGGTCTCCTCGTAGGGTTCCGCCATGCCAGCGGTCAGAAAATCGGCATCCGTCTGCGTGGCGTAGTCCGCCGCAATCCAGTCGGCGGAGGGCACGAACGCGCCGAGGCGCACCTCATCCATCTCGGCGTTGACGCGGCGGCCCTTTTCGCTGCTGGGTGGATTGTTTTTGGTGCCGGCGTAAACATCCTGCGTCGAGCAGCCGATTCCAATGTCCGTGTTCTGCTGGTTAACCTTTTCCTTGCACGTCACGGTTTCGACGTGGGCACCGTTGAGGTAGATGTCGGCGATCTGGTCGTTGTTGTTCGACGCATACTTCCAGACGACGTCGATCTTCTTCCACACATTGTCCGTCTTGCTGAGGGTCGCACCGATGTTGTAGGGGCCCGACGAGGTCGCGGGGGCCGTCCCTCCAGCGTAGACGCGCATCAGCTTTGGGGTGCCTCCGTTGTTCTCGTGGAACGAGAATCCCCACCCCGTACCGTCATCGCCCTTGCGGCGGCAGATGAGATTGGCCCACTGGACCACACCCTTCGCACGCATCCAGAACGAGGCGTGGAAGTCGGTGCCGAGCGCGTCGGCTGCGTCCTTCTTCGCCGGATCCGCTGCGCTCCCTCCGACTGGAACGCGGATTGAGCGTTCGTGGTTGCTGTCCGGGGAGATGAGCCAGGCACCGCCGACCACGCTGCCGGACGCAGCCCCGCCGACCGGCGTGGAGCCGTCGAGGCCGTTAGCCGTCGAGTCGTGGATCGTGACGGGGGCGGAACTGGACGGCGTTCCCGTTTCGCCCATGTGCCAGACGCCCGTGTAGTCGCTCCACGGGTTGGCGTTACAGACGGCCTTTCCGGACGAGGTCGAGCCCCAACACATGACGAACTGCGTGCCGTTCCGCATCGATGGCAGGCGGACCCAGATCAGCGACGTGCCTGACGGGTTCCACGTATCTATCTCGAACGGCAGGCCGGTCCCGTCCATGCCGACGAACGCGATGTCCGTGCCCGTGGACTTCGATTGGAGGTCGTCGTAGGAAAATCCGGACGGTGAGTTCTCGGCGATGCGGACGAGCACCGGAAAGTTCTGCAGCTCGGCACGAGCTGTTCCGTTTTCGTTCGTGTAACCGGCGACGGTAAACTTCGCGCCTTTGGCGAAGGTTGCGGAGGTCGGTCCCGGCAAAGCGAAAAGCGACGCGCTAAGCATCGCCGCCACAAAACAACACATATACCCTATCGTTCTTCTCATGCTATAACTCCCCCTTGCTTTGATCATAACAAGTGGAATTATAGCAAACTTCGTATTTTACTTCAAGTCACCCGGCAACCACAAACTGGGCGGGTTTTGGCGATCCTCGACAAAGCGCCCCTGCGCTTTGCCGCACGTTCCACGCGGCCAAGGCAGAATGGTCAGCGCACCTTGATCAGGATCACGAGCAGAATCGGCACGAGCGCGAGCTGGAGAAGGACGAAACGCATCAGCACCTGCGCGTTCGACCAGCCGAGGTTCTTCTTGCAGTGGTCGTGCAGCGGGAAGCGCACCTTGCGTATCACGCTGTCGTCGCCGATCTGGAACCCGAGCCGCTTCGCGACCCTGAGAAGGACGAGCTTAGCAAGCCCGCCGCCTCCGTTGACGAGCACGATCGGCGAGAGGAAGAGGACGAGAAGCGGATTGCCCGTCATGAGCGACGCCGTCGCGACGAGAATGCCGAGAAAGCGGCTCCCCGCGTCTCCCATCAACACCTTCGACGGCTCCGCATTGTACCAGAGATAGCCGCCGAACGCGCCCGCCGCGATCATCACGACGATGGCCCAGCGCGCCGCCTCGGAGTAGACCGGGATCAGGAAGTAGTGCGCGACCGGACGGTAGCCGACGACGATGTAGAGGATTACCGCGAGCATCGCGAGCGTGATGACGGTGAGCGTTCCCGCGAGGCCGTCTACGCCATCCGAGCAGTTCGTCGCGTTCATCGTGAACCAGAGTATGGCAGATGCGAGCGGTATGTACACCCACCCGGGGATCAGCCACACGCCGACGTCGTTCATCACCGCAGCGCCCTTCACAAACGGAAGCCACGCCACCATCACGTGGGAACCGTTGACGACATCGGAGTGGCCCAGGAAGATGAAAAGCGCTATCGCGCCGGAGACGACCGCGTCGAGAAGGCCCTTCCTGAGCTCCCCCCACGGCACCGCCGAACGGTCGTCGAGATACCCGAAGAGCATCGCCGCGTACATCGCGAAGACCGCCATCAGGTCCCAGAACGCGAGGGGGGCAAAGACAAGGATCACCGGAAGGGCGACGAGCGTCACGACAAGCCCCGTGCCTGTCGGCTTGCCCTGCGACTGCATTCCGCCCATGTCCTTCAGTATCGCCTTGCCGTGGTCCTTCGGGAGAAGCTTCCAGAGGCGCGGCAGAAGAAGCCACACGAGAAGCGCCGCGGCTACGGTGCCTCCCGCGAGCAGGAGCGCGTGCGACTGCAGGAGGCGGAACGGCCCCCAATAACGGACAAGATACTGCGAAAGGTAGTAGAGCATGGCCGCTATTTCGCCTTAAGGGATTTCCTGAGCATCATGTAGAGCGTCTTGCGCTCCTCCTTCGAGAGCGCCGCGATGCGCTCCTCCCACTCGCGCTCAAACTCGCTCTTCTCGTCGCCGAGCGCGAGGAAGTGGGCCTTCAGTATCTTCTTCGCCCCGTCGATGTACATCCTGACCTCGGGGTTGAGCTCGTCCATGACAAGCGCGTTCTCAGCGTTCAGGGCGGGGAAGCGGGGCGAGACGAGATAGGCCGTGAAGGGAATCCCGCCCGAGCGCACGAGCGCGGACTGCTCGTGCAGCTGGAAGCCGTCCGGCCCGGCGAAGACAAGACGCCCCGCGCCGACGAACTTGCGCTTCCACTCGATGACCTCGAGCTTCGCCTCGGCTCCATTCTCGAGGGTGAGCTTGTAGTCGGTAGTGCGCTTCTGGACGATCACGGGCGTTACGGGAAGCCCGTTGAAGTAGATCCTGACGTCGGGGTAGCTCTTGAGGTACAGCGCGAACTTCGCCGCGAGAGTCTGCACCGTCTCCGCCGCGCTCAGGAGGGAGTCGCACGTCGCCTTCACGTTCGTGACGAACACCTCGGTCCCCGTGGCGGGGCCGGCTTTCGAGACCTCGTCGAGATCAAAGACGCCGGGCGTGGAAATGTCGCCGGAAAGGACGTAGGAGACGAGCGCGCCCTTCTCGCCGCGCGTCGTGGTGCGCCATTCGACGTGCGTTCCGAGCGCGAACGCCTTGAAGCGCCCGCGGCCGTGCCGCCCGTGGAGCCGCCGCCCCGCCGACTCGGTCTGCGTGGCGGAGCGCTTCCAGCTGCCGCCGAGCGAGCCGAACGTCGCGTCGGCCTTCGTCGCGTCGATCCCCGTGCCGTCATCCGACACGCGCACGGACTCTACCGCCCCGAGGGGGTTCGTCAGAAGGTCGACCTTGACCTCGCGCGCGTCCGCGTCGAGGGCGTTCCACACGAGTTCCTCGATGGCCGCAATGGGAGCCGACTTGGAAAGCGACTCGATGTGGTCTGGCTGCGCCTGGACGTAGATCTGTTTCATGCCTGCATTTCCTCTACTGCGCCGCCCTTCGTCACCTTCTCGATGCGCTGGCGGATCGACTCCAGGTCCTTCTGGCACGTGTCGACGAGCTTGCGTCCTTCCTCGAACGCCTTGATCATGTCGTCGAGCTTCATGTCGCCGGACTCCATCCGCGCCACGAGCTCCTCGAGCTTCTTCAGATTGTTCTCGAAGTTCATGTTCCCTTTCCGCCGCGCGTCACTCCGCGCCGAGCGCGATGCCGTTCGCGACAAGGTCGTCGGCGTCAAGCGCGTAGGCCGGGTCGATCTCGACTGGAAGACCGTCCACAACCTTCACGCCCGCCGCCGCGAGCCAGCGCCGCCACTTCGCCTGCATGTCGGCCTTGCAGGTCGCGGGCGAATCGGACCCCTCGGCGTTCTTGACTGGCGAAAACTCGTCCTTCTGGTCGAAGGCGAGGAACGCCGCGCGGCGCGCGTTCGGGAGAACGTCGAAGATGAACTTCTCGAACTTGTAGCCGTTCGGCTCCGCCGGCTTGACGACCTTGCCCTTCTCGTCCACGTACGGTATCTTCTTGAACGCGAGATGGAGCGGCATCGCCTTCCCGGCCTCGCGCTCGAGGAACGCGCGGTCGAAGACGTGGATCGCCGGCGAGCCGTAGAGGAAGTAGAGCTTGCCGTCCTTCGCCCTGCGCTCGCACTGCTCCTTCGTCATCTCGGTGTACTCGACCATGCGGAAGGACTTTCCGAACTGCATCGGCATGCCGACCTTCTCGTAGGGGTCGCGCTTGGCGCAGAGCTTGAGCGAATACTCCGACTTGTTCGCGACGTGGTAGCCGATGAACGCGGGGTCCGCGATCTCGACGAGCGGGTTGTCCACCTGGAAGAAGAAGACGGACTTTATCCCGCGGCTCTTCATGTCGGCGAGCGCTCCCGAGCGCTTCAGCGCCGCAAGAAGGCCGCCGTGGCCGTCGGGGCTCATGAAGACGTGGCCGGGGGCGTCCATGATGATCTTCCCGTCCTTCGTCATTCCGGGCCACATCCCCTGGGTGAAGAAGAACACGTCCTTCGGGTTGAGCCCGAAGTAATCGTTCTCCTCGAAGCAGCGGATCGTCGCCTCGTTGTTCGCCTCGCTCGTCATCACGTAGAACGGAATCGTGCGGCCATAGCGGACGGTGCGCGCGAGGATCTTGCGGGCATGGAAGTAGAAGAGCGGAGCGCCCGTGATCGGCCCGATCGAGTAGCAGCCCTTCGGCCCGTCGTAGCCGAGGCGCGAGCCCTGCCCGCCCGCCACGAGAAGCGCGGCGACGCGGCCTGCCTTTAGCTCCTTCTCTCCGATCGCGACGGCCTCGGCGAGCTTCTTGCCCTTGAGGACGGCGACCTTCGGGGCCCTGCCCTTCGAGTTGTCGACAGCCGCGATGCCTGCCTTGAGCGCCTTCTGGCAGTAGGCGAGGCTCTTCGGCTCGATCTTCGCGATCTGCTCGAGGAGCGCCTTCTGCCCCGTCTTCGAAAGCTTCTTCCACCAGGCGAGGACATGTCCCTGTCCGCACTTGTCGAGCATCTTCTTGGCCTCTGCGTAGTTCATTTTCTCTCCTCTTTTTGACGTTAAATCACTTCACGACGCGCTGGACGCGCGAGCCGAGGGAACAGATTATATCATAAGCGTGCGTTCCCTTCAGCACCGCCCAGTCGTCCGGCGTTATCGAGTCGCGCCCGCAGGAGCCGAAGCAGACAACCTCGTCGCCGGGCTTCACCCCCGGGACGTCGGTTACGTCGACCGTCGTATAGTCCATCGAAATGCGGCCTATTATCTTGCAGCGCCGGCCTCCGATGAAGACGAACCCGCGGTTCGTGAGCGCGAGCGGGAGGCCGTCTGCATAGCCCGCCGAGATCGTCGCGACCTTCGTCGGCTGCGCGAGGCACCACGTGCGCCCGTAGCCGAGCGTCGTGCCCGCCGGGAGCTCGCGCACCTGCGCGACACGCGTCCTGAGCGAGAGGACCGGCTCGACATTCAGCGCCTTGCGGCCGTTGGGGTCGAAGCTGCCGTGGAGGTTGATGCCGGTCCTGACCATGGTGAACGGCGGTTTCGCCGTCTCGGGGAAGTTGTTGATTGCGTCGGATGCGGCCATGTGGACCTTGCGAAACGAAATCCCCTCCTTCGCGCACGCGGAGACGATCGACTTGAAGAGCCTGACCTGCCGTTTCGTGAACGGGTCCTTCGGCTCGTAGGCCATCGGGCAGTGCGAGAAGATCCCCTCGCAGTCGAGGTTCGGAAGCTTCCTCACGGCGCGTATCGTCTCAAGAGCGTCCCTGGCGAGTATGCCGAGGCGGCCCATGCCGGTGTCGAGCTTGAAGTGGACGCGCGCCGTCTTCTTCGCCCTGCGCGCGGCGTCGCTTATGAGCTTCGCCGTCGCGAGATCGGTTATCGGCAGAATCACGCCCGCCTTAACCATGGGCGCGATTTCGTCAGGGAGAATCGACGAGAGAATCTGCACGTCCGCGGCAAATCCGCCGCGCTTCAGGACAGCGAGGAGCTCAAGCGCCTCGAACGGCTCCGCCACGCCGAATTCGCGGCAGCCGGCCGCCGCAAGCGCCTTGGCATACGCCCCGACACCGAGCCCGTAGGCGTTCGCCTTGAGGACGGCGAGGACGCGCATCGGCTTCACGTGCGCGACGATCTTCCTGTAGTTCCTGACCAATGCGCCGAGATCGATCTCGACGCGCACGCGGCGTTTCAGCGTTTCGCGCCCTGCGCCTTTCACGACATTCCCGCAATCGTTCTTCATTGCAGAGAAATTATACCACTTTTCTCACTTCCCCGCCATCTCGAAGACGAGCTCGCCGCCGGCCATGAGGTCGGCGTGCTCGATAGTCTTGTCGAGGGGCTTGCCGTTGAAGGTGACGGACTTCACGTACTTGTTCTCGGCGGAGAGGTTGTTAGCAATGATTGTCAAGGTTTTGCAATCACCTGGTAGGGTCGCGTCTCCGACGCGACCGCGGGCATCTCGGAGAGACGCCCCTGCCAACTTGATTGCTGCCTTCGGAACCTGCGGCGCGCCGAGCACGTACGTGCCTCCGCACGGATTGAACGGATAGAAGCCGAGCGCAGAGAAGACGTACCACGCGCTCATCTGCCCGCAGTCGTCGTTGCCGCACAGTCCGTCCGGCTTCGGGAGATAGAACCTGTCGAACACGTCGCGGATGCGGCGCGCCGCCTTGTCGCGCTCGCCGACGAGCGTGTAGAAGTAGATGACGTGGTGGCTCGGCTCGTTTCCGTGGACGTACTGCCCGATGAGCCCGGTCACGTCCAGCACGTCGCCCTTCATCTCCTCGGGCCGCTCGAAGAGCGCGTCGAGCTTGTCGACGAACGCATCGCGCCCGCCCAGCGCCGAAACGAGCCCGTCGGGGTCCTGCATGACATGCCAGGTGTACTGGTACGAGTTCCCCTCGGTGAAGTCGTAGCCCTCGCCATACCCTACGGCCGAAGGATCGAACGGATCGCGCCATTTTCCCTTCGAATCCCTGCTGCGCATGAGCCCGAGCGACGGATCAAGCACGTTCCTCCAGTTCCCCGAGCGGCGGAGGAAGAATTTCGCGTCCTCCTCGCGGCCGAGCTTCGCGGCCATCTGCGCTGCGCACCAGTCGTCGTAGGCGCACTCGAGCGTGCGGGAGACGGACTCGCTCCTGACCACGTCGTACGGATAGTACCCGTGCCTGTCGAGAAGGTCCCACCGCTCCTTGATGCGCCCCTCGTGCCTCTTCGTCAGCGTCTCCTTGATCTGCGCGTAGACGCTCTCCCAGTCGCCCTCGAACCCCTTCAGGTACGCATCGACGAGAACCGGGACGGAGTGCGTGCCGATCATGCACTGGTTGTCGCGGCCCCAGAGCGTCCATATCGGCAGATACCCCGTGAACTCGCCCTGGCGCTGCATCGAGCGGACGAAATCAGGAACGACCTCTGGAACGAGGATCGTGTAGAGGGGATGCGCGGCGCGGAAGGTGTCCCACGTGGAGAGCGTGGAGTAGTACGGCTGACGGCCGGAGTCGGAAATGTCGTTCGGCTGCACGAAAAGGTGGTAGAGGGACGTGTAGAAGTTGCGCTTCTGGTCGTCGCTTCCCTCGACGTCCACGCGAGAGAGGAGCTCCGACCACTTCCCGTCCGCGGCAGATGCGACGCGGCCGAAGTCCCAGTCCGGGATCTCCGCCGCGAGATTGCGCTCCGCGTCCGAGACTCCGCCGAGGGCGGAGAGCGCGACCTTCACGACGAGCGGCTCGCCCTGCGACGCGCCGAAGTCGAATACGAGATCCCGTTCCGAGGAAAACGGACGGCAGAACTCCATCTTGAAGGCGTAGGTGCGCTTGACCCAGTTGTTGACGACGACCTTTCCCGACACGCCAGTCTTCCCGTCCGGAGCGACGTCGCAGAACTGGATGCACGAGCCAGGCGTCCTTCCCCTCGTTATGCACCAGCGCGGGTCGACGAGGAGGCGGCAGCGCGCGCCCTTCGGATACGATAGCCTGTAGATGGCGCAGCGCGCGGTCGCGGAAATCTCGACCTTCACTCCGCCCGCGAGCGTGACGGCGTAGAAGCCGGGCTTCGCGCTCTCGCTCGCCTTGTCGTAGGGCACCGACTCCGGGGCGGACTCCGACACGAAGGGAAGGATCCTCACGTCGCCGAGATCGGGGCAGCCGGTGCCGTTGAGATGGGTCTGCGAGAAGCCGTGGATGGCCTTGTCTCCGTAGCTGTAGCCGGAGCAGTGCTCCCAGTCGCCGTTTCCCGTGTCTGGACCGGCCTGGACGAGACCGAACGGAACACACGCCGCAGGAGACGTATGGCCCGTGCCGGCGGTGCCGATGAACGGATCGACGAACGCGCACGGACCGGATGGCTTCACGGATTCCGCCGCCGCGACCGCGCACGAAAGCGCGGCGAATGCTGCAATGATCTGATTTCTCATGGCTTTATTATACCAAATACGGGGTCTTAGAGTCCGCTGCCTTTGGGCGTCATCTCGAGCGCACGGTCGAACTCCGCGAGCATCTCGGACGACGGGCGGGCGGTGACGAGCGAGACGATCACCGTCGCCGCAAACGAGAGTATGAAGCCGGGGGCAAGCTCGTAGAGGCCGAAGATCGGATAGGCGTCGGCATATCCGGACAGGACGAACTTCCACACGAAGCAGACCGTCGCGCCGACCACCATGCCCGAGATCGCGCCGGCGAGATTCACGCGCCGCCAGAACAGCGCCAGCAGGATGAGCGGCCCGAACGCCGCGCCGAAGCCGGCCCAGGCGAACGAGACCATCTTCATCACGACCTTGAAGAACTCCGACTGCGTGTTCATCGCCATGCAGATGGCGACGAGCGCAACCGCGCCTACCGCGACGCGCGAGACCGCAAGCAGCTCGCGGTCAGACGCCTTCTTGCGGAGAACGACCTTGTAGAAGTCGTTTGAGAAGCTCGAGGCCGAGACGAGCAGCTGCGAATCGGCCGTGGACATGATGGCCGCCATGATCGCCGAAAGAAGTATGCCGGCGACCACGCGCGTCAGGAACCCGCCGGAGAAGATTCCGTTGATCATCACCATGAAGCACTTCTCGGGATCGCCGCCGACGTCGTCAAGCGCAAGGCCGCGCTGGCGGAGGTAGATATGGAACACGAGTCCGATCACGGCGGCCGCGGCGAGCGAGATGGTGACCCACGCCATCGCGATGCGCCTCGACCCCTTCACCTCGGCCGGATTGTCGATGGACATGAACCTGACGAGAATGTGCGGCATTCCGAAGTAGCCGAGCCCCCAGGCCATGCAGGAGGCAAGCCCGATGAAGCCCGCCGCCTTGCCGGAAGTGGCGTTCGTGAAGAGAGACTGCAGGTACGGGTTTATCTCGTTGAGCGAGTCAACCGTCGCGGCAAAACCGCCGGCGTTGCAGATCACGATGGCCGGCACCAGCACTATGGCGATGAACATGAGCATTCCCTGGATGAAGTCGGTCCAGCACACTGCCATGTACCCGCCCATGAGAGTGTAGCTCACGACAACCACTGCGCCGATCAGGAGACATAGCGTGTAGCCGGTCATCTGAATCCCGCAGAGGCTCACGGTCTCGGGGATGCCGAAGGTGGAGGTGAAGAGCTTCGCGCAGGACACGAAACCAGAGGCGGTGTAGAACGTGAAGAAGACGAGCACTATAACGGCGGCGATTATGCGGGAGACGCCGGTGCGGTCGTGGAAGCGGTTGCATATGAAGTCGGGAATGGTGATCGAGTCACCGCAGACCTGCGAATAGCGGCGCAGACGCTGGGCGACGATCTTCCAGTTGAGGTAGGTGCCGATGAGAAGCCCGAAGCCAATCCAGGCCTCCGAGAACCCGCCGACGTAGATAGCGCCCGGCAGCCCCATCAGAAGCCACCCCGACATGTCAGAGGCCTGCGCGGAAAGCGCGACAACCCACTTGTTCATCTTCCGCCCGCCGAGATAGTAGTCGCCCAGATTGGACTGGCGCTTCGAGAAGAAGAAGCCGATCCAGAGCACGATCAGAAGATAGCCGACGAACGACCCGAGAACAGTGTAATCCAACATGGTTCACCTCGTTTTTTTGACTTAATTCGCCTATTATACCACAAACCGCCCAAAGAGGGAATCGTTCTCCTGATGCAGGGCGGCTCAAAATCCCCGAAAAACATGGGTATCGCGGGGTCTGTCCCCGCAGCATAATCATTCAACCCTGATTTCCGCGAGGGAGGCGAATTCGCGGCCGCCATGCTCATTGAGCCCCGTGAAGCGCCAGAAGCGCACAGGCGACGGCGCGGCGAACGCGAACTTCTGCTCGGCCGCACCCGGCTTAAGCTGCGACGCAATCACTTCGCGCCATTGCTTGCCGTCCGCCGAAACCTCGAACTTGAAGTCCTTCACGTTTCCGTTAGGCCCGTTCTGGCGCTGCCAGATCGAGACGCCCTTCGCGTTCACGGTGCGCCCGAGGTCGACAGTCACCGCATGCGGGTACTTCGTCAGGGTCACGCCGTACTGCGAGTGCCAGATGGTCGAGAGGTCGCCGTCCACGAGATGATCAGCGTCACCCTCGCCCGGCTCTGCCGACGTGCACGCGACGACCGTCGGCACGATGTCCTCGCCAGTGCGCACGTCCGGCGGCAGTTCGGCGTGCGGCATGTACGGCAGACGGTTCTGGTCGCCCGGCACGCCGATCAGGAAGTCGAGCGTGAATGTCTTGTTGTTTCTGACGATGTCCCTGCCCATCGGCCCTGGGCCGCACGACGCGCCTCCGAGCCCGCGCACCGCCGCGTAGACGCCGAATTCAACTTTCCCTGTCTCCGTCAGCTCCTGCGGATGCATCGTCTTCACCAGCTCCGTCGGAGAATACGGAATCGCCGAGAACGCAAACGGCTCGCCGAGCGACATCAGCATAAACATGCCGGAGCTTCCCATAAGCGACGCCCAGGCGGTGTCGCATCTCATGCCCATGTCCTGCGGTTTCGCGTAGCGCTCCACCATCCCGTCGACACCAGTGCTCCACCATCCCGTGAACGCGCCGCTTCTGCGGTCCGGATAGTTCTCAAACGGACCCGCACCGAACCAGCTGACTTTGCCAAGCCCCTTGTCGAGCGTGAAGCGGTAGCCGATGCGGGCAAGCTCCATCACGCGTCCGCGCGAGCGGATCTCGGACTGGCACGCCACGTTGCCGTCGCCGAACACCGTCCACTTCTGCGCGACGACGAAGTGCGGATCGTGCTGCGCGACTGCTCCCACAGGAACAATCTCGCACGGCTTGCCGTTGTTACCGCCAAAGCCGACGAGGCGCTCCTTCTGCTTTCCGCGAACGTCGGCAACCACGACAAACGACTTCGAGCCGTCGGGATTCGTCGTCACTTCCGAAATCGACGTCGCCTTCTGGACGAATTCGCGCAGGCCCGCCTGCGCCCACCTGTCGCCAAGTCCGACTTCGTTGGAACTGGGTGCGCGGAACGCATCCACCGTCATCGGCGCGAGAAGGAACTCCCGCCCACCCTTCACATACGAGACAAGCGCACCAGACGCGCGGTCGAAGCGCACTTCCGTGCCGCCCGCCTTGAAGCCGACTGACTTAGCGTCGGACGTATCGTCGACCTTTCCTTCCGCCTTCACTTCAACTCGATTTGCCGCTTCGTAGATTCCCTTGAAGTCGAACTGGCCGTTCGCGATCACATGTCCCTTTTTGAGAATGCCGTCGTCATCGTCCAGCGTGATTTCGCAGCGCACGCAGACAGATCCGTCCTTGATGCCATTCACGTCAAACGTGGCGCTTCCGCGCGGTGCAATGTCGAGCGGATGCGAAGCCTTTGTCGGTTTTTCCGCGCCCAACACCACGATGTCCAGCGTATATCCCGTGGCCTTCTTGAAGTAGTTGAGGTTCCGGATCGTCACTTTCGCGCCGT
>ONVK01000059.1 GCA_900321255.1 uncultured Lentisphaerota bacterium | reverse complement strand
GAGCAGAGCGCGACATCCTTGCCCTCCGCGAGAAGCGACAGCACCTTCTCGGTGACGCGCTCCTCGTTGCCCTGGCGGTACGAGAACATCTCCGCAGGGCGCGGTATCTCGAAGTGCGTCAGGAGCTGCCACGTGCGCCGCGTATCCTCGCAGGCGATCGCGGCCGCCCCCCTAAGCGCGGCGAGAGCGCGCGGCGAGAGGTCGGCGAGATTTCCGATCGGTGTTGCGACGACGTGGAGCATCGGCTACTTCGCCGTGTGGACTTCGATCTGCGGGAACGGGATCTTGACGCCGGCCTTCCCGAGCTCCATCTTGACGGCGGTGAGCGTAGCGGACGCGACCGCCCAGTAATCAGAGCTCTTGACCCACGGCCGGACATTGATCTGCACGGCGCTGTCGTTGAGCGACGCGACGGCGACGGCTGGAGCGGGCTCCGCGAGGACGCCCGGTATGCGCGCGACCGTCTCGCGGATGATCTCCACTGCGCGTTCGGGGTCCTCGCCGTAGTCGATGCCCACCTGGAGGTCGACGCGCCTCAGGCCAAGCGCGTTGTAGTTGACGATCGGGCCGCCCCAAACGCTCTTGTTTGGTATGACGATGCGCTTTCCGTCGGGCGTCTTCATCACGGTCGCCATCATGTTGACCTCGAGAACCACGCCGGAGTGTCCCGCGGCGTCAACGACATCGCCGACCTTGAACGGTTCGTTAAGGGCGATCATCATGCCGGAGGCGAGGTTGCCGAGCGATTCCTGGAACGCGAAGCCGAGGATGAATCCGGTGACGCCGAGTCCGGCGATGAGAGGCGTGACGTTTACGCCGAGGCGGCCGAGCACCATCACAAGCAGCACCGCCCAGCAAGCCTTCGTGACGACGGAGCAGATGAAGTCGGCAAGCAGGCGTCCCTTGGCCTTGCCGCGCATCAGCGCCTTGCGGACTGTGAAGGCGATCAGCTTTATGGCAAGCCAGCCGACAAGCAGTATCACGAGCGCGAACACGAGGTTAAGCGCAAAGTCGAGGCCCTTTTCCGTCACCCATGTCGTGATCTGCGAGGCGGTCTCCCTGCCCTCGTTGAACTGGGCTCCAATGGCGCCAGTAACCTTTTCCACCACAGTCGTTTCGTTAGTCATTTTTTGTTCCTTTCATTTAAATTCTTCAGCGGTTCACGGCATCCTGCACGGCGCGGCGCAGCCCCTCGTAGTCGGTGCCCTCGAGAAGATTCTTCAAGTCGAACTTCGCGGCAAGGGCGTCAAGCTCGGCGTCGCGACCGCCCTGCTCGCGGAGGATGCGGAACTTCTCGGCGGCGACGATGCCGTTCTTCAGCTCCAGGAACCGCCAGCTCGGGGAGCCGTCGGGGTAGACGAGAGCAATGTCGCCTGCGGTCCAGCGGCTGTAGGTCATGTCGTTGTTCGAGTCCTCCCCCCAGCTGTTGTAGGCCCAGCGAAGAAGACCGTCAAGCCCGCAGGCCGCCGGGTAGAAACCGCAGACAAACGCCTCGCCGGGGCCGGAGCTCATGAAGGTGTTGGGCCTCGCGGGTCCGCAGCAGATGTAGTAGGTCGTCGTCTTGCCCTCCTTGCGGCGCGCGGCGACTTCGTCGAGGAAGGGCCTGTCCACATGGTGCATGATCTGGGAGTAGTTGTCGATATCGATGCCCTTGAACTCGCTTGGGCGGCGGTTGCCTGCCATCGCGATCCTGAGCCCGGGCGCGACGCGGCGCACGAACGCGGCGATGTAGGCGAGGTCTTCCGGCGAACGCTCGTCCATCGCGATGAACGTGTCCTTGAGCCACCCCTTCTCCTCGAGGTGCTTCGAGAAGTCGACGAGAAAATCACCCCAGTATTCGTCGAAGAACGGCTTGCGCGGCCGCGCCTCGGCGCGGACCTTCCTGCCGTCGGCGTCGATGTAGTCGACCATGTAGCCCCAAGGGCACATGGTGTAGCATGCGATGTCGGGACCAAGCCCGCACTTCCTGCCGAACTCCACGTACTTGTCGAAGACGGAGTAGTCGAACGACCATTTCCCGTTCGCATCCCTGCGGCGGCCGATCATCGTGCCGTACGCGTCGTAGCACTGGTGGTTCCAGGGCTGGTCGACGAGCGTGACCGTGAGCGCCTTCTGGCCGGCTTCCGCAAGCATCTTCCAGAGCGGCTCCATCGCGGCGTAGTGCTCGGGCGAGAACGGCTTCACGCCGTTTACGCGCGCGACGGCCCACGGATGCTGCCAGAGGTCGAGGAAGTATTTCCACTCGCTCGGCGGCGGCAGGACGCGGTCGAGGACCTTCACCTTGAGCTGCCCGAACTCGTACTCGCCCGGCTTTGCGTCCGCCGCGGCCGAAACGGTCGCGAAGTGGAGACCTGCCGCCTTCGACCCATAGACTGCGCGATCGGCGACGAACCTGTATTCAAGCGATTTGATGCTCGTGTTGTACCGGACGGGCAGGAGAGTGCCGCGGCGAATCGTCACGCCAGGAGCTTCGCCGCCGATTTCGGGAAACTCGTCGGACACGAGGAAAGACGAACTCTCGCCGCGCCAGACCGTCACGCTCATGACATCTCCCCTTGCTGCAACACCCGCACAGCACAGCGCAAGCGTCAACGCAAGCCTATTCAATCCGCACATTGCATTCTCCCTTCCCGGCACATCGCCGATTTTGAGTGGGATTATACCAAAAAGGCCGCTGGAAACCAACCTCGACAGGGAGGCGTCACTTCCCCTTCGGCGGCTGGATGCGGCGCAGGGCGAGACGGTCGACGTAGAGCGTTCCGTCCTCGTAGCGCGCAGAGACCCATAGCTCGTACCAGTTCGGATCGACGGCCATGCCGTCGTCGAGGATGTGGAAGTCCTTGAGGTTGAAGTCGCACTCCCAGGAGCCGTCGAACCAGAAGACCGTCTCGAACCCGACGTGCAGCGTCTTCAGCTTCACCCACGTGTAGGCCTCGGCGTTCAGCTCCTCGGCGGCCTTGACGACGCGCTGACCGTAGCTCTTCTTCGACGGACGGTCGTAGGCGCCCCAGACTATGTTTGCGCCGGTCTTCTTTATAACGGCCTTGCCGCGCGGGGACTTGGGGTCGTCGACCCTCTTGCCGCCGCCGCGCGCATGCCAGTCAACGAGCACGAGATCTTCGTCGGGAACGGACTTCAGCTCTTCGGGAAGGTCGTCGAACTTCATCGTAAGGAGGTCGATCCTCTCTTCGATCTTCTTTTCCGCGCCGCCGCGCCATTTCGGTTCTGCGAACATGATTCTCGCGCTTTCCGTCGCCCACTTGCGGTAGGTCTCTATCGCCTTTGCAAACTCGTCCCTGGACTTGGGGTCCTTGCGGTAGATGGTCAGCAGCTTCTCGGAAAGCCTCTCCATGATCGGCGCCATGCGCGCGCGGTATTTCTCGCGCGTCTCCTTCTTGTACGCCTGCGCGACGAACGAACCGAACTTCCTCAGGACGGCGGGATCGGCCTTCCAGGTGTTGATCCCCGTGCGCTGCTCGAAGTGGTCCTTGCTGTAGCGCGTCAGCACCTGCTCCCTCATGTAGCGGTACGCCTCGTACATGTCGCCCGCACCTTCGCCGTAGGCGCGGCAGAACGTGCGGACGAGGGCATCCACGTCGAGCGAAGGATCTATGTACAGCTTCGCGAGGACATAGCGGTTCAGCTCGTCCCAGGACCCCGTTCCCGACCAGAACTCGTTCTCCATGAAGACGGAGTCTATGCCGAGGGACGAGAAGAACCTGATGTTCGAGGCGACTGCGTCGACCGCGGGGGACGGCTCGTCGCCGCGGTAGAGGTAGTCCCACAGCTCGAGGTTCTTCGTCAGCGCGGCCCATTCGCGTATCTCGCGGGCGTTGTTCTCGTTGAAGTGCCCTTTCGTCAGAAGCGGAATCGTCGCGTCGCAGTGCGAGTAGACGTTGCACCACCAGATGCGAAGATTTGGCTCGATCGTCATCTTCCCCTTTTCGGGCGCGCGCTCGGTCGAGACGTAGGCGAAGATGCGTATCTGCACATCGGGGTACTTCTCGCGTACGTCGCGCGCGAGGCGGTTCGCGAACTCGAGCACGAGCCCTGCGTCGCCTCCGTCGCTGTGACCGCCCTCCACGCGGTTGTACTTGGCGATGACCTTCCTGCACTCCGGGCAGAGGCAGATGAAGTCGGAGTTGTCCATCTGCGTGAAGTCGTAGATGAGCGGAGGGTCGTCGGGGAACTTCGCGCGGTCCGCGGCGATGAAGCCCAAGAGGGACTCAAGGACGAGGCGGTAGGTGTCGGGGTTCGTGTAGCAGAGCTGGCACTTGGAGTTACGGACAAAGCGCCTCTTGCCGTCTGGCCCCATGGAGTAGTATTCGGGATGCTCGCTCCCGTACTTCTCGGGCGGCAGGTAGTCGAACGACGAGTGGCAGTGCTTCGTCTGCCACGAGACGCGGTAGCGGCCCTCTATCTGGTCCGGGCCGGGTTCGCACGACAGCGCGCGCCCGTACCGCTCCCAGAACTGCATCATGTACGGGAACTTCCTGCGATCGAACCTCGCGGAGTATATCTCGCGGTTGTAGAACGCCGGCTTTGTCGTCCATTCGCGGACCGGGACTGCCGCCTCGGGGTCGGCCTTGAAGTCGTCCGGCCCGTCGTCAGGGAAGAGAACGCGGTATCCGAGGCACTTCTCCGCGAACTCCCACGCGGCCGCCGACACCGCGTAGCCGGTGCGTCCGAAGAGAAACGCCCTGCCGGGCGCGCATTTGACGCGCCAGTCGCAGAGCCGCAGCCCTTTCGCGGTCACGCCGGCCTCCGCCGCCGCGGAGCAGTCGCCGAGGTAGATGAACGTTCCCTGCGAGGGCTCCTTCCCCTGCGCATAGACGGCGGGGGCCCGGCCGGTCACGTTGGAAATCACCGTCACGAGGTCTTCCGCGGTCTTCTGCACGTTGAACAGCCCGCTCGACTTCTCCACCTTGCACTTCACGATTGCGGCGTCCTTTAGGGCAAATGCCGTTTTCTGCCCCGCCCCCGCGCAAAGCGCAACCCCAGCGGCAACGGCCGCCACGATGACTATCCTCATATTCCGTCCCCCCTTTTTGTTATCTTAGCCTGATGGTAAAACCAACGTGCCGTATGTCCGCCACTACAGACGAGCCGTCCATCCGCAGCGATGCCGCAAAGCCTTTCGGAACTGCACTTGTCGACCATTTCGCAAGAGAGGGTGCGCCGGACAGAAACGTCGCGACGACGACTTTGGCGCCACGCTCGGGGATGCGAAGCTGGCCAAAGTCCACAAGCACCGGTCCTCCGAGCGTCGCAGAGGAAAAAGACGGCGCGCCGTTGGTGGCGACCATGTCATCGGAAAGCGGAACAGATATCGTCGCAGCTGTTGCCGTGAAGTTGGAGAACGATCCAGCCCCGCTGAACGCGACGCCCGAACCGAGGTCGTTCCAGTCGAAGTCAATGGACGCACCCTGGCCCGCGCGGTACGCGCCGCCCTTCCGGCACGCCCCGCTCTCCACGAAAGCCGAGCCCTCGCGCACGTCGAAAAGCCCCTCGAACGCAAGCGATACCGAGTCGGTCAGGTTCGAGACGAAAACGGGTGGATTATCCATCGTCCATTCCCCCTGCGGCTCGAAGCGGATGGTGCCGCCGCCTGTCTTAGCGATACCGCCCGCGCCCGAGATTGCCCGCCCAACGAATGCCGTTGCACCGTCGGCCACGGGAATCGTCGCGCCAGCCTCGCGCAATGTCGAAATGACGACCTGGTTGGCGTTCGTAAACCGCAGGGTGTTTTGCGCCATACGCCATTCGCCGCCGTCAAGGTCGATGTACATCGGGCCGTCACCATTCTTCGCGACATCGCGCTTGACGTTTATTCTCGACACCGCCACCACGGAATTGGAGCCTATGAGCCATTTTCCGCCGCTTGTGCCACTCTGGGCCATGTTCACCTCGTATATCTCTTCCAGCGATTCGTTCTTCGCCAGCACCGAATCGACCGCGATGAAATTCGCGCCGCCGTTGCTCCATTCATTTATCTGATTGGCGAAATATCCCTTCGCCTTGTTGCGGAAGACGAATACCACGTTGCGGTACGGGCTCTTGTCGCCGTATGGCGAAAACGTACCAGTTATGCGCCACGTCGCACTGTCGACGATGGATGTCGGCCACATATACACTCCGCCTTCCAACGCCTTCACGTGTTTGGTCGATATGTCCGCGCCGTTGCATATCATGAGCCGCGGATAACGGGAAGCTTCGCAGTCACCTGCCACAAAGTCGGAGTAGCAGGCAAGGGAAAACTGGCCGTTTCCCGCAAGTGTACCCTTCACGCCGTCGAAGACAAGCGACGCGGGCGTCCTTAGCCCGGATGCGCCGGTCGGTATCAGCGTCCAGTGGTCGATCTTCACAGTGGCAGAGGAATCTCCGATGATCGCCACTTCGCCTTCTGCGACATTGAACCCCGAGTAGCCCGTCTTCGGGTGCGGCCAGTAGTCGGACGAGATGTCGCCTATCTTCTGCGGTTTGGCAGTGCCATTACCGTCCCGCGTACCATCGCACATGGAAAGCGTCATGGTTCCGCCGCTTGCCGGCGCAAAAGTGAGCCGCCCGACACCGCGCTTCAATATGCACCCCGTGCGCATGTCTACGTTCGTAACGGCGAGCGGGGCTTCTATCTTCAGGTCGACGATGCCGTAGACGCCAGCAGACGTCATCGAAGCGCTGCACACAAGGGGGCAGGGCAGCGTCTGCTGCAATCCGCTTCCGTCGCCCGCAAACTCGAACGTGCCGTCGGAAATATGGATTGAACCCGTCTCTTCGAGGGACGATGCGTCCTGGACCGACATTATGCCCTCTTCGCAGAATATGCCGTCCTCAATGCGATTGACGCGCCCTGCGATGGCGACGCGGCCGAGCCCACGCTTCACGAGCGAACCGGCGGCTATGTTCCCGGAAATGGCCAGGGTTCCGTTCGACGCGACGTTGACGTATATGTTTGTATGGCCGACTTCGATGTTGTCCGTCCATTCCCGCGTCTCGCCCTCGTCAATATTAATCGCCAGCGCATCGGGATCCTGCCCGGTCGACAACAGCGGGAGACCCGCCGCGGATGCGGCCGCAGATGCAAGCGCAAACGATACGGCGAGCACATAGGCAGGCCGTCTATCCACATCAATTCTCATGGCGTTGCCTCTGCCGAGTTTCCGTAGATGGCGGTCGCGGGGGGAAGTCTGTCGTAGACGGGGCAGCCAATGCCGCGGTTGCGCGTGATGAAGTTCACCTGCGGCAGTTCCGGCAGGGCCGCCATTCGCGGATAGCGCTCTGCGTAGATTCCGCCGCGGATTCCAAGCCTGTCGAAGCACTCCTCGCGGATGAAGACCGCATGGTGGTTGCCGCCGCGCCAGATGTACCGCCAGTGCCAGTCAGGATAGAAGAACACCGTGACCCCCTTCTCGCAGTCCTCGAAGACATTGGAGTCGACGACGTTCATGCGTCCGCCGTTGATGTTGATCGCCCCGAAGAAGGCCGTGCCGCACCTGCGGAACACGTTGCCGGCGACAGTCATCCCGGATATGTTGCCGTCGAAGCGGATCGCCGCCTGCCCGCAGTCGGCGAAGCCGCCGGCCCTGCCGCAGTCCTCGAAGACATTGCCAATGAACCGGCATCCGGCGTAGGACGGGTTGCGGTAGATGTCGATCGCCGCGTTGTCGTCGCACTCATACACGGCGCGGACAAAGCGGTTGGAGGCCACGAGGTGGTCGTTCCCCTCGAGTCTCACGACGCTCGACGGCGCGTCGTGCATGAAGCAGCCGGTTATCTCGACGCCGACGCCGTCCACGAGAATAGTCGGATGAACGCGCCCATAGCACGAATTGCGGGCGAACTCGCATCCCGCGATCCTGTGGCGCGAAGGCGAAAGCGTCGCCCTGTCTCCGCCGCGAACGTCGAGAGCCGTCCGGCCCGTGTCCGCGACTACGCTGTCGGCGAGCGTCACGCCGAGGCCGTCCCTGATAGACACGGCGATGCTGCCGAACCCCCTGAACGAGCAGCCGCTCACGACGATGTTCGTGCAGCCCGCCAGCACCAGCGCACCGAGCGACCCTCCGTCGAAGGCAATCCCCCGCAGTTCCAGGTCGCGAACCGCCGCCGCCTCGACGAGGTTGCTCTGCGCGACGGAGACGCGAAGCGCGTCGCCCTCCCTGCGCGGCCAGACATAGAGCTTTTTCTCCGAGCCGTCGATATACCATTCGCCCGGCGCGTCGAGCGCTTCAAGCGCGTTCATGAACCAGAAGGGGTTCCCCGGCTCAGCGTTCGCAACGCGCTTTACGCGTGGCTCCTCGTCGGCTTCGGAGACCGACATGACAACCGCGCCGGAAACGGGATCGACAGAGGCGACCCGGCTCATGAGGTCGGCCCAGTACCATGTCCAGTAGCCCCTGACCATGAGATCCTTTGCCCCGGCGAAACGCGCGAGCGAAGGATCGTCGGAGTAGAACCCGTTCTTCGGCATGCTCGCTTCGCCGCACTGCTGGAAGCCCTGCTCGGTCATAAGCCCGCGCACCGACCCCTTCGGGGCCTTCACCCGCAGGAACCCCTCGTTCGGATGTATCGCGATCTGCAGCGCCTCGCCCGCCTCGATCACCACAGGCGCCGGTCGCCGCTTCGTCCCGAAACCGAACACAGGCATGGGGCGGAACGAAAGACCGTCAACCCCGGACAGGTCGGCGACTCTCACGTGCTCCCGCGCTTCCGGGGCGATCCGCGCAAGCGCGGCGGGATCCGAGACGGGGGCGAGCGGACCTACGGGTGCCGCTCCCGTCAGAATCGGCTTTTCATCCTTCCACGCACGCCATGTCGAACCGGAATCCTCTGGACCGAGCGCAAACGTCTCGCGGACGACATACGTTCCGCTGCGCAGGCAGACTGTCGCCCCGCCCTTTTCGCGCGCGGCGGCGCGCGCCCGCTCAATGCTCCTGAAAGGCCTCTCCGGCGTCCCGGGGTTGACGTCGTCTCCATCGGGGGAGACGACGAAAACGAAGGCGCCCCGGCTGCCGGAGGCCGCGCTTTCCTGCCCGGCCCCGGGCTTCGCCGCTTCTGGCGAAACGACGTCCGCGATCCGCGTCCCCCTTGCAAGCGCAAGGGCCTCGTCTCGTTCGCACTCGGCGTCGTAGTCGCGGCCGGATGACGCAAGCGCGTCGGAAAGGTCCAGCCCTACAAGCGGCGCTGCCGAAAGATCGCCAGCCATGAGCGACGAACGCCTGATGTCCTCGAGCATCTGAGTGGCGAGCATGCGCTCCCCTTTTGCCGCAAGCGCCTTGGCGAAAACCGGAACGAAGTCGAGCCGTCCGTCCGGCTCCGAGAAGTCGGGAGCCTGCGCCATCCGCCTGCGGGCGAGGCGGCACGCTCCTTGCACATCACCAGCCGAAAGACGCGAAAAGGCAGCACCCTCGCGCCATTTGGCGAGAGTCATTGGATGCAGCGGAATCTCAGGGGCATCCCCCGTCCCCATGCCCGAGAAGTCGCCCTTCCTCGCCAGGTCGAGCGCGGCCGCGAGCCTTTCGGCGCGGGGATCGTCCTTCCGCCGCCCGGCGAAGAACGCCGCCGTCTCATCGCCGCTCCACGCGCGCGGCGCATATGCCGCGACCGGGACCTCCAGTGGATAGTAGGTATAGCCAATGGCCGCGCGGTTTACCGAAAGGAGTCCGTCCGCCGCGGGAACGAACGGGCCGCTGTACGATGTCTCGCCGATGCGCTTACCGTCGGCGTCGAGCGTCATCTTCGCGCCGTCCCAGCGGGCGACGACCCGGCACCACCGGCCAGGCGTAACCGCTCCGCCAGAGCCGACGATCCATGACGCACCGCCGCCCTTCCTCGCAAGAGAGAACTGAAGGTCATACCTGCCGCCTGTGGTCGACTGCAGACGCAGGGAAAAGCCGTTCGTTGTGGAAGTTCCCGCGCTCGCGACATAGCCGGGGATGGCGATCTGGGCCGGAGTCTCGAGCGTGCGGAACTCGGCGGCGAACGTAAACGCCGCCGGCGACTCGCCCATGGGAACGGAAAGCGACTCCATGCCTGGGGCGGCGGAAAACAGATCTGCGCCGGACGCGGCGGGCATAGCGAACAGAACCACCGCCAGCACGAAGGGTGACGACGCGGCAAGGACAAATACATTCATTTATGCGCATTATATATTTTCGGACCTGGAAAAGCAATGCGAATTTTCGCGAGAATCATAGGTCGTCTTCGCCGGGGCGATTCCCGGCTGGGGCGGGTGGCGTCTGTGGCGCTGGCGGCGCGAGAAGCTGCGCAGTCTCGACGAGACGGATGAACTCGGCGCGATAGCCCTCGAGGTCTTCGCCCTTCGCATGGCGCGCACGGTCAAGAATCTTGTCGAAGGACGCACCGCCCTTGAACTTCGAGTCGGACGCGAGAAGCGCGAATTCTGCGACAGCAGACGCGAAGCGGAAGTCTTCCGACGGCGTCTTCGAAGTGATCTGCGCTTCGGAAATCGGAATCTCCTTGAGCAGGCTCGTGTCGCCGTCCGGCTTCTTCCAGCGGAGCTTTACGGTGCAGACCTCGCCACGCCCGGACTCCGTGCGCTTCTGATACTTGAGAGGATCGACGTCCGCAATCTTCTCATCAGAACCTGCGGGGACGATCTCGTAGAACGCCGTCATCGTGTGGCCGGAGCCAATCTCGCCCGCGTCCTTCTTGTCGTCGTTGAAGTCTTTCGCGGCAAGCTTTCTGCTCTCGTATCCAAGCAGACGATAGCCCTTCACCTCCGCAGGGTTGAACTCGAGCTGGAGCTTAACGTCCTTCGCGACGGTGAAGAGCGTTCCGCCAAACTCGTTCATCATCACTTTCTTCGCCTCTAAGACCGAATCGAGATACGCGTAGTTTCCGTTCCCCGCAGTCGAAAGCTTCTTCATGTTCGCGTCCTGGTAGTTGCCGCGTCCGACGCCAAGCACCGTGAGGAAAATTCCGCTCTCGCGCTTCGTGGCGATGAACTCCTCGAGCAACTTCGGGTCGGAGATTCCCACATTGAAGTCGCCGTCAGTGATCAGGATGACGCGGTTGTTCGCATTCTTGTCGAAGTTCTTCTTCGCTTCCTCGTAGGCGAGCTGGATTCCACCCGCGCCGTAAGTGCAGCCGCCGCACCTGAGCCCATCGACAACGGCATGGATCTTGTCCTTCTCGCTTCCTGGCGTCGAGGCAAGCTGCACCGTGGTGCCGTCCGCGTATGTGACGATTGCAACGCGATCTTCGGGGCGAAGCTTGCCGACAAGCATATTAAGCCCGGACTTCATCATCTCGAAGCCGCCGTTCCCGCCCATCGAACCGGAGACATCGATGAGGAATGTCAGATTGCACGGCGGCAGCTTCTCGACAGGAACTTCCCGCGCCTGCACGCCGACCCTGAGAAGCTTGTGCGTTGGCGCCCACGGGCAGACGCCCATCTCGCACGCGATGGCGATCGGATCGTCGCCATTCGGCTGCGGATAGCGGTACTTGAAGTAGTTGACGAACTCCTCAAGCCGCACGGAGCCCTTCGGAGGTTGCCTCTTCCACTCGGTCAGATAACGACGCATCGTAGTGTAGCTCGAAGTGTCGACGTCGAGTCCGAATGTCGAGAGCGGCTCGCTCGTGGGATCGCGATATTCGTTCTCCTGAATTTCGGCATAGCGCTCTGTGCCGGCAGGCTG
>ONVK01000040.1 GCA_900321255.1 uncultured Lentisphaerota bacterium | reverse complement strand
CCTCAGGTTCAACTTCTCGCGCCGCGACTCGCCGGAAAGCAGGAATTCGTAGACCCCCTTGTTGTTCTGCACTTCCTTGTCCGTCATCAGCTCGACGACGCGGCGCTCCAATTCCTTCGGGTTGTAGCTCTTCGCGGAGAACTCCCTGTAGAGCCGCCCCCACTCAAGCCCTTTCATCTCGCGCCTGTATTTCGGGAAAAGGGTCTCAATCCAGTTCACGACCTTCTGGAAGTGGAGCCAAAGCTCCGTCGCCTCGCCGTCGCCCTGGTGGATCGCCATGTATTCCTCGATCGCCTTGTCCTTCTGCGAGTTGACCATCCACGAAATCGCAGTCTCGAGATACTCCTGCCTGTCCGCGTTTCCGCTTACTCCTGCCTGTCCGCGTTTCCGCTTAGGTAGGGCGAGCCGATCTTCTGCGCGACGCAGCCAGACTTCGAGAAGTAGCGCTTCGCGTCCGCGACCCACGGGCCCGAGTAGACGGCGTTGCGCATCTCCTGCGCTGTGAGCTTAAGACCCGCGATGTTGATGACCTTGAACCAGTCTATCTTCTCGGACGGCTCGCCTTCGCAGAAGTAGACCATCAGCTCGTAGTCGAGGAACTTCCGCTGGATGTCCTCCGGCTGGCGGTGGAAGTACTTTGCCGCGAGGTCGAGCTCGCCCCACGCGAAGTCGCCGTTGAAGTACTGGCAAAGCGAAATCGTCCGCTGCTGGCCGTCCATCACCTCGAATGTTCCGTCCGGGTTCTTGGCCCAGTACATGACATTGAGCGGAAAGCCCTTCATCACGGTGGAGATCACGGCGTTTCGTTCCTTCTCTTTGTAGACGAACTCGCGCTGGTAGGCGGGCCTGATGTCCAGAAGTCCGAGGAACCCTCTGACACCGGACTCCGCGTCATCGACATATCCATCCACAAGATCGCGTATCTTGATTCGATGAAGTTCAATCTTCATGGCGATTCGGCCTTTCTCTTTTTTGACAGGATTTACAGGATTGACACGATTAGGTTTCAGGTAAACACTTATGACTCTACCGTATTCTTATCGAGAGCGGAATGTTGTCGATCGAACCAGAAATCGACGGGCTTGGCGAATCCATCCCACGACAGACCACTCGCATCATATCCCAGTCCGTCGAATAAAGGAAGCGCGGCGGATTTGCCGCGAGCGCGGCGAATGCGGGGTTGCCGCTCGCCGTGGCCGAAAGCGAGCGCGGCACATCTGCCGCGTTGAACACGAGCCGCCAGTCAAGCGACACGCGCCCTTCTGTTCCTTGCTCTACCATCTCGTCGCCCGTGGCGCAGTCTACGACCTTCCACTCTCCGCAGTCCCAGCCGACGAGCAGTCCTGCCTCGCCCCGCGAAAGAACGCCGTCGTGATCCGCGTCGTGCCCGAACGCAACCTCGACGTTGTTGCTTGCCGTCGCGTCGAGTTCAAGCGTGAACGCGAACACGCGCGAATCGGCGCGCGCCGCCGGAAGCGCGGCGTTCGTGACGACCTCAGTGTCGTCCCACTCCGCCTCCGGCATCTCCGGCACGGCGAAGACCGCGGCAAGACAAAGTGACGACAATAGCACTGACGCCACCATGCTCAATCCCCCTTCCTCTCTGCTTGAATTTTGGCGTCGATCCTCTTCAGTGCATTTGTCGCGTAATCAATCTGGTAGTCGTTGACGCGGCGCTCGGCGACTTCGCGAAGCAATGCTTTCCTGTCATCGCTCGTCTCGTAGTCGGGGTCAAGCGAAAGCAGAAACCCGTCCGCCCAAAGCGCCGTCGCTGGGATTGTCCTTGAATACCGCTTGAGCGATGAAATGGCAAGTGCCTTGCACGATGGATCATCCTTCTCGGCTTTAGCCATTCTTGCAATCGCCGAACAAAGCGCATAGCGTTTTACGGGGTCAATGCCCTCCGTGGATATTGCCGTATTGACACATGCAATCGTGTTGCTCGTTACCCCCTCAATGCATAATAGAGCATGCGCTGCATTCGCGACGCAGCGCACGTCGTTCGTCCATTCGCAAATAAACGGAATATCTTCACGAGAGCCACACACGGACAATTCGGACAAAGCCCACGGCACGCGATCAGGGTGTTCCCGCGCAATCTCGACCACGATGCGTGAGCGCCGTCGGTTGTCTGCTCCGCAAAGTTTAAAAGCATGCTCATAGGCCAACGACGGGATGTTCCCGCAAGAAGTAGAATCAGATGACAAGAGAAAAGCTCCTTTTATCTTTTCGTCCGAATCAGAGCCGTCTGTTCTGCGCTCATGCTTTCCATTATGCACAATATTGGACACCACCAAAGGGATTTCATCCGCAAAACGAGCCGCACCTGCGACCTTGGCCTCGTAGCTTCGGAGTAAATTCTTTGCGAACAGCCTGTCGTCTAACTGCACATTGCTTTTGCTTGCCATCTCAGCAATTGCCTTGCAAACAGCAACTTTGTCCTCCTTTGGGACTGCCTCCATCGAAAAAACATGCTCCGCGACCTGTATTGAATCAGCGTTTACCCCCAATATTCTCACAATTGATACCGTTGCATGAGCCGCATATTTGGGGCTGTTGGTGAATGCGTACAGGAACCCGAGGTTGTCAATTGAAGAGGACAATCCATTTGCTGAAATCGCATGATGAACATACCGCGAATCACCATTTGCAAGCTTGGCATATTTTCTGGCAAGTTCCCCACTGTTCCTTTGGCGCCTCGCAAGGACATCTATGTAGTCAACATTCTGAACAGTCCCGCAACGTCGCGCCACGACGTTTGTAGACGATCCCATGCCTTGTGCCGACAGACACTCAGCGCAAATAAGCAACGTCACAACACTCAACCATGTTCTTACCATAACCACTCCTCCTATTGATGAACCGGACTACGCGTATTGATTGTGCCATCCCAAAAGCCAACAGGGGCCAAATCGATGTGCCAATCTTCGTCTTGCTTTCCATCTCCACTATACCAGATGCCATGCACCTGGCCACAGGAGATGTCTCGTCCAGACCCTCCACATCCATTCATCAGCATCCTTCCAATAACCTCTGAATGGGTGATATCTTTCCCATAGTATCGAACGCCACCAGCCCCGTGTCCTTTACAACCTCCGTTCCAGTCTGCCTCCATATACGCCTCTCTTGGCCTTTCTTCTGGTGTAATTGTCCTTAGCGTCACGACATCATTGGTATAGTCTTCATTAGAAATGAATATATCGTTAAGGCCAAAGGCATGGCCAATCTCATGTGCAAGCGTAACGCCATCCGCAAATGCAGTCAGAACCATACCAGACGGACAGTTTACGCCAGCCGTCCCTGGTTGATCATAAAAACCGTTTACGAAATAACATTCCAGACCATCCGTACCCTCGGCGATTGACACTAACCGCCCAATTTGCCATCTATTGGTTTCCACACCCTCTATAGTCGGGTTGTAGGCATTTGGTATGTTGGTTTTAACAATTGGGTCAACCAAGTCAATCACGACGCCAACCTGAGAACATATGTCATTCGCAACGCTAACCATGTTACTGATGCTCGTTTCATCCTTGGGCCACTGAGAATCCCCTCCGATAATCCACGCCCGCAGCTTAACAGTCGATTCCTCGACAACATTTACCATAAAGACAGGAGGGACCGCCTCGGAATCACCAATGTTGACCACCAGAAAAAGAGACCCCGCCGACTCCCCCTCGACCGTCACGACTCTTCCGGTGTTGACATTCGAGCCGACAAAGTTGACCGCACCTTCGCACATGTTGGTCGTCCAGATTATCTTGCTGTCGGGATAGTCCTCGGGCAGAACATCGACTTTGAATGTCGCCATCTTCCCCACGACGACGGCACATGGGTTGTAGAGGTAGGAATGCAGCCGTCCGTCGCCCGCGAAATCGGCGAGCGACCACGACTCGTCGGTGATCGGCTCGGCTGTCGGCTCAACGATTGTAAAGCGCTTGCTCACGGAGGAGCAAGCTCCGGAGTTCGGCTTCCACAGGACGCGTACGCGCCCGTCCTGGTAATGCGAACTCGTCACGGCGGGGTTGACAAAGAAATCCCGCTCCAGCGAAGATGAGCCCGATACGGCGTACTCATGCCCTTCGTCAATTGGCGAGAGGCCGTTTTTGTCGGCATAAACGCGACGCGTTCCGTTCGTGCCCTGCTCAAGCCCCGTCAATCTCTGGAGCTTGACGGCCCCGCTGGTCGGCAAGATTGAAGAGAACGACACGTGCCCCTCCGTGATTTCGTCGTCCTTGTCCGCGAACGGCGGCTCGGCATCCACCAAACCATTGTCGTTGTCGTCGTCGTCGTTCGCAATGAACGTGGACGGCATTTCTATCGACAGGCTGATCCCATCACCAGTGAAAGTGCTCGGCTCTGGCTCGTACATTGTGCAACTGCACGGGCCATGCCAGCTGAATGCGCGGCAATAGCCATCCCACGCTGCCACGGCATACAGCCGATGCTCACCGTCGCACAGGCAATTCTCAGAGCAGAGCCACGCAAAGCCGAATGCGTTTGTCTCACAGGAGCAGCACCCTCCGGAGAGCGAAGCAAGCGACGCACCAACGTCTATCGGCGAGGAATGAAGCGCGTAGTTGGCAGTAAGTGCATCGCCAGACCCCCCGCCCGACCTCATCTGAACGCGCTCAAAATAAAGCTCCAGAGGCAGCGAAACAGTCAAGCGGTTCTCGGAGTTCGTCACGATTTCGGCGTGTTCTGTGGACACGGCTGAATGGTCAATCGGCAGGTCGCTTTCGACAGCGTAGGTCGCGCCAACAAGAAGCGGAATGTGGCAGACCTCGTTCGTGCGGGCGACTATCAGATGGTCGCCAAGGTCGCTCGGTCCGTCGCAAGTGACGCGGATCGTCGCGCAATCGAGAAGCCCTGTCACCGAAAGGTCAAGCCAGTAGTAGGCATTCATGTTCGCATTGGATGGCAGCGCATTCGCCACGCCAAAGAAATCACCGTCATAGCTTGTCGGATTCGCGTCTCGCTCGTTGGCAATCCCGTCGTCATCCCAGTCGTCGGGGTTGACGCGGCGATACGCGGTTTCCACCTCGTTGCTCCGTGTCGTGAAGTCTCCGTTTTGGAAGAACCGCATCTCCGCCGTGTATTCGCCCGTGCTGTCGCGGCCCTCAAACACGCGATCCCAGCGCAGCACCTTCGCGCCGTCGTCCGCGTCCGCGCTCCAGAACCGGCTCACGCCAGGGACAAGCGACGCCTGTTCGCGGGCAGCATATATCGCGGCGGATGTGCCGCGCGGAAGCGGCTCTACCGCCCCACCGGAAAGAACGTCGAAGCGGCTTACGCGGTTTGTGCCGACCGGAAAAACAAAATTGCCGAGATGCAGCGCAAAGTCTGCGGCAAATCCGCCGCGCAACGACCACCGCGTGTATTCGACTGCATTTGACGGCATTTCGGCAAACGACTCCAGATTGGTCGTCATGCTTTCCTGTCGATAGCCGCGAGCGATGTCGTCAAGAGATGTTTGGACAGGATTTACAAGACTACCCTCCCCCACAAATCCTGCCTGAGAAATCCCGCCCTGCATCATCTGCGGCAACGGCGAATTAAGGTTCGGCGGTACGTTGTTCGTCGTTTTCTGCGCAACACCAGTCGCAATCCCCGCAGCAATCACAAGCGCCACAAATTGGGAACGCGAATGAAGCCACAGCCCGACAAGGTGCTTCCGGCAGAACCTGCACAAGCAGCAGAGCACGCCAGCCCCAAGAAAGGCAAACGCCCCCACAAGGCAAGGCCGCAAGAGCAACCCGCCCAACAACTCCTTGACTGCCTCAAGATCCAACATCTTTCGCTACCAGATATTTTACCAAAAACTCAGTTGCCGAATCCGCGACAAGCCCGCAACACAATCAAAAGAGTGATTTGCATGAGGTAAGTCTCTCGCTTGTTTTTTAGACAGGATTAACATGATTGACAGGATTGCATTTTAAAACAAAGCATCAACGACACAAAGCATAAGATTATGGTGCGAACGAAATCTTGTCACGACTGCTTCCCCTCTTCTTTTCTGTGACGAATGAATATCCGCTTATACATCTTCTTGCCATTTATGTATGGTTCGTTGTGTCGCTTGAAATGCGGCAATTTGTATCGATCGTCCACCGCCCCATTATCACTACAGCCAATCAACTCGAACTGTTCAGGATTGTATTTGTCCATAAATGTAATTGGCACACCCATAACACCGTCATAATCATATGGAATGTCAGATGTCTTTGCGACTTCTATCGCATCATAGTTATCATATTTTGGGAACTCTTCTGGCGAATACTTCTTATAGAGAGGCAGTTTCTCATGGCGTTGTGGATAATCAAGATTGGTGAACCACCTAACGCCTTTCACCCTTATGAATCTCTGCCCGTTTTCATCAACCCCACATGATGTGGCGTTGAGCGGATAGTCGGCAGGAACGCCGAATTTTCTGTCTCCGCTATGAATCGAAGCGCCAAGCCACAATTCATTTCCCTTGATAAGCGGAAACACCTCTTTGTATGTCAACGAATTAACGTTCCCAATTATCAAAAACTTCTTTTTGTATTTGGCTAGTTGCTCGACATACTCACGAAAGAGAGAGAAAGGCGGATTGGTTACAACTATGTCGGAGTCCTTCAGAATGCCTATGCACTCTTCACTCCGAAAGTCACCATTGCCCTTGAGTTCCCTAACGCCAATCTCGTCATCATCCAAAATCATGTTTCCGTTCTTGTCGCCCTCATACACCTGACAAATAGCGCGCTCGCAATCTCCTTGAGAAAAGAGATCTACATCCTGCGACTTATAACAAGTCGCTATCAGCTTTCTTAACCCAAGTCGCTCAAAGTTCTCAACAAAAAACTTGAAAAACTCGCTCTGCCGCGGATCGTCGCAGTTGCAAAGAACCGTCATTCCTTTGAAATGTGGTTTATAGTGCTTTAACTCGTTTTCAATATCCACACGCTGTGTGTAGAATTCGTCCTTCTTCGCCCGTTTTGCAGCAAGCAACGCTTTCGCATCATTCATTACTCTCCCCCCAAAACTCCGCACCTCTGCGCGAAAATTCAATGCGGAATTTCTTGCCGCGCATAAATCGTCGCGGAGACCGCCTCGCATGCATGAAAAAGAGCGCACTTCCTCTCATGCACTCAAGAGAAGCCCTTCCACAGGCCGATCAAAATGCACGAAGAGAAAATGCGCCCAGCTTGGCGCATCCTCGCTTACATGTCGTTTTGATCTTGAGAGATTTGTGGAAGTATTTCTCTTGAACGACGTGTAGCGTTGATGCTACATTGACAAGCGCCCGGCGGAGATTGCTCTCGTTTTCCGGACTATGACCCCGCGCCGCGTGGAAGAGTTTAAAGTTGAAAGTGGAAAGTTGAAAGTTATGGAGCGGCTAAGCCGCAACCTCCACAACTTTACACTTTACGTTTTACACTTTACACTCGCCCCTCGCCTCGCGGGATGGGAGTATTATAGCGAAAACGCCGCACGGAAATCAAGCGCGGCAAAATGAGATTATAGTGCGGAAAGACGGAAGCGACCCGATTTCGACGCGTCGTCATTTTGCCGAGAGGCTTGACGGCACTGGCAAAATGTGAAAGACCGCGAAATCGATGTCGCCACCGGTTTTTTCGCCGGAGCTTTGCCGCGTATCCGCGGCAAAGCTAGCGAGCCCTAAGCCGAAACTCGCCCCTCCGCGTACGCGCCGCCGCTATACATCTGACGGCCCGACACATATGCCGCGGGGATGCGGGCGCCTCGGAGATGCGCCCCTGCCAAGAAGGCATGGTGGATTTGCCGCGGTTGCAGCGCCGTCAGCGTATTTCGACTACGCGGAGCTCGACATGGGGACCGCCGTATTCCGACTCGGCGACCGTGAAGATAACGTCGTGCGAAGCGGACGAGCCACGGCGCAGATCCTCGACGACGTCGCCGCGCCCCCACCACACTCCGCGCATCCCGTTGACCGTGAGCGCGAGATGTCGCCCTTCCTGCCCAAGAGGCCGGATGTCGCAGAGAACGGCGTCCTTCATCCCGAACAGCGGCTCGGGGTTGCCCTCTCCGAACGGCTCGAGCCTCGACATCCACCCGACGACATCGAGAGTAAGGTCTTCGGGCGTCACCCAGGCGTCCACTCCGTCGTCCCGCGCATCCGAACGCGCCCCGGCCGCGAATCCAGAGCAGACCTCGGCGAACCTCGCGCGAAACGCGTCGACCATCCCCGCCTTCACCGAAAACCCGGCTGCCGCGGCGTGTCCGCCGAAGCGGTCGAGGAAATCTCCCGACGCTGCAAGCGCGTCGCGCACGTTGATTCCGTCGGGCGCCCGCGCGGAACCATGCCCGCCTACGACCACGCAGACTGGGACCTTCGGCTCCATGCGCTCCATAACGCGTGCCGCGACGATCCCCGCCACGCCCTGATGTCCGTCCGGAAGGTCTATGACCTGCGCGGCCGCTCCCGGCACGACCTTTGCGAGCGCGTCCTCGAGCATCTTCTGCTCGATGGACTTCCGCTCGTCGTTGCGTCCGTTGACGATGCGCGCCGCCTCGCCGGCTTCGTCCTGGTCGTCCGCGAGAACCAGCCGCAGCGCCTCGGCGCCTGATGCGATTCTCCCGGCGGCGTTGATGCGCGGCCCGAGAAGAAAGCCGAAGTCCCTCGACGTGTGGCGCGCGACCCCGCGCTTCGCCGCCTTTGCGAAGAGAGCCCTGAGTCCGACGGGCGCGAGCGCGTCGAAGCGGTTGAGCGCCTCCGCGACAAGTATGCGGTTCTGCCCGAGGAGCGGCATGACGTCGGTGACTGTCGCAAGCCCCGCGAGAACGAGAAGCGGCCCCGCGAGCGACGGCCCGGAATAGAGCCCCGCCGACTTCGCGCGGGATACAAGCTCTCCTGCGAGGAGGAACGCGACGCCCGCTCCGCAGAGGTTCTCGAAGACGTCGGGGTGGGAGACCTTCGGGTTGACGACCACGCAGTTGGGAAGAACCTCTCCGGGAAGATGATGGTCAGTGACCACGACATCAACGCCCTTCCCCCTCAGGAACGCGATGTTCTCAACGGAGTTTATTCCGTTGTCGACAGTCACCACGAGACCGACGCCGGGATTCTCGGCGAGCATCCTCGCGACCGACGCCTCGGACATGCCGTAGCCCTCGCTCAGACGCTCCGGGAGAAACGGCGACACGTCCGCGCCGAAGGCGGCGAGAGTCCTGACGAGTATGGCGGTCGCGCAGACTCCGTCGCAGTCATAGTCGCCGAAGACGACGATCCTGCGCCTGGCGCGGACCGCCGAGAGTATCGCCTCGGCAGCGGCCTCGACGTTCGGCAGCTCCCGAGCCGGCGCGAGGTCGCGAATCGACGGCGACAGGAAGTCGTCGATCTCCGCGGCGGATATGCCGCGTTTTTCGAGAATGCGCCCGACGAGCTCTGGAATCCCTGCCATACCGCGAAGGCCTGCCGTCACCAGCTCATGCGCGTCGGTACGCCCGCCGCGTGCATGGCCGCCTTTATGTCTGAAATGGTGTAGTCGCCGAAATGGATCATGCCCGCGACTATCGCGGCATCGGCCTTCGCCTTCTCGAACACCGTGACGAGGTGCTCTGGCCTCCCCGCGCCGCCGGAGGCGACTACAGGCACGTCAACCGCTTCGGCGATGAGGCGCGTTATCTCAAGCTCGAACCCCTCGCGCGTGCCGTCCGCGTCAACCGAGTTGACGACGATCTCGCCGGCCCCAAGGCCGGCCGCCCTCTTCGCCCACTCCACCGCGTCGATCCCCGTATGCTCGCGGAAGCCCCTCGTCGTTATCTCGTAGCCGCTCGCCGTCGCGCCGCTCTTCACAGGATCCATGCCGAGGACTATGCACTGCGCGCCGAACGCCCTGGCTCCCTCCGCGATTATCTGCGGGTTCCTCACAGCGAGGGAATTGACCGATATCTTCTCGGCGCCGGCGAGAATCACGCGCTCCATGTCCGCTACGGACGATATGCCGCCTCCCACGGCGAACGGGATGCGGATGGCCTTTGCGACGGCCTCGACCATCTTGATGTCGATTGGACGGCGCTCGGCGCTCGCGGTGATGTCGTAGAAGACGAGCTCGTCCGCGCCGCCGTCGGAATACCTGACAGCCATCTCCACGGGATCGCCGAGATCGACGTTGTTCTTGAACTTGACGCCCTTCGTGACAAGGCCGTTGCGCACGTCGAGGCAGGGGATCACTCGTTTAGTCAGCATGACAACCACTCCTTCAGCAGTTCAAGGCCAATGCGTCCGGATTTCTCGGGATGGAACTGGCATGCCCAGAGGCGACCCTTCCTCACCATCGCCGTGAACCTAACGCCGGCGTATTCGGCAACGCCAGTGGTCTCCGGGACGACCTCCGCATAATAGGAATGGACGAAGTAGAACTCCTTCCCGTCGAGCCCCTCCACGCCGTTCCAGCCGATTTCGGGGACCTTGAACCCCGGCACGGAAGGAAAGCGCCGTACGCGGCCGGGGATGATGCCGAGGCATTCCACTCCGCCGTCTTCCTCGCTGTGGTCGAAGAGTATCTGCATGCCGAGGCAGATGCCGAGGAACGGCTTGGTGGCCGCCGCTTCCTTAACCGCGTCCACGAGGCCAAACGCCTTCAGGTTCTCCATCGCGCTTCGCGCTGCGCCCACGCCGGGGAACACTACGCGGTCTGCCGCCGCAATCGCCCTGGGGTCGCTCGTGACGAGCGTCTCCGCGCCAAGCGCGGCGAAGGCAAGCTTCACGCTCGTAAGGTTCCCGGCCTTGTAGTCGATTATCGCTGTCATTGTCTGTATCCGCCTTGGCGGGATATTTTACCATAAACGCGCGAGGAGCGCGACGAGCGCCGTGTCGGTGCGCAGTATGCGCGAGCCGAGGGAATAGCGCGAAAAGCCGTGGGATTCGAGAAGAGAGACTTCGTCGTCGGTCCAGCCGCCCTCGGGACCGACTGCAAGAAGAAGCCGGCCTGGCTTCTGCGCCGGCGCATTGGGCGCCCCGCCCGGATGCCCCACTACGCGGTTAGCCGTCGGGAAGAGGGAATCAAGCTCGTCGCCGACGAAGCGCCTGAAGTTCCTGCGCGTCTCCATGCGCGGCACGACGCTTGTCCCCGCCTGCATAAGCCCGTCGACGAGAAGCGGGCGGTAGTTCTCCTCCTTGAGAAGCGTCGCGCCCCAGAAGTCCTTCTCGACCTTCTTCGCGCCGACGAGGACTATCGTGCCGACGCCGAGCGACGCAAGCTGCGGGAGAAGCCGCTTCATGACGCGCGGCCTCGGCGGGGCGAGCACAAGGTCGCACCATGGCCGCAGCGACTCCTCTGTGTGCGACACCTTTACGGCGACGGTCCGCCCCTCGATGGAGACGATCTCGCCGGTGCCGATGCGGCCGTCCAGCTCGCCTGTTTTCAGCGTCTGGCCGACTTCGCCGTGGAGAACCGCGAGGATGTGCTCCGCCCTCGCGTCGGAGCACGTTGCGACTCCGTCCGCGATTTCGGAACTCTCGAAGAGGATTCGGTTCACAGACCGTCAGACGCGGTAGTATTCTTCCCAGCCCTCGCGCGGCGCAGGCCCCTTGAGGAGAATTCCCACCTCGGCGTCGCCGACGGCCTTCTTCGCGACTGGGTCGAACTTGAAGCCGCGGTTGAGCCGCTGCGCGATCACGCCAAGGCAGAAGACCTCGGAAAGCGGCGCGGTGACGCGGAACGGGCTCCTCGCCTCCTCCTCGCCCTTCACGGCGAGAAGGAAGTTGCGCCAGTGGTCGCTCCCCGCCTTCTCGAATGCCGGCACCTTCTCGTCCTGGGCTCCTACGCGCACGAGCGTCGCGGCGTGCGAAAGCCCCTGCCAGACGGTGCCGTCGGCGAGGTATATCTCCTTGCCCGGCTTGAGCGGCGGGTCGATGAGACCGTCGTTCGCGGTCGACGCCGGGAAGAGCCCCTTGTTGTCGGCGTAGCGGAAGCCCTCCGGGAGCGGCGGCTTGTTGTCGAGCCCTTCGTACCATTCGAGCGTCACGTCGTCGAACTTCATCGTCAGCGTGTCCTGAATCGGGAACACGTATTGGTTCCAGCCGGTCACGTTCGATATAGAGACTTCCGTAGGAAGCGCGCCCCTCAGCGTGAAGCGGTGGACGCAGTCGAGGATGTGCGCGCCCCAGTCGCCCATGCAGCCGTTGCCGTAGTCGTACCAGCAGCGCCATTCGCCGTACGCGAGATCCTTCGAGAAGTCGTGGTATGGCGCGGCGTTGCACCAGACTTCCCAGTCAAGCGTCTCGGGCATAACCTCGCCCCTCGGGTACGACGACGTCTTGCCGCCCCACTTGTGCCAGCGGCGCTGCATGTTCATGTGCGCGACGACCTTCTTCACGTCCTTGATGACGCCGTTCTGGACGTAGTCGCGGTACTGGTAGTAGTTTGCGCCGCTGTGCCCCTGGTTGCCCATCTGCGTGACGACGCCGTACTTCTCCTCGGCCGCCATGAGAAGCTCGCACTCGCGGAACGAATGTGCAAGTGGTTTTTCAACGTATACCGCCTTGCCAAGACGCATCGCGTGCATCGCCGCGCAGAAGTGGGAATGGTCGGGGATGCCGATGAGAACGGCGTCGATCTGGTCGGCCATCTTGTCGAACATCTTGCGGAAATCCTGGAAGCGCGGAAGGTCCGGGAAGCGCTTCAGGGCCTCTTCCGTATGGGGAGCTCCGATGTCGGTGTCGCAGAGCGCGACGACTTCGCAGATGTCCTTGTTCCCCGCGAGTTTCTTCAGGTCGAACCACGCCTGTGCGCCGCAGCCAATCGCCGCGAGCCGCACCTTGCCGTTGGCGACATACGCCTTCGACGAGAAGCACCCAGGCAGAAGCGGATACGCGCCCGCCGCAAGCATTGCGGAAAGAAATCCGCGCCTATTCATGTTCATCTTCAGAATCCTTTGTCTTTTAGGGGTTTCGCGACAAATGCCCTCACAGGCCTTCGACAAGGAACGAAAGCCGATACTCGCCCTTGCCGACCATGTCGTCGCCGTGCGGACGGGCGCCCCAGCTGTTGTCTCCGCCGACGCCCATCTGGACTGCGTCGACATTGACGGTGATCGAGTCCCCGACCGAGAGATCCCACTGGTGCCGCGCCTTCTCGAGCGCGTCCTGCGAGTAGGGCCAGGCGTTGAAGCCGACTGGCGCGCCGAGCGCGGTGACCTTGACGGCCTTGCCGTTGCCGTCGGCGAACTCGATCCAGCGGCAGCCGGTGCGGTAGCCCTGCTCTCCCGGCTCGATGTAGTTGTCGGGGTTGAGGCGGAAATCCGGATAGTCGATGCAGCCGTCGTCGCACGCAAGGCCGCTGACGAGCCCGACAGACGCCTTCCACACGTCGAGGAGCGCGGCCGTGCTGCGGTCGGAGTAGTTCTCCCACGGGCCCATTCCGTACCATTCGACGTTCGTCAGCTCCTTCGGGATCGTGAACGTGACGCCGATGCGCGGGACAGGCGGCAGCTTGTCGCCGACGGTAACCCTGAGGTCGACGAGGTAGCCCTTCTCGGTCTTGCCGACCTTGAGCTCGGCCGTGCATCCCTCGGGGAGTTCCTGCGCCTCGGTCGCGGACTTCCACACTTTGCAGACGTTCGGCATATTCCAGCCGCGGTCGTTGTCGATCGGCGCACGCCAGAAGTTCATCTTGAACGGATGCTCTTTGACCGCCTCCGCCGCAGGCGCCGCGACGGGCACGAACGGCTTCGCGAACTGGTCCATCGCGGCGACGTCGGGACGCCCGTCCTGGTTCAGGTCCCAGTCTCCGCGCACGAAGAGGAACACGATCGCGTCGCCGTCAGGCGCGTCCGCGACCTTGAACTCCTTCACCGTGTCGGGCTCGAAGCCCTTGACGTCGAGAAGCCCGTCCTTGACGATCTTGCCGCCCTTCGTGACGATCCAGTGGGCGTTCAGGTGGTCGAGCGTCGAAAAGCGGTAGGCGTTCCATATCTTCGCGGTCTTCGTCTCCCAGTCCCACGAGTCGACGTGGACTGGCTGGTAGGCGTGCTTGACCTCGTAGGCGCCAGGGTGATACGAGCGGTCCGCCGCCACGATTCCGTTGCAGTTGAAGTTGTCGTCGTTCGGCTTGTCGCCGAAGTCGCCGCCGTAGGCGAGGTAAGTGCCGCGCTTGTCGGTCTTCCAGACGGCCTGGTCCACGAAGTCCCAGATGAAGCCGCCCTGCATGGACGGATACTTCCTAACAAGATCCCAGTAGTCCTGGATGTCGCCGTTCGAGTTGCCCATCGCATGCGTATACTCGCAGAGGACGAACGGCTTCTTCGGATTGTTCTTCACGTACTTCTCGACGTCCCACGGATGCGTGTACATCGGGCACTTCACGTCGCTGTGGTCGGAATCCTGCGCACCTTCGTACTGGATCGGGCGCGTCGAGTCGATCGCCATCATCGCGTCGTACTCGTCCTTCATCGCCGGGCCGTCGCCCGTCTCGTTGCCGAGCGACCATGTGACGATGGACGGATGGTTGCGGAAGGTCTTCACCATGTTGACGCCGCGCGAAACAATGGCGTCGCGGTAGATCGGGTTCTTCGGGAGGGCATCCTTCCCTTCGCCGTAGATGCCGGCGCCGTGGGCCTCGATGTTCGCCTCGCAGACGACGTAGATGCCCTCGCGGTCGCAGAGCTCGTACCAGGTCGGGTCGTCGGGGTAGTGGCACGTCCTGACGGCGTTGATGTTGAGGTCGTGGAAGATCTCGATGTCCTTCTTCATCCCCTCGAGCGTGACGGTGTAGCCCGTCCCCGGCTCCATCTCGTGGCGGTCTGCTCCCATGAAGAGGGCTCGCTTGCCGTTGATGTAGATGACGGCGTCCCTGATCTCGACCTTGCGGAAACCGAACGCGACGGGATAGACGGAACCTCCGGCGGAGACGGTCTCGTAGTACATGTTGGGGGCCTCGCAGCTCCAGAGCTTCGGGCTCTCGTACTTCTTCTCGAGAAGCGTCTTGCCCTCCGCATCCCTGACGGCGAGCGTGCCGGTCTTGAAATCGTCGGAGAGCTTAGCGTCGACGACGAGATCGTACGGCGCGTCCTTCCCCTCGGCGACGAGCCACACGTCGCGGAAAATACCGGAGAAGCGCCAGAAGTCCTGGTCTTCAAGGAAAGAGCCGTCGCAGTGCTTCAGGACCTCTACCTCGAGCGCGTTGTCCCCGTCCTTCAGGAACGGCGTGATGTCGAACTCGGCCGGGAGGCGGCTGTCCTGCGAATATCCGACTTCCTTGCCGTTGACGCGGAGGAACATCGCCGACGACACGCCGCCGAAGTGGATGACGACGCGACGGCCCTTCCAGTCGGCGGGGATCGAGAACGAGCGCGAGTAGAGACCGACCGGATTGCGGTAGTAGTGGCTCGTGTAGTCTTTCGGGGGCTCGACGTAGGGATCACCCTCGTTCCATCCGTGGATCGGGTACGTCACGTTCGTGTAGAGCGCGGGATCGTACTCGCCCTGCAGCTGCCAGCAGCCGGGAACGGCGATCTTGGCCGTCTTTTCCCATTCCTTCGCGTAGAAGTCGTGCTTCCACTTGAAGCCCCAGTCTCCGTTGAGCGACTGGAGCCATTTCGACTCCGTGCGCGGCTTCTCGCCCTTCGCGACGGCAAGCGCTGTTTTTGCGCTCTCGCACGGAACCATGATCGAACGGGCGGGGAGCCTGTTCTGCTCAACCACACCAGGATCTCGCCACACCTCCTTTGCCGTCGCAACCCCGGCAACGGCGAACAAAGCGACTCCAACTGCAAAACTACCTAAGCGATGCATATCTTTCCTCCTTTTGAGGAGAATATTTTACCATAATTACCGACAGTCTGTCACTTGCGGGAAACCCATGTTTCGCCGGGCAGACCTCTCGCCTGACCAATGGTCTCGCGGTTTACTCTGCGAGATGCGGCCCGAACGGCATGCGGCCGAAGCGCGGACCGTACACGGCGAGGCCTGTCTTCTCTGCGGCGAGGCGGATCGTCATCTTCCCGTCCTTCGACGCCGCGGCGACTTCGGCCGGAACCTTCGCCTCGACGAGGTAGCCGTAGCTGCCGGCCTCGTGAAGCTTGTTCTTGCCGTCCTTCGCGCGTTCCTGCGAGAACCACGACAGTATGCCGCGGTGGTCAGCGGGATCGTCCGGAAGCTCGACCGTCGCGACAAGAGTGCCGTTCGCGTACACCTTGACCGAGCCCGGGAATTTGTGCGCGACTGTCGTCTGCGGATAGCTGTTCGGATTCTGCGAGCGGTCGGTGAGTCCGCCGAGCATGTAGTCGAGGTCAGAGCTGGATGACGCGTCTTTCTTGAAGTCCTTCGCATTAAGTCGCTTGGACGAGACCTCGGCACGGAACACGCACTCTCCCTTCGGCGCGTCGAACTCGTATTCGAAGAACCCCGTGCCCGCGCCGCAGTCCTTCTTGCCGCCGAGAACATCCCACCTGCCGTGCGACCACTCGGCCTTCACCGGGCGCACCTCCTTCGGCTCTTCCTTGCGGGTGACGAAGCACGTGAAGTTGCGCGCAATCGGCTCGTCGTCTGCATAGAGCGTGACGTTCACGGTTCCGCAGGCGTCGCAGTCGGGGAGCCGCGCTGCGAAGGAGATGATGCTCCCCTTCTCCTGCCACGCCTCGGCGGGCTCGTCGTACCGGGCGCGGCGAGTCGGTGCGCCATCGTTCTGCACGACCTTGCCCTCTCCGTCGATGTACCTTAGCGAATGCCTGAACGAGAGTTTCTTGCCGGCATATCGGTCGGTCGTCAGCGAGATGCATTCCACAGGAACGACATAGACGTCGCCCGCCTTGAATTCGCGGCAGAGCTCCTTATCGAGCGGCATGTATGCGTCGGCATGGAAGTCGCGGAAGGTCATCCCGGGGAAGAGCTCCTCGATGCCGAACTCCTTCTCGGTGCGGTCGAAGCGAACGTAGCCGTTCCATTCGTTGATGACGTCGTGGTGCTCGGTGTAGAGCCATCCCGCGCATTTCATGTGGCGGCGGAAGGCGTTGATCATCATGTGGTAGTCCCACGTGAGATCGCAGTCTCCCGTCGAACCATCGTAACCCCAGACATTGCCGCACTCGGAGTTCATCATCGGCTCGTCTCTCTGCACGAAACCGCCCTTGTAGTTCCATTTTGAGCCAGGGAACGTCTTCGCGCAGAATTCATCGAGTCTCGTCTCCCATTTCCAGCCGGGGAGATAGGAATGCCATGTATTGACGTCGGTTACGACATGGTCGTTGTTGCACGGAGAATTGTCCTCGATTATGCGCGTCGGATCTGCATCTTTCGCCTTGCGCCATACGTCCGCCACGCGGCGCTTCGTCGCGTCCGAGTAGACGTGCCCTTCGGAGAAGAGCCCCCACGTCTCGTTGAACAGCACCCACGCGAAGACGGACGGATGGTTGAAGTCGCGCTTGAGCATACCCTCGAAGCACGCCCAGTGCTCGCGGAACGCCGTCTCGCTTGCATGCCCCCACCAGTTCGGCACGTCGGCCATGATGAGAAGCCCCAATTTGTCGGCCCAGTACAGCTTGCGCGGGATCTCCGCCTTTATGTGGACACGGTTGCCGGTTAGCCCGAGCTTCTTGGAGATCATGATCTCGTTCTTCATGAACTCGTCCGTCGGAAAGGTGTAGAATCCCTCCGGATGGTAGCTCTGGTCGAGCGTGAGCTGGAGATAGACCGGCTTGCCGTTGAGCGTCACGTAGGGGTGTCCGTTCGGATTCTTCCCCACGCCGATTTCGCGGAAACCGAAATACGTGGACACCTCGTCATCGCCCGCCTTCACCGTCACTTCGTAGAGATAGGGATTGTCGAGATCCCAGACCTTCGCATCCTTTATTGGTATGCTGATGTCCCTCTCCATTTCCCCGACTCCGAAAGTCTCGCTGACTTTAGCGCCGCCGTCCTCCGGCTTGAAGGCGATCGTGACATCGAGCGGCGCTTTCGCAGGTGCGCCCAGCGTGACGTTGACAAGGACGTGGTCTTCGCAGAGGCTCGTCGCGAAATAAGGCGTGATGCGCACGGACTCGATATAGCTTTCGCCGCGCCCTTCGAGATATACGGTCTGCCAGACGCCGCGCGCGTTGCCGTAGCCCTGTTTGCCGTAGAGCCGCCAGTCCTTGCCGGAGATTGACGCCGGAGCGTCCCATACGCGCAGTTCGACAGTCGCCTTGCCGCCCTTCTTCGCGAAGGGGGTGAGCTCCACCTCGAACGGAACGTATCCGCCCTGATGCCTGTCGACGAACTTCCCGTTCACGAAGACGTCTGTCTGCCAGTCCGAGGCGCCGACAACGAGGAAGAATCGCGGCGACTTCCAGTCCGCCGGAATCTCAACCTCGCGCCTGTACCACGCGCTGTCCCCCTCGCCCTTCACTCCCGAAAGCGGCGCGGCCCATCCGAACGGCACGACGATCTTCTGGTCGAACTGCGCCGGACGCGCCGGTGCGTCGACGGGCGTGCCCTTCGCCTCGAAGGCGAAGTCCCATTCGCCGTTAAGGTTCACCCACTCGGCGCGCTCCCAGTCGGGACGCGGATGCTCGGGGAGCGGAATCGCCCCCGCGCAGGAAACAAACGCCGCGAACGCGGCCGCCATCAACATCGTCGTTTTCTTTGTCGTGTTCATTTCAGGTATTTTACCAAGAATCCTACCTACCTTGCAATCACACAAATCACGACGGCATCATTTCACCCAGCGGGCTTTGTATATCTTCGCGCCCGGAATTACCAAGGACGGGGCAAACGCCGCCGCACGTACAGCAAGTCTCATGTTCATGCCGGTATTATATCAGTTCACGCATCGATCTCCCACCCCCTCAAATTAGGGGGTCATACTACTCGCTCAACAAGGGACTCAACGTCAACGGAAAGCGCGGCGGCAAGCGGCATAAGCGTGTCTATACCCGCACGGTTGATGTCCTTTCGACCCTGTTCAAGTTCCTGTATCGTCCTTATCGACACGCCGGAGCGTTCGGAAAGCTCGCGTTGGCTCAAGTTGATGCTGCGCCGAATGCGCTGCAGATTCCGTTCGGGATATTTCAGCCGGTAAAGCCTGTCCATCTCGTCGCAGAACCGCGAGATGTCCATCTCGTGATATGGATGATACATCGCCACGATGTCGTCTATCGGGGCGAACGCGTCTATGCGTGCGAAGGACAGCCCCCTGAACCATTGATAATGGGCGACGGACCATGCCGCCCAGAACTCCGGGGACTTTCCGTCCGGAGGCGAAGGATCGACGACGCGACTAAACTTCACCCCGCAGCGTTCAAGGACCTCGTAGGCGAGTTCATACCCGCTCATGCCGGCAATGAAATGCGCATCACCCTCTCCGAATGACGCGGCGACGCCCGAGGCGAGAAACAAATCCCAAAAACCTCTTGCGGAATGCCCGAGGGCATGACAGGAGAAATCCAGCATACGTCCGAGCGACTGCCGGGCATGCAGAAGATACGCTCTATCGTAGGCGTTCGTCATCAGGTCCGATCTCCTCGTCGATTATGCGGTCGATGCGCAAGTCCCCCGGCACTCTCCGATGCCTTAATGCGCCCAGATACTCCTGACGGGCGGCATGGTCCCGGGCATTCTTCCGGTCAAGCCATTCAGAGCGAAGCGCAGGCCGCGACTCGACATGTCTGATCCTGCCGAATGCCCTCCGGCTCTTGAGAACATACTGGTCGCCGAGATGACCAAGGCGCATTGCGGACGCGAGCTGCGAATAGGAAATCGCTCCCGATATGAAGTCCTGGGCAAAGGTAAAGTAGCTGTCGTCCGCTCTATAGCCGATGATGGCGTCCGCTTCTTTGTACGGGACGGCAAATCGCGTTGTCAGGTACGCCTTGGCCTCCAAAGGCAATCCATACTCTGTTTCGAACTGGCGATTCTCCAGCAGCACTGCGAGCCAGTGAAGAAGGCAGTATTTATTCGAATTCAAGTTGAGAACATTCAAACCGTCGTCATTAAGTGAATAGACATTCGCCCATCCGTCGTGATCGTTGGCAACGGCCCACTCTTTCGCAAGATCCTCGCTCTCAGTGCAGTAGAAACCACGCCCATAGTCGTTGTTGAGGCGCCCCGCCCCGAACAACGGCTTTACAATCCTGTCCTTCGACCCATGATAGAGAACCCGCTTCATCGGCGCATATTATACGCCTATAGGCGGACCCCTGTCAATCCCCCCTCCTGCCGTATTTGGGCTACTTGCCGTCTGGTGCATTGCGGGTGAGAACGGTCACGGACTGCACTGTGTGCGGGGCGATTTCGACCGTAAGAGTGGAAGCGGCGGGCTTCATGCCCTCGTAGGCCGCCATCGGGATTGTGCCGAAACCAGACTGCGTCTCCTCCCAGCTGAGCTGCGTCCATGGATGGCCCTCGCCAGGAACTGCGCGGCAGTCGAGGAACTTCTCGGGGCAGCTCAGCGTGCGGTAGGTCGGCGCGGCGAAGATCTTGTCCTTGACTCCGTCCTTGACCTTGCCGCGCGCGGTGATCGTCACCTTCGCAGGTTCGGATTTCGTGTTCACCATCAAGAGACACATTTCCTCGCGACGTGCGTCGGCGAGTACGACCCATTCTACCTCGCCATCGACCTTCGGAAGCCGCCAACCGCTCTTGCCCTCCTTGAGCGCGCGGCGGCGGGCGTAGACCTGATCCATCACGCGGGCCGAGGTGAAGAACGCATCTTCGGTGTCGGCCTCCTTCGAAGTGCCGTGACGCAGGATGAGCGGATGCTCCTTGATCGCCTCCGCGAGGATGCGGTACATCACGCCGCACGCGCCGATCTCAAGCCGCGGCTCGCCCATCGGCGCGCGCCAGTCGACGTATTCGCGCCCTGCGTCGCGCCACTGGATGCGCCAGTTCTTTCCGTCGGACTGGTAGATGCCGCCGGATATGGCGTAGATCTGGTGGTGGTTGAATCCATCCATATCCGGCTGGCAAATCGCCATGAGCGAGTAGTGCGCCATTATAAGCGCCTCGCGGAAAATGCGCTGGCAGTAGTTGTCCTCGTCGGAGCGCGGACGAACCTCGCTGAGCCACATCTTCTTCCCCTTGAGTTCGGGAAATGCCTGAAGAAAATTGCGGAAGCGCTGGAACCCGTAGTAGGAGCAGCTGTAGGGCGTCTCCGCGCCGTAGGCATGGTAGATGACGTGTGTGATCTGGTTGATGCAATTCGACATCGCCGTCACGAACTGCGCCGAATAGCGGTTGAAGTCGCCCGCGGCGAAGTATGTGTCGCGCTTGATCTCGCCAGCGGCGAGCATGCGGTTTCGTACCTGCGTGATGTCGGGGTTGAGCTCGAAGAGCTCGGCGAGGTTGATGCCGAGATTCACCTTCGGCATGCGCTTCTTGATCTCGGGGATTATTTCGCACCAGACGGGCGCGAGCGAGGCGTAGTTCTTGTCGTAATAGGACTCGTTGCCGAGCTCGAAGCCGGCGACGACGTCCTCGTAGTGGTTGGCGACGATATAGTCGACAAGCTCGATGATTTCCTTCTTCGACCTCTCGTGTCCCCATGCCTCGAGCGTGAAGAGCACCTTGAAGCCGTTCGCCTTCCAGAACGCGAATGCGGCGTCCGGGTCGGTCCGCTCGTAACGGCGGAATTTCCTCTTCCATGTCTCATCGTCGATATTCCACTTCGCGCGATATTCCTCCGCAGGAAGGCGGCGGGCAAACCAATCGGCGGCGTGCCACATGCGCTGGAACCACGCACCCGCCTCGCGCATGGCGCGCGAGGTCTCCGCCGCGCGCGTCTTGAACCAGTAGGTGTCGGCGATCTCGTTCGGTCCGTCGATGGGGAAGAGGCAGCCGGCGTAGCCGACCTCCGGTCCGCAGGTCGAAGTGCGAACGTCCTTTATCGGATCTGCGGAGAGATCGACATCGATCGCGAAATCTGCCAGTCCCACGCTTGCCGCGCAGCAAAGAACCGCTGCAAGATAAATCCCAGTGTGTGTTTTCATAACCCTTTCAACCTTTCAGCTTTATAACCTTCAAACATCAAACCGTAAACATCAAACTTATTTCTTCACGCCCACGACAACGGTCTGGATGCTGTACGCAGGGAGCTTGACGTTGAAAGTCGTTTTCCCGGAGACCTTCTCCTTAGTGGTCGATTCTGTCCAGAGGCGCGGCGTACCAGGAACCTGGCATTTGAACAGATGCGCCTTGTCGATGGACGCCGAGCGGATCACCGCCTCGCCCGCGAACGCCTTCCCGTTCACGAGCTTCACCGGGACGACATCCTCCTTGGGATGCGTGTTGACCATAAGGAGCGCAACCGAATCGCGCTTAGGGCTCAGGGCGACGACGCATTCCCACAGGGACTGGATTTCGGGCCACTGGTCAGGCGGCGTACCTGACTCCGCCGCCTTCTGCGCACGTAGCCCCGATTCGTAAAAGAGCGTCCCGCCCCAGATTCCGTGCCACTGCCCGTGGGTCCCCTTTCCATGGACGATTTCGCTGTCCTTCCCGGGCACGACATGCTCAATTACGAGCGGATGCGACATCAGGCCTTCAGTGAACAGCCGGAACACAGGACCTGCGGGGCCCACTTCCGCGACGGGGGTGGACGAGTTGCCGACGTAGGGATACTCGCGGTCGTTCGCGTCCCGCTGCACGCACCACGTCTTCTTTGAAGTCGTCACGTAGATTCCCCCCGCAAGCGTCGCAAGGTTGTGGAGCGAAATGCCGTCGATCTCCGGCTGCATGAGTACGCCCAGCATGTAGTGTCCCTTCCAGAGCGTCGAAAAGAAGCGCTGGTGGCAGCGTAGGTCTTCGTCGGCACGCTCGCGCCATTCGGTGATCCACACGCGCTTGTCGGCGACCTCGGGAAACACCTTGGCGAAGTTGTGGATGCGGCTGAATCCCGACTGGCTGCATCCATAGGCGCGGTCTGCGCCGTAGAAGTGGTAGATCACGTGCGAGATGTCGTCCATCACCGGCTTCATCGCGACGATGAAGCGGCCTGACCACTGGTTGAGCTTCGAAAACGAGAACTCGCCGCCGCCCTGCACCCATTCGAGCCCAGTCGCGCGGGCGCGGACCGAGGCGATGTCTGGATCATTCGGCCGGTATTCGGCGAGCGGAATGCCGATCTTCGCCTCGGGGAATATCTTCTTGATCTCGGGAACGATCGCCACCCAGCGCGCGGCGTAGCCCTCGGGATCGCTTCCCCAGTAGGGTTCGTTGCCGAGTTCGAAACCGCCGACAACGTCCTTGTAGCCGTTCTTGACTATCCAGCGCACGTACTCGAGAATCGTCTTCTTGACCGTTTCGAGGTCGTCGGTCTTCTTCGTACAGCCCGAGTCCTCATAAACCTTGTGGTGCTCGAGCGTAAGGAGAACCTTCACGCTGTGCTTCTTCCAGAAGTCAAAGCACCATTTGGGATTCGGGTTGCCGTCCTTTGACTCGTGGCGTCCGCGCTGCCAAGTCATCACGGAGTCCCCGGCCTCCTGGAACAGCTTCCACGTCGTCTTGTCGCGCGCGGGGTTGTAGAACCATGCGCAGTCACCGTAGCCCTCGGTCAGACAGCCGGCGTAGCCGAGGTCGGGAGCCGTTGTCGACTGGCGCTGGTCCTTCACCGGCGTGGCGCCCAGGTCGATGACAAGCGAGTCGTCCACGTAGTGTCTGCCTACAGTAGATTCGGCAATGGCTTCCGATGCAATGATGGCGGCGATTGCCGTTCCGAACAGTCTTGCTGTGTTTTTCATGTCGCTATTGTACCAAATGGTTTAATTGAGTTGAACCCCGCTAAATTAGGGGGGGGGGGATTGTCACTTGCCGGCAGTTTTCATCTGCAGGTCCTGAAGACTCTTCTTGTCTTTCCAGTACCGCCAGCGCATGCCGACGACTTCGTAAAGCGCCTCGCGGAGCTTGTCGTGGTTCTGGCTGAAGTTGCAGGTGTAGGCGACGACAAGTTCGTTGTCGCGGTCGACAAGCGCCTCCGATCCGCCTGCGCCGCCGTGTCCGAACACGCGGTCCATTCTCTCTGCCTCGCCCCAGAGTCCGTAGCCCATTCCGAAGATCATGTGCCAGTCGTCCTTGAGTTCCTGCGGGGACGGCAGAGGATCGCTCTCGTGCCGGCACGGCTTGAGCGCGGCGTCGAGCGTCTCGCGGCGTATGAGCGGCGATTCGCCGTCGAATCCGCACAGGCGGTTGTAGAAGCGGCAGAGCGCCCGCGCGCTCGACACGGCCCACGCGCTCGGCAGACACGCCTCGCGCGCCCAGTCCTCGTTCATCACTTCGCAGAAGATGCTTCTGTAGAACTTTGCGACGCGCGGATATTCCGAGTGCGGAACGACGAAGTAGAATTCGCGCTCGATTCCGGATGGAATCAGAACCTCTTCGTCGAGAACTTCCTTGAGCGGCTTGCCGCAGGCGACTTCAAGCGGATGCCCGAGCATCCACGCGTAGGCATACGGCATGTAGCGCTGGACGGTTCCTGGCGTCTTCTCCGGCTTGTCGGCGGCCGCCTCCCTGACAACAAGATCCCAGTCGGCGAGGTCGTGGGTGGAAAGCCGCGTTGGACATCCCCCGGGGAGCCCCGTCCTGTAGCCTAGCGTCTCCCGAAGGGTCAGCTTCTCCTTGCCGTCGCCCTTCAGCTCCGGCCACCAGGTGCAGAGCGGCTTGTCGTAGTCCATAAGCCCCTTCTCGACCACCCGGTGCACGGCAGTCGCGAGAAGCGGCTTTTCGGTCGAGAAGATCGGGAAGAGGGAATCGCCCTTCACAGCCGGCGCGTCTAGGCGGGTTGAGAGCCGCCCCGCGCACACGTCGACGATTTTCTTCCCGTGGCTGTAGGCGCAGAACTGCACCCCGCAATGTTCGCCCCGCGCAACCGCGTCGTCCACAAAATGAGCGCCGCAAGCACGGTCGCTATGCATATTATCTTTTTCATGGTGCGTATTCTATCAAACGGCCCCTGAGTTTCACACCCCACTAAATTAGGGGGATGGGCGAAGACGAGTTCTTTATGGTACAATAGTGGCATGTTGAAGTTGCTCTCGCTTCTTTCCATCGCCGTGTTCGCCGCGCCAATGTGCGCGGCGGATACGCCGCGAGTCGTGTCAGCCGCAGAGTTCCTCGGCGGATCGGTCGACTCGCAGCGCGTCGAGATGGAAGCGACAGTCTCCGACGCGCTAAGCGACGAGACTGACCCTAAATTCGTATTCCTCGTCCTTGATGCGGACGGAGAGACGATCTACGCGCCGGTGAAATGCGGCAACGACAACATGTCTTCAGTCGAACAGCTTGTCGGAGCGAGAATCCGCGCGGCAGGAGTCTGCGACCCATACGTTCCAGAGCCAAGGCGCCAGCTTGGCCGTCAGCTCTTCATCGCAGGCCTGGGCGACATCAAGGTTCTGCGGCCCGCGCCAAGCGACCCCTTCGACGTGCCGGAACTCGGCGACACGAAACTGATGACGCCGGCCGAGATATCACGGCTCGACCGCCGCAGAATCGCCGGCAGGATCCTCGCGTCGTGGTCGGACACGGAATCGCTTCTCGAGACGCCTTCCGGGAGGCTCGTGCGCGTCTCGTTTGCGAACCGCCCGGCGCCGAAGGGCGGATCGTTCGCCGAAGTCGCCGGGCGCCCCGTGTCGGACGTCTACCGCGTCAACCTCGAACGCGCAAGGTGGCGTCCGGCAGAACCATACGACTTTGCCGACGTGGCCGCGACCAACGTCACCGCACGCGACATCATGCTTAGAGAAAACGGGCAGGTGCAGGTCAAGCCGCAGTTCCTCGGAAAGACAATCGTTCTGCGCGGCACGCTGAGAAACCGCAACGGCGACACGCTGAACGTCGAAGATGGTTCCTTCGTCGTGCCGGTCGTCGCACCGGAGGCGAACCCGGACATAGAACCCGGAAGCGTGGTGGAGGCAACGGGCATCTGCGTTCTCGACGTGGAGAACTGGCGTCCGAACGCCGCGTTCCCGCAGATCAGGGGATTCTTCGTGGTCTGCGGGGCAGACGGCCTGCGCATCGTCGCGCGTCCCCCGTGGTGGACGAGCGGACGGCTCTTCGCCGTCATCGCGATCCTCCTCGCCGCCGTCGCCGCGGTTCTCATCTGGAACCGTTCTCTCAAAACCCTCGCCGAGAAACGCGGCCGCGCGCTTCTGCGCGCGCAGCTCGGCCAGATCAAGTCGACTCTCAAGGTCAGCGAGCGCACGCGGCTCGCGGCGGAGCTTCACGACACGCTTGCGCAGAACCTCACCGGCGTCTCGATGGAGATAAGCGCCGCGCAGCGGCTTCTCCCCGAGAGCGCTCCGCCAGCGGCCATGCAGCATCTCGAATTCGCGTCGAACGCAATCGCCTCAAGCCGCGACGAGCTGAGGAACTGCCTCTGGGACCTGCGCGGAGAGGCGCTGGACCAGCCGGACATGGAGAAGGCGGTCGAATTCTCCATCCGGCCCCACGTCGGCGACACGTCGGTCGCGATCAGGTTCCGCGTTCCGCGCGCGCGGCTTTCGGACGCCCTCGCGCACGCGACGCTCAGAATCGTCCGCGAACTCACCATCAACGCCATTCGGCACGGCGGCGCAAAGACGATCAGGATCGCGGGATGCATCGACGGAGACCTCCTCAGATTCTCCGTCTCGGACGATGGCCGCGGATTCGACCCTGAGTCCGCGCCGAGCATCGACCAGGGTCACTTCGGGCTTCAGGGAATCCGCGAACGCGTCGACACTTTCGGCGGATCGATTTCCATCGACAGCTCGCCCGGACACGGCACGCGCGTTGACGTGACAGTCGCAATTGAAGGCGAGGAGGAGGACAAGCCAGAATGAAGAACATCAGGGTGCTCATCGCGGACGACCATGCGATAGTCCGGCACGGCCTCTGCGCCCTTCTCGGCACGGAACGCGGGATTGAGGTCGTCGGGGAGACAAAGGACGGCAACGAGGCGGTCGCGCGCACAAAGCAGCTCGCCCCGGACGTCGTGGTGATGGACATCGTCATGCCGCGCAAGGACGGCGTCGAGGCGACGGCCGAGATTCGCTCGGCCATGCCGGAGGCGAAGATCGTCGTGCTGACGTCGTTCGGCACGTCCGACAAGATATCACGCGCCATCGAGGCAGGCGCGACGGGTGCACTGATGAAGACTGCCGAAGACCGCGAACTCCTTTCGGCGATACGCACGGTCGCAAGCGGCGGACGCGTCATCTCGCCCGCCGTCAGGAAGCTTATTTCGACCGACCCTCCCGCGCCGGAACTCACGCCGCGTCAGCTCGAGATCCTCCAGGCAATGGCAAGAGGGCTCACGAACAAGGATATCGCAAAAATGTTCGGGATCCGCACCGACGGCGTGAACGAGCACGTGCTTGCAATTCTCGCCAAACTCGGCGCGGCAAACCGCACCGAGGCCGTCGCCACTGCAATCAGGAAGCAGCTGATCCGGCTTTAGCGGCCGGCCGCCATAAGGCGTTCGGCGGCAAGGCCGATGTCCGACGCGCGGCTGTCGCCGCCTTCGCGCTCGATGACGTAGTTGCCGGTGAAGCCGGCCTTCTCAAGCTCAGCGATGAAGGCGCGCACACCGACAGCGCCGTCGCCCCACGGAACCTCGGTTCCCCAGGTGCCGGGCTTTTCCGTGAAGAGCGCGTCCTTGACATGGACCTGTCGGACCCAGGGCGCAAGAAGCGCGACCGCCTCGCGCGGCTCGCCCTTCCCGTAGAGGATCATGTTCGCGGGGTCAAAGTTGACGTAGACTCCTGGAACCTTCTCGAGGAACTTCACGAGATCGGCCGCCGTCTCCTGCCCGGACTCAAGGAGGATCGTAACGCCGTACTTCTTCGCCTCGTCGCGCATCCACGTGACGCGCTCGACGAACGTGGCGAACGCCTTCGGGTCGCTCTCGTCGAGGAAGCCCGCGTGGAGCGACATGTACTTGCAGCCGAGCTCCTTCGTGAGCTTCGCGCCCGCGGTCACGATCTTCTTGTTGCCCTCCCAGTTCGCGTCTGGAACGATGCCCCCGGTCTTCTTGATCGTCTCAAGCGTCGAATAGTCCTCGCCGATCGTGCCGACCATGGTGGACATGAGATTCCACTTGCCCGACTTGACCTGCGACTTCACGAACTCCCACGTCTCCTTCGACTCGGCCGCGCCGTGGCGCTCGTCCGGGGCTATAAACGGCCCGAGCGCGAGGTGGATGCCCTTGACGCCCGCCTTCTCCATCGCGGCCGCGACCTCGACAAGCGGCTTGCGCCAGCTCCAGCTGCACACGCCCACGCGGTCTGCGGGAACCGTCTGGACGGGAAGCGCGCGGATGAAGACGTTGCGCCACTCGGTCGGGTCGCCGTGGCACTGGAGCTCGATCTGCTCCTTGAAGAAGATCGGGCGCTTCCTGTCCCAGTAGTTCTCGAGCGTGACGTTGTCGACGACGAGCTCGCCGTTGAGCCACACCGTCACCTTGTCGCCGCGCATGATCACGTGGAAGCGGTTCCAGTCGCCGACCTGCCTGTCTGCGATCTTGAGCGCCTTCGAGGGGTTCTTCTGGTTGTTGTAGAGACCGCCCGAGCCGATGTGCCACTGGTTGTGCGCGTCCCAGATCTGCACCTGCGGCGAACCGCGGAGATAGAGCCCGGAGTCGCCAGTCACCGACATGATGCGCCAGTCGGCCCACATTTCGAAGTCCTCGTAGTCCTCCTTCGTCGCGAGCGAGTAGCCGCCGCGGTAGCCGTCGAAGTAGAGGTTGCCGTTCCTCACGTGCCAGTGCTCGTCGCGGCCCTTGTCGGCGATCTTCTGCATCTCGGCGCGCTTCTCCGCGGTCGCCGCCTGGCGGACGACCGGGTTGTCGAACTTCTGCTCGGTCGTGACGCCCTTCCAGAACTCGGCGAGATCGGTTTCGTCGCCGTCGAAGTAGGCCGTGAAGCCCTTGGGGCACGCCATGCGCTGCTTCGGGCAGACTTCGCCCATCTTCGCGTCGGCGGGCAGATCCTTCACGCGGATGTTGCGCCACTTGACGTTGCAGCCGTGGCCAAGCCAGCCGATCGGGCCGGACGCGTTATGCAGCCCCGGATGCTTCTTCCCGTCGGGCGTGTCGCCGTCGCCCTTGAACTTCGAGACGTCGCCCTTCGTGACAAGATAGCCGTTCAGGTAGACCTCGATCTCGCTGCCGATGACCTTGACCTCCTCGAAGTTCCAGAAGCCCGGCCTCCTGACGTAGCTGCCGCCGCCGGTGAAGTTCTTCTCCTTGCCCCAGATCTGCTTGTCGACGTTGTCGCGCAGAGACGGAACGACGCCGTAGATCGAGCCGGTGTACTGATAGGGCTTGAGCTTGTCCGCCTTCTTCTCGCTGTCGTAGTAAGCGCTGCCGCCGTCGTCGAGGAGCTGCAGCTCGCACATCCCGTAGTACGCGGCGTCCTTGCCGGGCTCCATGCGGATGCCGAGGCCGTTGTTGCCGTTCTCGGGCATCACGAACTCGAAGCGGAGGACGAAGTTGGTGAAGCTGCGGGCCGTCCAGAGATCGCCCCTGACGCCCTCCGGGAGCTTGCGGTCGGGGAAGCACTGCAGGACGCCCGGCTCCTTCTCGCTGACGCCGTACATCATCGTGGCGCCTTCCCAACCGGTCAGATCCTTGCCGTTGAAGAGCGAGACGAAGCCCTCGTCGATCTCGGACGGATACGCGGAATCCTGCGATTCAACGCAGACACAACCGGCTATCGCGACGAACGCGACGGCCGCCAGCAGAGTATGGCAGTTTTTCATGCGGCTATTATACCAAAAAACAGCCGCTGCTGCCGAGGATTCGGCGGAGCACGGCAGGCGGCGCCGCATTGTCGATTTTTTCGAAGCGGTCAGCCCCAGACGGCGCGGCAGAAGATTCCGCTCGGGCACTTGAGGCCGGCGCCGTCAAGCGTCATTTCGCCAGATTCGAGCCGCGCGTCAGGCCAAAGCTGGCCGAGGATGTTCTCGGCTACAATCGGTGAAAGTCCAGGCGTGTGGCTCGAGAAGAGGACGAATCGCGGCCCGTCGCTCATAAGATCGCGCACGAGGCCGAGAGTCTCCTTGAGGTCGCGCTCGATCTTGTACATCTCGCCGCCTGCGCCGCGCCCGAATGTCGGTGGGTCGAGAATCACCGCGTCGTATCGCCGCCCGCGGCGGATTTCGCGCTTCATGAACTTGTGCGCGTCGTCGACGATCCAGCGGATCGGCGCGTCGCCGAGGCCGTTCAGCCGCGCATTCTCGCGCGCCCACTCCACCATCCCCTTCGACGCGTCGAGATGGCAGACTTCCGCGCCGCCGAGCGCCGACGCCATCGTGGAGCCGCCGGAGTAGGCGAAGAGGTTCAACACCCGCGCGCCTTTCGCCATTCCGCGTATCCACTTCCACTGCGCGCGCTGCTCGGGGAAGATCCCGAGGTGTCCGAAGTCGGTTCCGCCAAGCTTGAACTTTATGTCCGCCGTCTCGATCGTCCATTCCTTCGGGAGATTGGTGCGGCCATGCCAGCGGTTGCCGTCCTCGCGGTCGAACGAGGCGTCTGCGCGGTCCCATTCCTGCTTGGGGCGCGAAGGACGCCAAAGCGCCTGCGAGCACGGCCGCGCGAGCACATACTTTCCGAAGCGCTCGAGCTTTCGCCCGTCGCCTGAATCGAGAAGTTCGTAGTCGTCTTTCATGTGTCTTCCGGAAAATTCACCAGAACTGCCAGTTGCCGGTCTCGAGAACATACAGCCCGAGCGCGAGATTAGTCGTGACATGGGCGATTATCGCCGAGAGAAGCCCCTTCCTGAGGGCGAGCCAGCCGTAAAGGACGCCAGCTATCGCGCCGACGAGCCAGCGGTCGTGCTCAACGGCAAAGAGCGCGACCATCCACCAGAAGCCCGCGAAGCGCATAAGCCAACGGCGGAAGAAAAGCTCCTCGGCGACGGAGATGACGAACGCGCTCCCGAGGAGGCGCACTATCTTGAAGATCATCTCGCTCTCGTCGACTGCGGCCGTTCCTCCGTCGCCGTAGATGCACCATCTGCGGTACCATCCGAACTGCTCAGGCCACACCCATATCGCGAGGACAAGTAGCCCGACAAGGACTCCCCACACGAGTTCCGGCAGCATCTTCGAGTTGCGGTGTATCACGCCGTGGTGGTGCTCGAGATACACGAGGCACGGCAGAAGCACCACGAGCGTCACGAAAGTGCGCGCGGCGTAGCATTCGGGCGTCGCGGGAAGAAGAAGCATCATCGCCATCCAGACCGCGTACGGCAGGATGGAGACGAAGCTCTTCTTTGCGCGGTACGTCATCGCTTGAGGCCCCGCTGGCGGAGAAGCGCGTCAATCGTCGGCGCACGGCCGCGGAAATGCCGGAACACCTCGTAGGCCGACTCGCTGCCGCCGAGCGCGAGGACGGTGTCGCGGTACGCCTTGCCGACGCGCTTCACGGCGGCGTCGTCGGAAAGCCCCGCCTCCTCGAACGCGCCGTAGCAGTCGGCGCTCATCACCTCGGCCCACTTGTAGCCGTAGTAGCCGGCGGAATATCCGCCCGCGAAGATGTGGCCGAACGCGCAGAGGAAGAGATCCTCCTTTACCATCGGCATGTCGAAGTGGCGGAATATCTCCTCCTTGATCTCGCGGGGCTTCTTGCCGCCGTTCTCGCCGATATGCAGCAGCATGTCGATCTTGGCGAGCGCGAGCTGGGCGCGGCACACCGTCGCCGCGCGGAAGTTCTTCGCGGCGAGCACCTTCTTCTTGAGGTCGGCGGGAACGCTGATTCCGGTGCGGTCGTCGAGGCACCAGTTCTCGTTGAACTGGCTCGCGACCTCCACCGCGTCCCACTCGACGAGCGAAAGCCCAGCGGCGCCCTCCTCGCCGATCCTCGTGAACATGCACTGCGTCGCGTGGCCGAACTCGTGGAAGACAGTCTCGACCTCGCGCATCGGGAGATACGACTTGCCGTTCTCGTCGGGCTGCGGGAAATTCGTGACGACGAGGGCAAGCGGGAGGACGCCCCTGCGGTCGCAGCGGTCTTCAAAGGAGTTCATCCACGCGCCGCCGCGCTTCTGGCCGTTCCGGACATACGGGTCAAAGTAGAAGTGGGCGATCGGCTTCCCGCCCTCAGACACCTCGAAGAACCTGACGTCGGGATGCCATACGGACGGCTTCTCGTCGCCCTTCAGCTCGCGGATGTCCACGTTGTAGAGGAAGTTCGCCATCTTGAACAGCCCCGCGACGACATCCTCCACCTCGAAGTACTTCTTCAGCTCCTCCTCGGAATAGGAGTACTTGCTTTCGCGCAGCCGCGTCGCATAGTACGACTGGTCCCACGGCTCAAGCTTCTCCACCGCGCCCTTCGCGGACTCGACGAGCTCCGCCTTTTCCTCGGCGGCTATCTTCTCGGTCGCCGCATCGAGGTCGTCGATCATCTTCATCACCGCCGCGACGGACGGCGCGCTCTTGACGGCGATCGAGAGCTCCGCCGGGTTCCTGAAGCCGAGCAGCTTCGCCTTCTCGAAGCGGAGGGCGAGAATCTCGTCGATCCTCGCCGTGTTCTCTGGCGCGCGCGTCGACCGGGCGCGGAAGAGCTTCTCGCGCACCTCGCGGTCGGCGCAGTGCTTCATCGTCTGCGGATAGTTCGCGTCGTCGATCGTGTAGGTCTTGCCATCCTTCTCGAACTTGAACGCATCCGTCGCGTCGAGGACGGCGTTGGAGTAGTCCATCGAAAGCTTCGAGAGGCGCTGGGAGATTTCGTTGAAGCGCTTCTTCTTCTCGCCTTCGAGCGAGACGCCCGAGAGCTCCGCTCCCTGGATCGACTTCTCGAGTATGCGTATCTTCGTCGCGTTCGGCCCTTCGCCGCCGCACGACTTGAGGCGCATAAGGACCTCCTTGGCAAGGTCGTTGAGCCGCTTCGACTGCGAAACCCTGAGGGAGAACTCTACGATCTTCGGGCGGAACTCCTCGTCGACCTTGCGCCACTCGTCGGAGTTCATTACCGACATCATGTGGCCGACCATTCCCCAGAGGTCCCACAGCGGGCGAGTCGCGTCCGCAAGGGCCCACTCGAGGTCTTCGAAAGTCTGTGGAGACGATGCCTCTATCTTCGCCACGCCCTTCTCGGCTTCTTCGAGGAGGCGCGGCAAATCCGCCGCGGCCTTTTCTGGCGTCAACGACGACCAATCCGGAAACATGCTTTTCTTCATGGGGCAATTATACCATATTGCCCTTTAATTTGTCAGCACCGTTTCGGCTGTGCGGCGATTGCGCGGCCGTCGGGGAAATGGTATCATATCGCTGGCATGGCGGGAACCGCCTTGCGGCAAGGCAAAGGGGCAGAACATGAAAGCACAACTGGCGGCAATCGCATTCCTGGCATGTGCCTCGGCGTGTTTCGCGGCAAAGGATGCGCCTCGGAAGTCCGGCGGCGCGGCGACCGCGCCCGTCGTGTGGAAGCTCAAGTTCACCGAGGACTTCAAAGGCACGAAGCTGAACGGCAAGCTCTGGACGCGCATAGGGCCGGGGACCTCCGACTGGAACAGGAACATGTCCGAGAGGCCCGATCTCGTTGCGGTCAAGGACGGCCAGCTCCATGCCTACGGCGTGAAGAACGACGATCTCGCCGCGGACAAGCGCAGCGTCCTCACAGGGGGAGTCTCGACACACGGGCATCTCGCCGTCAAGTACGGAAAGGTCGAGATCCGCTGCAAGCTGGAGGCGCAGAAAGGCGCATGGCCCGCAATCTGGATGATGCCCGAGAAGCCCACGGCCAAATGGCCGGACTGCGGAGAGATCGACATCATCGAGCGGCTGAATTCCGACGGCTTCGTCTACCATACCGTCCACTCCGGCTGGACCGCCGAGCACAAGAACGACCCACCCAGCGGCGGCAAGGGCGACATAAAGCCGAACGACTGGAACGTCTACGCGATCGAGTGGACGCCAGAGAAGGTCACGTGGTCGGTGAACGGAAAGGCGACCCACGTGTACGAAAAGGTCGACGACGACCCGAAGCGCTACCCCTGGACGGAGCCCTTCTACCTCATGATCGACATGCAGCTCGGCGGCCAATGGGTAGGCGCGGTGGACGAATCGACGCTTCCGACGGCCATGCACGTCGACTGGGTAAAGATCTACTCCGGCTCCCGCAACGGCAAGACCTTCACCGAATTCCTGAAGCCGACGAAGTAGCGTTTACCATGGGGTCCGTCCCCACCGCGCTTGCGACGTGTCCCTTCGCCTGACCCGCCTCACTTGATTCCTCTCACTTTGCGAGCGCGAACCTGACCTTCGCGGATGCCTTGCCGTCATCTCCCGCACGCACCACGAAGGAAGCGATGGAGAAGCCGGGATTCGGCGAGTTGAGGGGCTTCGGGCCCTCCGCCTCGGAGACGAACCACGAAGTCGCCTGCGTGCCCTCGCGGGCCACGCTGAGCACATGGTCTCCGTCCACTAGCGACAGCAAACCGCCCTTTGCCTCCGCCCTCGCTTTCAGGACGAACTGCCAGTGGACATCAGTGCCGGGCTTGAGCCCATAAAACGAGTCGGACACCTCAAACGTCTTGCCGTCCCTGGAAAGCGTCGCGACGCGCGTAACGTTCGTCGCGTCCGGATACAGGGACGTCAGGTCGATTATGGCCGAGGGGGAGGGAGAGTCGACGGCGTTCACGAACTTGGCGAAGCCCTTGACGGACTGCTGCGCGTCGCCGATGCGCGGCACGTTGTGTCCGAACGTGTTGAGCCTGAGGAGCGACCAGCGCGAGGACTCCTGCGACATGCTCCAGAGCGAGACAGTCTTCATCTGCTCGATGCGGTTGTACTCCTCGTGCGGAAGCTCCCACGCCCAGCGCACCCCGGCCATGTCGAGGACGAAGTTGCCGCCGTCCATGTGTCCGTGGTTCGCGCTCGGGCTGCCGCCCTTGAGCCCCGCGAACGAATCGCCCTTGCCCCATCCGGAGCGGAGTGTCGCGATCGGGACCACGCCCTTCGCGCACCACACGAGCGGCGCGCGGCCGGGGAAGGTCTCGAGCTTCCTGTCGTCCATCCAGAGGAGCTCGACCGGCGGCTGCCATCCGGAGAAGTTCTTCGGCGGCGGGTTGTTCCACTCCCACACCTCCTTCGCGGAGACGACGTCGGGGCGATTGAGCTTGCGCGCAAACCACCACAGTATCTGCATCGCGGAGCGTCCAGAGCCGCAGTCGGAATAGCCGACGGTGAGTCCGGTCGGACCCGTCACGAGGTTGGGGTAGTCGGCAGTCTCCCAGAATCCCGGAAGGTCCGAGAGGCCGAAGTCGGTCCCGCACGCGGACTCGAGCATCGCGATCGCGAAGACGTTGAAGCTGACGCCGTAGTGCCAGTAGCCGGTTCCCTCCGGATAGCATCCGTCGGGAGACATCGCCTTCATGGATATCGGCAGCGCCTCGACGCTCTCCTTGAGCATCTTCGCGCAGTCTGCGCGCAGCGCAGGGTCGTCCGCGAGCGAGAGCGCGGCGGCGATCATCCCGGCGCGGCACACCTGCCCCCAGTTGTTGCTCGCCTTAGCCCACCATCCGCCCTTCTTGCCGGCGTCGAGTCCGTTCCTCGCGAGTCCCTCGCGTATCCCGCGGCGCTCGTCCTCGGAAAGCCCGTCGTACAGCCAGTCGTATCCGATCGCCACTGCGAGCGACATCTCGCCCGTGTCGAGGAAGTGGCTCGGGTTCCAGTCAGAGAACGCGCAGACGGTATTCAGCTCGGCGAAGGCGCGCTCGAGGTACCTGCGCTCGCCGGTGACGCGGTACGCCATCGAGAGCGTCGATATGCGGTAGAGGGCGGTGCGCGAGACGTGGAGCAGACGCCGCCCCGTCATCCTGCGCTCGACCGGCTGCGTCCCGAGAAGCAGGTCGGAGCGCTCGATGAGGCGCTTCAGCGCGAGCTCGCACAGCGACCCCTTCTTTGCGGCGGGCTTTATCCCGGCGAACCCGTCGGCCCCTGCGAAGAGCCTCGGGTGCCCCTTCTCCACGGCGACGCCGATCGCGTCGTCGAACAGTAAATTGCCACAGTAGGTTTTCCTTGTCATAGCGGCGCGACCCTTTCGATTCGCCGCTTGCCCCCTTCAAACGCGCGGTGTGCCACTCGGCTGATCAAGCGCTGGCACCGATTTGGAAGATTTATCCTGCAACGTCTCATGCCAGACAGTATATCATAACCTCCCGACACTGTGGTAATTTACCATGGTAATGATGTCTTGTCGGCTTCCACCCGCGTCACAACGAATGCAGGCAAGTGCGGTAGCGGCCGTTGGGGCCGACTGTGCCGAAATCCCTGCCGGCCGGACACGGCTTGTGGTTCGGGTCGCGCCATTTTTCGCGCAATGCGTCCGGAAGGTCCGTTCGGCATTCGCAGATGAACTCGTCGCAGAACGTGTAGGGGACGCGTCCGTCCGGAAGCGAGCGGATGCTCTCCTTCACCGATTCCAACTCGCCGCGCGTGATCATGAGGTCCGGACGCGTCCGTGCGCGTCCGCCGGCCATCATGGGCCCGAGCTGTATCGACTTGGCCCCGGAAAGCGCGGCGGCGGCGAAGATATCCGCGGCCTCGGACATGTTCGCGCGCGTTACTGTGATCGAAACCGATATCGGCCACTTGAGCTCCGCAGCGCGCGCAACGACAGCGAGGAGCCGCCGGAAGCTGCGCCGCGTCCCCGTCATCTCGGCGTAGGTGCGAAGTCCCTGGAGCGACGCGGCGAGATGTACGCGACGCCGCTTGAACTTGCGGATCATGCTCTCGTCGAGTCGGCTCGCGTTCGTGAAAAGCGAAAGACGCGCCTCGGGCATTGCATGCCGCGCGTAGTCGATGATCTCGAAAAGGTCTTTCCTGAGGAGCGCCTCGCCGCCGGTGAAGAGAATCTCATCGACTCCGTCTGCGGCGCACTTGTCGAGGACGCGCTTCCATCCGGCGGCGTCGAGCTCAGGTTTCGCAAGCTCCGGGCGCTCGTGCCAGACGCAGTAGCAGTAGGGACAGCGGAAGTTGCACTTCGCCGTCAGCTCCAGCGTCATGTGGTGCGGGAAGCGCGTCATTCGTCGGAAATCTGGATGTCTCCGCCTTCCTCGAAAATGGGCTCCTTTTCGTTCTTGGCGTTGGGCTCTGGCTCCGCGATTTCGCCCATCGTCCTAAAGTCTTCGCTGTTTTCGTTCGTCTCGTTCGGCTTCTCCGGCTCGATAAGGTATTTGCCGCGTACGGCGGGATTCCTGCCATGCTTCTCGTTGCCGGAGTTCGGCTTCTGTTCCTGCTGGGGACAGGGAACCTCGCCCATCCGCGCGCCAGGAGAATTGTCACGGCAGCCGGGAATCGCCGCTGCGACAAGTCCCGCGAGGAGCCCGCCGAGCGCCTTTCCAGACGCGACCATCTTCGCGATTGCCCTCTGCCGGGCCTGGCTTTTCTTCGAGAGTTTCATGTCCGCCGCCTTTCGTTTATGATGTCCGTCCGCGGCACATTATACCACAATCGACGTAACGATGCCTGCCGTCGCGGGGACAGGCCCCACGAATGCCCCTATTTTATTGGCTGTCATCGCCTCTTCGCCTTTCACGACGCCCTTTCCGCCGTCTTCGCGAGCCGCCAGCCGTGCGTCGCGTAG
>ONVK01000014.1 GCA_900321255.1 uncultured Lentisphaerota bacterium | reverse complement strand
GACGCGCTACGAGATCAAGAACATCACGCCGCCGCGCACGATCCGCGACGCGATGGAGAAGCAGATGCGCGCCGAGCGCGAGAAGCGCGCGATGATCGCCGAGTCTGAGGGCGAGCGCCAGGCAAAGATCAACCGCGCCGAAGGCGAGAAGCAGGAGGCGATCAACCTCTCCGAAGGCGAGAGGCAGCGCAAGATCAACGAGGCCGAGGGCCGCGCGAAGGAGATTCTGCTCGTTGCCGAGGCGCAGGCAGAGGGCATCCGCAAGGTCGCCGAGGCGCTGAGCGGGAAGGGCGGCGTCGAGTCCGTCAACATGCAGCTCGCCCAGCAGTACCTCGCGCAGTTCGGAAATCTCGCGAAGACGAACAACACGATGATCATCCCGTCGGACCTTGCGAACGTCGCGGGGGTCATCAAGGCCTGCACGTCTATCGTGAAGCAGGTCGACAGCCGGGACGCCTGAGACGGCGAACGTATCCCGGGAGTCCTCGCGCGGCGCATACACGATGGACGGAGCGGCGAAGATATCCTTTCTTGACGGCGGTTTCGGGACGATGGCGCAGGCGGCCGGGCTGCCGCCCGGCAAGGATCCCACCGACTGGAACATGGAGAACCCCGAGGCGGTCGCGGGCATACACCGCGCCTACGCCGAGGCCGGCGCGGACATCGTCCTCGCCAACACCTTCGGCGCCAGCCGGCTCAAGTACCACGGCGTTCACCGCCTCGAAGACCTTATCTCTTCGGCTATCTCCATCGCCCGGTCGTCGGGCGCGCGCGTCGCCCTCGACATCGGCCCGACCGGACGGCTCCTGAAGCCGGCCGGCGATCTCGACTTCGACGCGGCCTACGGGGCTTTCGCGGAGATGGTGCGCGTCGGCGCTGCGGCCGGCGCGGATCTCGTGTTCGTCGAGACGATGGGCGATACGCGCGAGCTCAAGGCCGCGGTCCTCGCGGCAAAGCTGAACTCCTCCCTCCCGGTGTTCGCGACGGTTGCGCTCGACGAGTCGGGAAAGCTTCTCACTGGCGCATCGGTCGAGTGCGTCGCGGCGCTTCTCGAGTCGCTCGGCGTCGACGCGTACGGCTTCAACTGCGGGCTTGGCCCCGACAGGATGCTTCCGTTCGTGGAACGGCTCGCGAAAATCTCGACGAAGCCGGTCATAGTGAAGCCCAACGCCGGGATGCCGAAGATCGTCGACGGCAGGACGGTGTTCACGGTCGGCCCCGGCGATTTTGCCGCGCTGGCGGAGAGGCTTGTCCACGCTGGCGCGTCCATTGTCGGCGGTTGCTGCGGAACGACGCCGGCGCACATCGCGGCGGTTCGAGAATCGCTCTCCGGCTTTTCGGCCTTCCGGACTTCAGCCTCACGGCCTTCCAGCCCGCGAACAGTCGTATCCTCGGGGACATCCGTCGTGGAACTCGCCCCCCATGCCGGGCTCGTGATCGGCGAGCGCATAAACCCGACGGGGAAGAAGCTCCTCAAGGAGGCGTATCTGCGCGGGGACACGGCGTACGTGCTCAGGGAGGCCGTGAAGCAGATTGACGCCGGCGCTGAGATACTCGACGTGAACTGCGGCGTTCCAGGCATCGACGAGGCGGCGACGCTCGAGCGGACGGTCGAGACGGTTCAGGGCGTCGTGACGTGCCCGATGCAGATCGACACCGCCGATCCTGCCGCGCTCGAGCGTGCGCTCAGACTTGTGAACGGGAAGCCGCTCGTCAACTCGGTGAACGGGAAGCGCGAGTCGATGGACGCTGTTTTCCCGCTCGTGAGGAAATACGGCGGCGCGATAGTCGGCCTCTGCCTCGACGAGTCGGGAATACCGGACACGAGCGAAGGGCGACTCGCCATCGCGCGGCGCATTCTCGCCGAGGGCGCGAAATACGGCTTCACCAAGGACGATTTCGTCTTTGACGCGCTGACGCTCGCCGTAAGCGCAGACCACAAGGCGGCAATCGTGACGATCGAGACGGTGCGGCGGCTCACGGAGGAGCTCGGGGTCAACACGATACTCGGCGTCTCGAACGTCTCGTTCGGCCTTCCGAACCGTCCGGCGCTCAACAACGCGATGTACACGCTCTGCGTCCGCGCGGGGCTCTCGGCTGCGATTGCGAACCCGTCGCTGATACGGGAGACCGGCGACGAGGCGGCGTTTGACGTGCTGCTCGGGCGCGACGCGAACTGCGAGCGGTGGATCGCCGCGAACGTGGACGCCGCGGCCGCCAGGCCCGCCGCGGCGCAGTCTTCCGCGGATGCGGTCGACGCCCTTGGCGCGGCGATACGGCGCGGGCTGCGGGACGACGCGGCGAAGGCGGCGGGAGATATGCTTGCCGGGGGCGCGTCGCCGATGGATGTCATAGAAAAGGGCATAGTTCCGGCGCTCGAGCAGATCGGCTCTGCTTTCGAGAAGGGGACGGCGTTTCTTCCTCAGCTCCTGATGGCGGCGGATTCGGCGGGCGACGCGTTCGCAGTCGTCAGAAAGTCGCTGAAAGGCGGTCGGTCGGGCAACTCAGGTGGCCAGGCGGCTTCCGGCCGCCCCATCGTCATCGCGACGGTGAAGGGCGATATCCACGACATCGGCAAGAACATCGTCCGCGCGCTTCTCGAAAACTACGGCTTTGACGTGATCGACCTCGGGCGTGACGTCGCGCCAGAGACGATCGTGGAGCGCTCGCGCGCCGTTAACGCGGGCATGGTCGGCCTTTCGGCGCTTATGACGACGACTGTAGGCGCGATGGCCGAGACGATACGCCAGCTCAAGGCCGCGGGGCTCGACGCAACGACGTTCGTCGGCGGCGCGGTCGTGACGCAGGAGTACGCCGATTCGATCGGAGCGGATTTCTACGCGAAGGACGCGATGCAGTCGGTTCGCATCGCCGAGCGCGTCCTGCGCAGCCGCGGGGATTAGCCCAACGCCGGCATATTTCGTTCCGCAGACCCCCTTGCGCGTGCGACGGACATTTGGTATACTATCCACCTGTAGCACCTGTGGTGAAATTGGCACACACGCTAGATTCAGGTTCTAGTGCCGCAAGGCTTGTGGGTTCAAGTCCCACCAGGTGCACCAAAGAAGTGGCCCCTTCGTCTATCGGCTAGGACATCTGGTTCTCATCCAGGCAAGAGGAGTTCGACTCTCCTAGGGGCTGCCACACAAGACATAGCCAAAGTGGCATCTGACCTACGGCGACAGTGAAGAAAGCGGCTAGATTTCTGTACAAGACGGTGAAGTGGACCTTCATCGTCTTTTGCGTATTTGTGGGGAGTCTCTTCTTCCGCGAACAGCGCATCCCGGCCGACTGGATCGTCTCCGCAGTGTCCTCCCGCGTGCCGACCAACATCGTCTTCAAGTGCGACTCGGCGTCGTTCGGCTTCCGCCGCGGCGCGCGCGTGCGCGGCATCCGGCTCTACGACAGCGAGCGCACGAACCCCGTCCAGGCCGTAGTCAGCGCCGACAGCGCTTCCGTCGACGTCTTCCTAAGGCGCGTGCGCATCGTGGGGCTGAGAATCCCGCGGCTGCACGACGGATACTATATTCCCGGGAACCTTGAGCGCAACGGGCGCCTTGAGGCGGAGCTGCCCGCCGTGCCGTCCTTCACTCTCACTCTCGTGCGCCCCGACATCCTCGGCATCGCGCCCGAGAAGGTCGTCGCGACGATCAGGTCGAGCAGCAGACGTCTCGAGGCCAGGGATGTCCACGTAGACTGGCCCGACATCGACCGGGCGATGTCGGTTGGCGGTTCCGCCTGCCTCGACCTCGACGAGCAGCGCTTCCGCGCCGAGGCGCGCGGCGAGGCCCGTCAGTCGCACATCAGGCCGCTTCTCGTGACGCTCGACGTCCCGGTGTCCGTCGAATACATGGATGCGTTCACGGGCGTGACGGAGCCGATTCCCGTTTCGGCCAAGTGGGACGTCAACCTCGTCAACAACGACTTCCGCATGCTCCTCGACCTTCATCCGCAGCTCGGGCGCTACAACGACGTACCTATGCGCCGTGTCGACGGCGAACTCGGCCTCTCCGTCTTTACGCGCGGGACGAATCTCACCTGCGTGACTACGGTCGGGCCTCTTTCCGCGCTCGATCCCAAGGGCCGCCCGCTCGACGGCCGGCTCGTCGTCACGCTGACGAATGATGTGGTGAAGCTTGATTTTGACGTGAAATCCGGCCTTGAGCTCAAGGATCTCCTCTCGATCGCCGACTGCCTCAACGACGGGACGCTCGACTGCGTCTCGTGCGAAACGCCGCCGGAGGTTTCCGTCTTCGGAACGCTTGCGCCCGATCCCGCGGGGCAGGCCGAGAACAATCTGCGCGGCACTGTCGCGTTCAAGCGCGGCATTTTCTTCGATTCTCCCGTCGAGGATGTGTCGTTTTCATATTCCTACGTCGGCGACACGATATCGTTCGACGACATATCCCTGCGCGGCCGCGACGGAGGCCGCTACACGGGCCGGGCGAAGCTGCATGTTCCCGTCGCAGACCCGGACGCCGCGTCGTTCTCGATCAGCACTGTCTGCCGCGACGGTTCGCTCGGCGAGATTGCCGAGGCCCTCGGCAGCGATGCGGGCGGCAGGCACGGCGTGGTGAACAGCGAGGTGGAGTTTACGGGGCCTATATCGACGAATCTGTATCCCCATCTCAACGGCCGCGGGAAGATCCGCGTGACGGAAGGGCGCCTTGCCCAGATGCATCTCTTCATGGGGCTTACAGACTATCTCGCCTCGAACGTGCCGGGAGTCGCTTCGCTCGTGAACCAGTCGCAGGCCTCCCTCGATTACACCGTTACGAACGGGGTCTTCCACTCAGACAACATCTTCATAGAGGGCGACGTGTTCTCAATCAAGGCGACGGGCAGCTACGACATTCCGGCGGACAAGCTCGACTTTACGGTCCGTCTGCAGCTCCTCAAGAACGATTCGATTCTCGGGAAGCTCGTCCACCCGGTCATGTTCCCTTTTTCGAAGCTGCTTCTTGAGTTCAAGGTAACGGGGACTGCGGAAGATCCCAAGTGGGACTACATAAGCGTCATAGACAGGATACTTTAGAAGTTTGAAGTTTGAAGTTTAAAGTTGGAAGTTGAAAGTTGAAAGTTTGAAGTTTAAAGTTGGAAGCCGAGGCATGAATCTTACGAGTCCGAGTCAGGTAAAGGCGTGGTGCATCGAGAACGGATTTCATCCCAACAAGGTGCTTGGGCAGAACTTCCTCATCGACCGCAACGCGCTCGTCTCTATCGTGGACGCCGGGCTTGCGGGCTGCCCCGACGCGAACGGTGCCGAAGTCCTCGAGATCGGCCCTGGGCTCGGCGTACTAACCGAGGAGCTTCTCAATCGCGGTTGCACGGTAACTGCCATAGAGAAGGACCCCGTTCTCGCGGCCCGTCTCGCGGAATCGCTCGGCAATCCTCCGAAGCTGCGTGTAGTTGAAGCCGACGCCCTCGACTGGATTGCAGGCACCAGAATCGATTCGGATTGCAATGACTACGGCAACGCCGTGCCGCAGTTCGATGCGATGGTATCCAATCTCCCGTATCAGGCGGGAACGCGCATTTTGCTTGAACTCGTCAAGCGGCGCGAGATTCCGTCGATGACGGTGCTCGTGCAGACCGAAGTCGCGGAGCGGCTTGCCGCGAAGGAAGGCTCGAAGACGCGCGGGCTCGCCGGCGTGTGGGCTCAGCTCGACTACGACGTCAGGATCGTCCGAAAAGTCGCGGCGAGCTGTTTCTGGCCGCGCCCCGAAATCGGGTCATCTGTCGTCACTCTGACGCGGCACGATAGAAATGTTGGCTTTTCGGCAAAAGAACGCGATGTTTTTCACCGTTTGACGAAAAAAGCCTTTGAGCATCGCCGCAAACAGCTTGGCAGCATATTCAAGGATTTGATACAATCATCTGCACGAGCCGAAGAGCTCGCAAACGAAGACTGGATAAACCTATCGAAAGGAATAGCCGAAAATGAAGACGCCTGAACAGTTTCTCGAAGAGAATGGATTTGTCGCCGCAGCAGATCTCGATCGTGCGGGGCTCCTCTCAGCGTTCATCTCCGAAATGGAGAAGGGCCTCAAGGGAGAGCCGTCGTCCCTTATGATGATCCCCACGTTCGTCGGCGTGAACGGCAAAATCCCCGAGGGCTCTTCCGCCGCGGTGCTTGACGCGGGCGGCACGAATTTCCGCGGCGCGATCGTCTCGATCCCCCCTAAAATCTCCGACAAGCAGAACCAGCCGATGCCCGGCACCAAGGGCGAAGTCGACGAGGAGACGTTCTACAACGCGTTCGCGGCCGAGGTGAAGCGTCTCGAAGGCAAGCCCAGCTGCAAGAAGCTAGGCTGGTGCTTCTCCTATCCGGCCGAGGCGACGAAGGACCTCGACGCCAAGCTCGTCCGCTGGACGAAGAACATCAAGGCCCCCGCAATCGTCGGGCAGTTCGTCGGCAAGGAGCTCCTGAAGCGTACCGGCGGCGAGGGAATCGCCGTCGTCAACGACACTGTCGCGACGCTTCTCGCGGCGAAGGCGACCGAGGGCGACAAGACGTATTCGTCCTACATCGGCTTCATCCTCGGCACCGGCACCAACACGGCCTATGTCGAGAAGAACAAGAACATCCTCAAGATGTCCGGCCTCGATCCAGAGGGCTCGATGATCATCAACGCCGAGTCGGGTGCGTTCGACAAGGCGCCGCGCAGCAAGTTCGACGATGCGGCCGACGCGAAGACCGGCAACCCCGGAATCGGCCTTCTCGAGAAGATGATCGCCGGCGCGTATCTCGGCGGCGTCGGCCTCGAGATATACAAGGCCGCGGCGAAGGAAGGGCTTTTCTCGAAGGAGGCGGCCAGCGCGCTTGGCGGGCTCGGCGCTCTTGAGACGATGGACTTCGACAACTTCTGCGCCGGCTTCAGGAAAGAGGGTCGCGACAACGTGCTCGACACGATCTTCGCGAACCCCGACGACGCGAAGATGGCGAAGCGCCTCGGCCTTCCCGTCTTCGAGCGCGCGGCCGTCCTCACGGCGGTGCAGCTCGCGGCGTTCGTCATCAAGTCGGGCGAGGGCGCAGATCCCTCCGCTCCCGTCGCGATCAACGCCGACGGCTCGACGTACTACAAGACGCGCGCGATTCCGTTCGACGCGACCGTGCGCCGCGAGCTCGACGAGATGCTCGTCCAGCGCCGCAATGTCCACTACGCGATCACGCCCCAGGTCGACGACGCCCCGATGGTGGGCGCGGCGATCGCGGCGATGCTGTGAGAAAGTTTAAAGTTTAAAGTTGAAAGTTGAAAAGTTGAAAGCCAAATATCTTCTTGTTTTTTCGCTTTTGACCGCACTTGCCGCCTTTGCCGTCGAGGTCGACGGCATAGCGGCGAGGGTCGGTTCGTCCGTTATCCTCAAGAGCGCCGTTCTCGGCGAGATGCGCCGCGCGGGCGTAGGCGAGGAGAAGTACGCCGAGGTGCGCGGCGAGATGATCGAGCGCGAGCTGATACTCAAGGCGGCGGCGCGCGCGAAGCTGCAGATGCAGGACTGGGTCGTCGAGAACCGCGTCCGCGAGATAGTCACGCGCATGTTCGGCGGCGACGCGAATAGGTTCAAGGCGGCGCTTGCCAGGGACCGCGTGACGTTCCCCGAGTGGCGGCAGCGGGTCAAGGACGACATGGTCGTCTCGGCGATGCGCTGGCAGACGGTCGACAAGACCGTCTCGGCGAACCCCGCGGACATGCGCAGGGAGTACGAATCGCATCCCGAGCGCTACATGACCGGCAATCGCGTGACCGTCTCGGCGATTCTCATTGGCCCCGGCGATGCAGACAAGAAGCCCGAGATCGAGGAGGCCCTCAAGACCGAGCCGTTCGCCGAGGTCGCGAAGAAGTATTCCTCCGATGCGCGGGCCAAGGACGGCGGCCAGTGGAAGGACATCAAGCCCGAGGACGAGTTCAGGCCCGAGGTCTGCGCCGAGATCGCCAAGATGAAGAAGGGCGAGACTTCCAAGTGGATCGAGCTGGACGGCTGGAACTTCCTCGTGCGCAAGGACGACGAGAAGGCCGGCTCGAAGATGACCTTCGAGGAGGCCTACGACGCTGTCGCATTCAATGTCCGCAAGGCAGAGGCAGACCGCCGCTACCGCGAGTGGATCGACCGCCTCAAGGCCGAGACCTATATCAAGGTCTACTGATTCTGCGCGTTCAAAAACTCGTTTCAACTGGTTTTGGTGCCGCCACAGCAGATCGCGCCTAAGTGCCTTCAGTCGGTTTTCGAATAGAAGGAAATGAAACAGGGCGAAACAGTCGGCAGCTACCGCATCGTCCGGCGCATCGGCGTCGGTGGGATGGGCGAGGTGTACGAAGTCGAGCATCTTGCGCTCGGGACGCGCTATGCGCTGAAGACATTCGTCCTTGAAAACGGCGACGCCGCATTTCTGCGTGAGCGATTCCTTGCCGAAGGACGCGCCCTAGCGCGCATTGAGCATTCGAATGTCGCGCGCGTATTCGATCTCGGCGTCATGCCGGACGGCACCGCCTATTTTGTCATGGATCTCGTGCTTGACGTAAACGGCGAGCCGCGCACGCTCGCGGATATTTCGCCGGACGAGTTCACCGACTCCGACCGTCTGCGCTGGCTTGAGTCGATAGCATCCGCGCTTGACTGCATCCATGCCGAAGGAATAGTACACCGTGACGTCAAGGCGTCGAACATCTTGCTCAACGCGAAGAACGATGCCGTGCTTGTCGACTTCGGAATATCGCGCTACGAACACGGACGCATCAAGCGCGAGATCGGCGTCGAGAAGACGGTCGTCGCGGGTGATGAGGAATCGGCGCGTCGGCTCGTCATGGGAACTGGCGGATATCTCGCTCCGGAAACCAGGAAGGGTGGAGAGGCGAGTGCGGCATCCGATGTATATTCGCTGGGTGTCGTTTTCTTCCGACTTTTGACCGGTCTCTGGTACGAATCCGGAACCGATGCGCTGCGGCTTCTCGAACCGCTCGAAGACACGTGGAGCAAGCTTCTCCCCCCGATGCTCGCCGCCGACCCTGCGAAAAGACCAGTGAAGTTGGCAGAGTTTCTGCGGGAGGTGCGGACGAACACAGTTCGTCCACGCAGGGCTGTTTTGACTCGCCTCGCAATTATCGGCAGCCTTCTGGCCGTAATAGCGTCCACCTTGCTGTTCTATTCTACACGCTCTACACTGCCAAACAAAACTCCCCCACTCCCCCACTCCCCCACTCCCTCACTCCCCCACTCCCTCACTCCACCACTCCCTCACTCCTCCACTACTCCACTCACCTTCGACCTTGGCGATGGCGTCAGCATCGAGATGGTCGAATGCCGCGGCACGTCTGCCGCGCCATTCTGGATCGGCGCAAGCCACGTTACGAACGCCGAGTGGCTGCGCGTCACGGGCAACAAGCGCGATGGCGCGGATAACGAACCAGCCGTTGCCATGTCGCTGACGGAGATATCGAAGTTCATATCCGAGCTCAACCGCCGATTTGCGGCACATCTGCCGCGCGGCACGCGCTTCAGGCTTCCGTCGACAAATGAACTTGCCATTGCGTCTACGGCCGGCGGCGCGAACGCGGCGGACGCGTCTGCGCTCGGCGTGGCGGGTCCGTCTGTCGCCGACAAGAAAGCACACGCCGCCGAGAAGGGCGCAAAGTGGGAAAGCGTCATGGCGAAGATGCCGTGTCGGGTGCGGACGAAGGAGCCGAACGCCTGGGGCGTCTACGATGTCGTCGGGCAGGGGCGGACGATCTGCCGCGAGACGGAAGGCGCGGACGAGAAGGGCAGGCCGAAACACGTTCAGCTCGGGCCGGACGATATTGCCGAGCGCTCGCTTGTCGGAGAGTGGGGATGGAACAGTACGCTGAGGCTTGCGCTGGGGGAGGAGTAATGGCGAGCTTCCCTGATACACCTGTTTCACTGCTTGTCCGTCTCGCATCGGACAGGACCGGCATTCGCGACGAAGCCGGATGGACGCGGCTCTTCGAGCTGTATGCACCGGCGATCAGGGCGTTTGCCGAGGAGCGCGGAAGCGAAGACGAGAGCGAAGACGTCGTGCAGGAAATTTTCATGCGGCTCGTGGAAGTGCTTCGCGACGGCCGCGTGAAAGTCGGCGGTGATGCGGGGAAGTTCCGTCGGTATCTTGCTACGCTTGTCCGCAATGAACTCGTCAGCCGATGGCGCAAGCGCCAGTCCCGCGGAGAGGGGGCGAGTGTCTCGCTCGACGATCCCGGGTCGGGAGTCGAGGCGTCTGTAGATTCCGATGCCGCGGCGGTTGTGGACGTGAAATGGCGGCTGGCGAGGCGTAGGGCGGCGGTTGAATGGGCGCTTACGAAGACGGCGCTTTCGCCGCAGTCGAAGGCTGTTTACCGGGCTTATGTAATGGATGAGCGTCCAATCGGCGAAGTTGCCGCCCAATTCAAAATTCCGCGCAACTCCGTCTCTCAGACCAAGACCCGTGTAGAGCGCATGATCGCCGCGATTGAGTCTGAGTTCTGATATTTTTAATTTCTTCTGTCATTCTCTCGCGTCTCCCGCGTGTAACATTACGGTGACTGGTTGTCCGAAAGGGGCGGCTGGCGGCGAAAGGCGAACTTTCTCCGCGCACAAGCGGCGAATTTTGCTATAATACTGTCAGTTGCCGACCCGCAGGAAGACTGGTAATCATCTGGAAGGAAGGCACAACGCAAAGACAAATTGTCTTGGCGCGTCCTCTGGGCGCACTATGCCGATTTCGTCCCCGCGTCGCGTTTCCTTTCGGGCATACCAGTCGCCTCTGCGGTACGCGCGCGGGGGCGTCTATCTTTTGGACGCCGTCGCAGTTCAAACTGCAGAAGGTAAACGAAAGGAAAGAATCGGATGAAAAAACTTGGTTTCGCTGCGTTCGCATCGCTCATCTCCGGGATTGCCATTGCATATCCCACAAAACAGGAAATTGCCGAGGCAAGACCACTTGTTGCGGAGCTTATGAATCCTGTCCTGGCGGAATACAAGGGCAAAACGAAGTCCGCATCTGATGTCGCCCAAATCTCGATCCAATTTTCGGAGTCTGCGAAGAGTGAGGCCGTCAAATACCTTTTCCTTCGCGGTGCTGTGGGCTACTACATCAAGGACAGCAACTTTGGCAAGGCTGCTGACACGATCGAGCAGATAAAAACAAATATCAAGGGCGTTCCTCCGTCCGACATCGCCGATATCATTTCATCGGCGCTTAGTAAGGAAAACGCGCGCAAGGCACCGCGTCTCAACTCCCAACTTCAGCTTGCGCAGGCGCAGGTAAGGGCCGCCAAGGATTCTCGCAAGCTTTTGTCCCAACTCAGACAGGTAAAGACAGATCCTGTTCTGCGTCAGTATGCTGAGACACTGGCACTTCTGGGGGATTGGAAGGGTGCTCTTGCCGAGTTCTCGAAGGTGAGCGGAGAAGTCGGACGGCTGGCAAAGGGTGATGCAGACGGCACTGCCGGGAAGGCGGAACTTGGCGACTTCTGGTGGGACTACAAGACGAGTTACACGGGTGGTGAGCCGGCCTTCCGCGAGCGCGCAGCCAACTACTACCGTAAGGCGATAGCCGACGGCAAGCTTGACGGACTCAAGCGCACCCTTGTTGAACAACGCCTCGCCTCACTCTCGCAGCCAGATGCAGACATGCAGGTTGTTGATACACAGCATCAAAACGACACAGAAACGGACGATAGGAAGCCTCACGACACGGAAGGGCGTACGTCCACACGCATCGTAACGGGTTACTCTGGCATCGTTCATCGCTGGTCCTTCACGAACGGCTTCGCCGATTCCGTCGGGAACATCGCACCGTCCAAATACGGCAATGCCAAGGCGGAGAACGGCGTTGTCGCGCTTCAGTCCGGCTCGCCGTTGGAGTTCCCCGCCGGGACTGTCCCGCTCGCTCCGTTCACAGTCCAGGTCTGGGCTTCTGCTACGGACAAGGGCCTTGGCTCGGAAGGCGATTACATCTTCAAGATCGCATCTTCCTCAGACAGCAAGGACGACAGCGTATTCTGGACATGGGCACGCTATGGCAAGAAATGGGTGTCGGGAATCGGTGCTTTCGATGAGTCTAAGAAGGTCGGCCACGGCAAGATGCTTGTCGACGGGCAGAAGCATCTCTACACCATTACCGCCGAGAAGGCAGGCGGCGGCATGCTGCTCAGGTTTTATCAGGACGACACACTCTTTGGTGAGATGAAGACCTCCAAGTCGTGGAAGAAGCCCCCGATGCTCATCCTCGGCGGATTCGTCACCCCGACCTACGACGAAGTCCGTATCTGCTCCCGCGCCCTCCCCCACGCCGAAATCATCACCTCCCTCAACGAAGGACCAGAGAAGCTGCCGGAGATAGGGAAGGGGAAGTGACGACAGAATTAGGATCCGAAGAATATTGCTCAAGGGGTAGGAAACAGCGGAATGCTTGGAAGGGGTGAAAAGAGGAAATTTTCCGGCTTCCCCCCTTGCGCGGTTGGTCAGAATAGAGTATAATATTCGCTCAATTTCGCAAAGGGAAAGAAAAGACATGAAGAAAGACATCCACCCGAACTACGGCGAGGCCACGATCACCTGCGCGTGCGGCAACGTCATCAAGACGCGCTCCACCAAGAAGGAAATGGCGGTCAACACCTGCTCCGCGTGCCACCCCTATTTCACCGGGCAGAAGACGATGGTCGATACCGAGGGCCGCGTCGACTCCTTCAAGAAGCGCTACGCGAAGTTCGCGAAGTAAGCTTTTGGTCGACAAGGAACAGATCGAGAACGTGCTGGGTCGCCTGCCGTCCGTTGAGGCGGAAATGGGCGACCCCGCTGTTTTGTCGGACAGGAAGCGCTACCGCGCTGCCCTGGACGAATACTCTTTCCTCAAAAAGCTCGACTACGCGTGGACGGCGTACCAGCTTGAGGAGGCGACCGAGCAGGAAGTGCTCGCGGCGCTTCTGCCGCCGGACCCCCTCGAGCGCCGCAACGCCGTGATGGAGATCCGCGCCGGGACTGGCGGCGAGGAGGCGGCGCTTTTCGCTGGAGATCTCTTTCGCATGTATTCCCGCTACTGCGAGACGCAGGGCTGGAAGGTCGTCGTGATGAACTCGAACGCGACGTCCCTCGACGGCTACAAGGAGATTGTCTTCACCGTGAAGGGCGAGGGAGCGTACGGGCGCTTCCGCTTCGAGTCCGGCGCACACCGCGTGCAGCGCGTTCCCGAGACCGAGGCGCAGGGGCGCATCCACACCTCCGCAGCGACCGTCGTCGTCTTTCCCGAGGCCGACGAGGAGGACGAGATCGAGATTCCCGAGAAGGACCTCAGGATCGACCTCTTCTGCGCCGGCGGCGCGGGCGGGCAGCACGTCAACAAGACCGAGTCGGCCGTCCGCATGACGCATATCCCCACAGGCCTCGTCGCCGTATGCCAGGACGAGCGCTCGCAGATCAGGAACCGCGAGAAGTGCCTCGCGACGCTGAAGGCGCGCATACTCGACTTCCGCCGCCGCGAGGAGGAGGCGAAGATCGGCGCCGATCGGCTGACGCTTCGCGGCTCCGGCGACAGGTCGGACAAGATCCGCACTTACAATTTTCCGCAGAACCGCCTCACCGACCACCGCATCGGGCTTACGATCTACTCCTTGGACAGGATAATCGACGGCGATCTTGGGGCTGTTCTCGACGCTCTTCACGCGCACGACGTCGATGAGCGCATAAAGGCGGCGCTGGAGAGCAGATGACCGCCATGAACAAGATCATCGTCATAGCCGCAGGCGGGGAATATCCGCGGCTTCTCGTCGAGGGCGCGCGCCGGGCCGGCGTCGCGACAGTCGACGTCATGGCAGTGAAGGGATCGTGCGAACGCGCCACGATGCGCGCGGCCGACCACGTCTTTCCGTTTGCCGTCAGCGAGAGCGACAAGGCGATACGCTGGACGGCCGAGCAGGGCTACGACGGCGCGGTGCTTGCGGGGCAGGTGAGCCCCATGTCGCTTTTCCGCGGCAAGTTCGGCCCAGTCGTCCTTGGCTGGCTCAAGGAGATGCCGGTCAAGAACGCGCACACGATTTTCGGGAAGCTCGTCTCCGAGTTCGAGAAGGCGGGCGTTAGGATGATCCCCGCGAGTTCATACATGGACGACAATCTGCCAGGCGCAGGAGCCCTCACGAAGCGCGGCCTTACCGATTTGGAGAAGACCGATGTCGAGCGCGGCTTCCAGGTCGCGGCCGACGTTGGCCGCCACGATGTCGGCCAGACGGTGCTCGTCAAGGCGGGCATGGTTCTCGCTGTCGAGGCGTTCGAGGGCACGAACGCCGCAATCAAACGAGCTGGGAAGCTCGGCCGGGGCTCGGTTCTCTGCAAGGCGGCGAGGGAAGGGCACGACTGGCGTTTCGACATTCCCGTCGTGGGCCTGAAGACGCTCAAGAACATGAAGAAGGCGGGCGTCACGGCGCTCGCGTTCCAGGCAGGGCGTCTTCTTCTTCTCGACCGCGAGGCGGTTGTCGATTTCGCCGACCGCAGCAATATCGCGATTGTTGGCGTCGAGTCTGGCCTTCCCCCCGCGCCGACGCGGCCCTGAAGCAGGGCGCATCAAAACGACGTTAGCCGCGGGGAGATGCGCGTCGCTTTTGCCGCGAAGACCGCCTTCAGCCCTGCGACGGAAAATTCGCCCTCGGCCTCGGTCCAGACTCTCGCGACATCCTCGATGTTGTGCGCGTCGGACGAGCGAGTCACGGCGTAGTCTCCGATCTTCGGAAGCCACACGGACTCGTCGGCGGTGCGTGAAAGCTCGACGGCGTCGAAGAACCTTCCGCCGCCCGGCTGCCGCTCCGATTCCACCATCGGCTCGGGGATCATACCGAGCGTACCTATGACGGAGTGGTTCGCGCGGTCGACGTGCGCGGCGATGTAGAGCCCGCCGAGTTCGTGCACCTTCGTCGCCGTCTCGGGTATCGTTCGCCGGCAGCCCATTGCGAGAATGCGCCATTCCATCTCTACGATGTCGTCGTCCCACGTGACTACCGGCTGGTCGCCGAACGTCTCCGGGTCGTTTACGCGCTTCGGCATCGCGGCGTACACCCACTCCGTCATCTCTAGCGCCTGTTCGACGGTGTCGAAGAGCGCGAGGGTGTGGACTTCCTCGGCGGTCTGGACCTCCATCCCGAAAAGGCACTTGATCCCCGCGCGCCGCGCGCACTCGGCGATCGCCGGCGTGTTGCGCGCCGACTGGTGGTCGGTGAGCGCGATGCCGTCCATCCCCGCGGATACGGCCTTGCGCACTATCTCCGACGGCGCCATCTCGAGGTTCGCGCAGGGCGAAAGGCAGCTGTGTATATGGAGGTCGAACTTCACGATGCCGCTATTATAGCAAATCGGGCGGCGAAGTTGCGTGTCGGCGTTGCCGAAAAGACTGAAGTTCCCACTTGACATACATACCAGAAGGTATGTATAATATGCGCTCATCATGGCCCGTAGAAGAAAAGAGGACGCAGAGAAGACGCGCAGGAGGATTCTTGCGAGCGCTCTGTCGCTTTTCGTGAGGAAGGGCTACGAGCGTACGACCTTCAACGACATCGCCGCGCGGCTCAAGATGACGAAGGGCGCGGTGTACTGGCATTTCGAGTCGAAGGAGCGGCTCCTCGTCGAACTCGTCGAGGAGGCGCTTGCGAAGTTCCGCCGGCAGCTCGACGAGATGATGCCGACCGGCGAGCTGACATTCCCCGCCGTCGCCGACGTGATGATCAAAAACGCCATGCACATGGTGGACGATCCGAAGAGCGCGGAGTTCTTCCGCCTGATGAAATGCCAGATCAAGTGGTCGGACGATTCGATGGCGAAGGTTCGCGAGGATCTTCTCGCGAACGAGAATCGCGGCCCTATGTCGGCGTTCAGGAACGCCGTGGCTGCGGATATCGCCGCCGGCCGCGCTCGCGCGGAAGTTGACGCGGACGAGGTTGCGGTCGTTTCGATCGCCATCTGGGACGGGCTCGTCCAGGCCCGCATAGACCATTTCCTCACGCGCGATCTCGAGCAGACGCTAAGGCACGCATACGAGGCAATCTGGAACAGAATACGCATAAAGGAGTCAAAAAATGGCTGAACAGGAAAAGTCGGCGATCGGGAGCATCGTCGGGACGATCATACTCGCGGCGGTATGCGTCGCAGGCGGATGGATTGCGAAGGACATGTGGCCGAAGGGCGGCGGCAGCGACGCCGCGGCGCAGGCCGCCAAGCTCGCGGCGATGGCGGCGATGCAGCAGACGGTCGCCGTCACGAACGCCGAGATGCGCGTCTACAGCCACCCCGAGAGGTTTGTCGCGCACGCTGAGGCCGTGCAGGAAGTTGACCTTCTGCCTCAGATCGACGGCTACGTCAAGGAGATCAAGTTCAGGGAGGGCGACGTTGTCAAGGCCGGGCAGGTCCTCTACGTGATCGACGACGAGCGCTACCTCGCGGTCGCGAACCAGCGCAAGGCCGACCTCGCCGCTGCCGAGGCCGAATCGCGCAGGGCCGAGCGCTACTACGAGCGCATGCAGAACGCGGACGAGCGCGGCATCACGCAGCTCGAGCGCGACAACGCAGAGGCCGCCTCGGAGAAGGCCAAGGCCGCGGTCCTCCAGGCGAAGGCGAACCTCGTCGTCGCAGAATACGACCTAAAGAAGACGACGGTCGTAGCCCCGATCTCCGGGCAGATCGGCAAGTCCTCCGCCCACGTCGGCGACTATGTCGCGCCGTCGAAGGGGGCGCTCGCGAAGATCGTGCAGATCGACCCGATCCGCGTCTCGTTCCCGCTCACCGACCGCGCCTACATCGCCTGGCGCCAGGCGCAGCGCGCCGGCGGCGAAAAGCCGTTCCGCAACCGCCTCGTCCTGCCCGACGGCAGCGAGTACGACCGCGAGGGCGAGTGGGACTTCGACGACAACCAGATGTCGCGCGAGACCGCGTCGATCATGATGCGGCTCAAGTTCCCCAATCCCGAGCGGCTTCTCATCCCGAACAGCTACGTGACGCTTCTCAGCGACTACAAGGACCCGCCGAGCTACCCGTCCGTCCCGCAGCAGTCTCTCGTCGACCTCCCTGGCGGCAACCAGGGCGTGTGGGTGCTGAAGGACGACATGACGGTCGAGCAGCGCCCGGTCGAGACGAAGGAGGCGTCGGGAGGCTGGACGCCGGTCGTGAAGGGCCTTGCGGCCGGTGAGCGCGTCGTCATCTCCGGCATCTCCAAGCTCGGACCCGGCGTGAAGGTCGCTCTCGCCGAGCCGACCTCGAACGACGACATCAACGCCAACCACAAGTCCCCGATCGAGGAGTGAGGAACAGATGAAGCTTCCCCTTAGGCCGGCAATAGACCAGATCAAGACGTTCTCGCGGACGTTCGTTGAGCGTCCGCGCTTCGCGATGGTCATCGCGATCGTGCTGACGATCGCGGGCGGGCTCGGCATCACCAAGCTGCCGGTCTCGCAGTATCCGCGGCTCACGCCGCCGTCGATACAGGTGAGCTACACCTATCCGGGCGCGAACGCGAAGGAGGTGCTGAACACCGTAGCCATGCCGATCGAGGACGAGGTCAACGGCGTGGACGACATGCTCTACATGACGGGAAGCTGCGGCGACGACGGCAGCTACTCGCTCACCGTTTCGTTTGAGGTCGAATCTGACCGCGACATGGACATGGTGAAGGTGCAGAACCGCGTCGCGCAGGCGGAGGCGAAGCTGCCGTCGGAGGTGAAGCAGCTCGGCGGGCGAATTCGCGCGCAGTCGGAGGACATGCTCGGCTTCATCGCGGTCAGGTCCCCGAAGGGCACCCTGTCTCGACTGCAGATTTCCGACTACATCTACGCGAACATCCAGCCGGTCCTCCTCCGCGTCGGCGGCGTGGGCGACGCGACGGTGTACGGCCCGAAGCTCTCGATGCGCGTCTGGCTCGACCCCGCGCGCATGGCGGCGCAGGGCATGAACACCGAGGAGGTGATAGCGGCCGTCTCGAAGCAGAACGTCCAGGCGTCGCTTGGCTCGGTCGGCGCCGCGCCGACCGGCGACCACGCCGCGTGGACGATGTCGCTTCTCGCGAAGGGCCGCCTGATGTCGCCGAAGGAGTTCGACGAGATCGTCGTGCGGCGCGACGCGAACGGAGGCGTCGTGCGGCTCAAGGACATCGCGCGCACCGAGGTCGGCGAGCAGAACTACATGTTCACAGGGCAGCTCAACGGCGGCAACGCCGTATCCATCGCGCTCCAGCAGAAGCCGGGCGCGAACGCAATCGCGACGATGAAGGCGATACGCCAGGCGATGGCGCACCTCGAGGAGTCGTTCCCCGACGACCTCGAATGGGTGATTCCATACGACGCGACCGACTACGTGGACCGCTGCATACACGAGATCGTCTGGACGCTTGGCATCACGTTCGCGCTCGTGGTGATCGTCTGCTACCTCTTCCTCCAGGACTGGCGCGCCACGCTGATACCGTGCCTCACGATTCCCGTGTCGCTCTCCTCGACGTTCATCCTGATGTGGGCGCTCGGCTACTCGATCAACATCCTCACGCTGTTTGGGCTTGTCCTGGCTATAGGCGTCGTGGTGGACGACTGCATCGTCGTGGTGGAGCGCGTCCAGTTCCTCATAGAGACGAGGGGACTCAACTCGAAGGAGGCGGCGATCCAGGCGATGAGCGACGTGACGTCCGCCGTCATCGCGACTACGCTCGTCCTCCTCGGCATCTTCGTGCCCGTCGGCTTCATGAGCGGCATCACGGGACGAATCTACCAGCAGTTCTCCGTGACGCTCTCGGCGGCGGTCTGCTTTTCGACCGTGTGCGCGCTCACGCTCGCGCCCGCCCTCTGCTCGCTCATCCTCCACGAGGCGAGGCCCTACAGGCACGGACCGCTCGCGTGGTTCAACTGGGTGGTCAACTCGTTCAAGGGTTTCTTCGTCAAACTCGCGAAGTGGCTCGCGTCGCGCATCTTCCTCGCGCTCGCGCTCCTCATCCTCACGATCCTCCTGACGGTCCAGATGTTCCGTTCGACGCAGACGGCGTTCCTGCCCGACGAGGACCAGTGCGTCGTCTTCGTCGCGATGGAAATGCCGGAGGGCTCGACCCGCGACCGCACGCGCGACGTGTCGCTCCGGGCGGTGGACATGCTGCTCAAGGTCCCCGAGGTCAGAAGCGTCCTCACGATCACGGGCTTCTCGATGGTCGGCGGACGCGGCGAGAACCAGGCGATGGTCATTGTCGACCTCAAGGACTGGGCTGAGCGCAAGGACCGCAGCCAGAGCGCCGCCGCGCTCGTCCAGCGCTTCCAGGGCATGCTCGCGCAGATACCCGAGCCCAGCTGGAAGGTGTTCATGCCGCCGTCGATCCCCGGCCTCGGAACGTCAAACGGCGTTCTCGTCCACATCCAGGACAAGGGCACCGCCGATCCACTGCGCATCGACGAGGTCAAGAACAGGCTTCTCGCTGCGCTGAACGACAAGCGGCGCTTCCCCGACATCCTCGTCGCCTTCGCGGGCTACAACGCCGTCACCCCCCACCTCAGGTTCAACCTCGACCGCGTGAAGGCCGAGATGTACAAGGTGCCGGTCTCGACCGTGTACGCGACCTTGCAGAACTACCTCGGCTCGCGGTACGTAAACGACGTGAACCTCGGCACCCAGGTGAACCGCGTGACCGTCCAGGCCGACTGGGATGGCCGCGCGACGCCAGAGGCCGTCTCGCGCCTCTACGTGCGGGGCGAGAACGGCGCGATGGTGCAGATCGGCTCGCTTGGAGACATCACGCGCGAGCTCGGGCCGCGCACGGTCTACACGCGCGACAAGTACGTGATGTGCGGCATCAACATCATGCCCATGCCCGGCGTCGCCACGGGGCACGTCATGGACGAGGTCAGGAAACTCATGAAGGAGGAGCTCCCGTCGGACTACGGCTACGACTGGGCGGCGCTCTCGTTCCAGGAGGCGCGCAACGAGGGAAGTGCAGCTCCGCTCATCCTGCTAGCGGTCCTGTTCGGCTACCTCTTCCTCGTCGCGCAGTACGAGTCGTGGACGATTCCGCTCCCCGTGATGCTCTCGATCTTCGTTGCCGTGTTCGGCGCGCTGTGCGGACTCAGGTGGTTCGGCATCTGGATGACCGGCTCGCCGTATCCGCTCTCGATATACGCGCAGCTCGGCCTCGTCCTCCTCGTCGGCCTCGCCTCGAAGAACGCGATCCTTATCGTCGAGTTCGCGAAGGACAAGCGCGAGAACGAGGGGTATTCTATCGTCGACGCAGCGGGCGCCGCGGCCGGCGAGCGACTCCGCGCGCTCTTGATGACGGCCTTGACGACGCTCCTCGGCACGCTCCCGATGATGCTCGCGTCCGGCGCTGGCGCGGCGAGCCGCAACCACCTCGGCACGACCGAGTTCTGGGGCATGTTCGCGTCGGTCTCGTTCGGAATACTCCTGGTGCCCGGGCTCTACGCCCTCTTCCAGACGTGGCGCGAACGCATAAAGCGCCTCTTCGCCTATCTTTCCACAACGGCGCTCCGCCGCCGTCAGCTAAAAGCAAGGAGTGATGCATGAAAAGACTGATTCCGTTTCTCGCGATTGCCGCGGCGGGCTGCTGCCTGCTCCCCACGGTCGGGCCCGACTACTCTAGCCCCGACTCCGGCGAGATCCCCGCGTACGCGCTGCCTGACGCCGGGTATCCGACGACGAACAGGACGGAAATCGGCGAATGGAAGCCCGCAGAAGGCGAGGATGACGTTCGCGCGCTCGTCACGACGAACGACGTCGCGAACTGGTGGCGCAGCTTCGACGACGCGGTCCTCACGAACCTCGTCGCCTCCGCTGTCGCGGACAACCTGTCCTTCCGCATGGCGCAGAAGCGCCTCGAGCAGTCGCGCTGGGCGCTGTTCGGGTCGTACGCGGCGTTTATGCCGCAGGTGACCTTCGGCGCGAGCGGCACGATGGGGCACCACGAGCGCTATACGTCGTCGCAGTACTCATCGTGGCTTGCGTCCGGCTCGAAGCGCAACTACGGCGACCTCTTCAGGGGCGGTTTCGACGCATCGTGGGAAATCGACATCTTCGGCGGCAGCCGCCGCGCGACCGAGGCCGCGTGGGCGGAGCTGCAGGAGTCGTGGTGGAATCTCGCCGACACGCTCGTCTCGCTCACCTCCGAGGTCGGCAGTGAATACATCCAGCTCCGCACGACCCAGCAGCGCATCGCCGTCGCGCGCACCAACCTCGTGCTCCAGACCGAGACGTACGAGATCCTCAAGTCGCGATTCGACTCGGGAATCGGCGACGAGCTCGCCGTCAACCAGTCTAAGTACGTCGTCGACCAGACTCACGCGACGATCCCCCAGCTGCTTGCCGAGGAGGAGAAGCTGAAGAACGCGATAGCGGTTCTTACCGGCGGCATCCCCGGCTCGCGCCACGAGGAGCTCGCCGAATGCCCCGAGCGCGACTGGCTTCTCGCGCCGGCGAAGATCGCCGACATTCCCCTCGACATGATCCGCGCGCGCCCCGACGTGCGCGCCGCCGAACGCAAACTCGCCGCGCAGACCGCGAAGGTCGGCGTCGCGAAGTCCCTCTGGTTCCCGAAGCTCTACATCAACGGCTATCTCGGGGTGGAGTCGGTCAAGTTCCACAAGTTCCTCGGGAAGGGCGACTTCTACGGCTCGATCGGCCCGGCGGTAAGCTGGCCGATCTTCCAGGGCGGCAGCATCTATGCGAACGTAAAGGAGGCCGAGTCGAGGATGGACGAGGTGTTCCTCAACTACGAGTACACGATCCAGCGCGCCTATCAGGAGGTCCGCAACGCATACGCCGCGTACACCCAGGAATACCATCGCTACCAGGCCCTGAAGGGAGCGGTGAAGGCGGCGCAGGACGCGGTCGCGATCTCAAACGACCTCTACAAGAACGGCCTCAAGGACTTCACGGCGGTGATCGACGCCCAGCGCTCGCTACTCTCTCTCGAAGAGTCGCTCGTCATCTCCCGCGGGCAGATCACCATCGACCTGATATCGCTCTACAAGGCCCTCGGCGGCGGCATAATCTCGGATTAGCTAAATTCGTTTTTTGCCCAAGTGGTGCGGCAAATATGGTATAATACGCCCCACTATGGCAGAAGAAAACAAATCGTCGCTCGACGCTCTCTCGGCTCTGTGCAAGCGTCGCGGGTTCATTTACCATTCGTCTGAAATCTATGGCGGCATGCCCGGGTTCTGGGACTACGGTCCCCTCGGCTGCGAGCTCAAGCAGAACGTGAAGCAGGCCTGGTGGCAGTTCACCGTCCGCGGACGCGAGGATGTTGCCGGGCTCGACGCCACGATCATCATGCACCCGAAGATATGGAAGGCGTCGGGGCACCTCGACACTTTCGCCGATCCGATGACGATGTGCAAGGACTGCAAGAAGCTGATGCGCGCCGACCAGATCAAGGACATCTACGCAGACCAGAAGAAGAAGCCCCAGCCGAAGGTCGCGGGGTCCGACTTCTTCTGCCCCTACTGCGGCGGCGAGCTGACGGAGCCCAAGCCCTTCAACCTGATGTTCAAGACTGTGGTCGGTCCTATCGACGACCCGTCGAACGTCGCGTACCTCCGTCCCGAGACGGCGCAGGCGATCTTCGCGCAGTTCCTGAACGTCACGGCGACCTCGCGCATGACGGTTCCCTACGGCATCGCGCAGATGGGGAAGTCCTTCCGCAACGAGGTGACGCCGCGCAACTACACGTTCCGCTCGCGCGAGTTCGAGCAGATGGAACTCGAGTTCTTCATCCGCCCCGACGAGGCGATCGAGCTCCAGTACGGCCACGTGGTGACTCTCGCCGACAATCCCGACATCACGGGCCCCGTACAGGACGACTGGGGCTGGGAGGTCTGGCACAAGTACTGGGTCGAGCAGAGGAAGAAGTTCCTCAACGCGGTGGGCCTCCCGACCGAGAAGTTCGTCGAGTACTGGCAGAAGCCCGACGAGCTCGCGCACTACGCGAGGGCCTGCGTCGACATCGAGTACGACTTCCCGTTCGGGCGCCAGGAGCTCGAGGGCATCGCGGCGCGAAGCGACTTCGACCTCACGCAGCACCAGATCCACTCGAAGGTGCCGCAGCTCGTCTTCGACGATCCGCTCAAGCAGGCGTGCAAGAAGCTGACGGACGAGCAGAAGGCCGCGTTCATCGAGAAGACGCAGAAGGAGTGGGTCGAGCGCCGCGAGAAGGCCTTGTCCGCCAAGGCCGGCAAGGAGATCGTGCTGACCGAGGAGGAACGTGCCGACGTGTTCGCGAAGGCGAAGGCGTTCTGCGAGAACCTTTTCGACGGCAAGTACATTCCGCACGTAATCGAGCCCTCGGCGGGCGTCGACCGCCTGATGCTCGCGCTCCTCTGCGAGGCGTACGAGGAGCAGAAGCTCACAGACGAGAAGGGCAAGGAGGACATCCGCACGGTCCTCCACTTCAACCCGAAGGTCGCCCCGATCAAGGTCGCCATCTTCCCGCTCATCAAGAAGGACGAGGCGCAGTTCAACTTCGCGCGCGACATATTCAGGAAGCTCCAGCAGAAGGTCAACTGCATGTGGGACGTCTCCGGCGCGATCGGCCGCCGCTACCGCCGCCAGGACGAGGCGGGGACGCCCTGGTGCATCACCGTCGACGAGCAGACGACGAAGGACGGCACCTTCACCGTGCGCGAGCGCGACTCCATGGAGCAGAAGCGCATGAATTACCAGGAATTTCTCTCCATGATGTACGCCGCGCTGGAATTTTGATATAATTGTACACAACCGAAAGGACATCCAAGATGAAAAAGCTCATTGCAGCAGCCGCACTGATCCTCTCCGCCACCGTGGCGTCGGCAGACGCAACCTGGTTCCAGCTTAGCTTCTACTCGCCTGGCGACCTCATGCTGCCCTGGGCGCGCAGCGACGTCTACGGCCTCAGGTTGGACCTCCCCTACGGCAACAACGACGGCAAGCTCGTCGGTGCCGATCTTGGTGTCGTTGGCGTTCTCGACGAAGGAATGACGGGCCTTCAGGTCACAGGCTTCAATCTTTCCGATCTCGCGTCGGTCAAGGGGCTTCAGATCGGTGCCATAGCGAACAGGGACAGGGACTTCCACGGCGTCCAGATCTCCGGTGTCGTGAACTGGAACGAAGACGACTCCGCAGGCGTCCAGATAGGCACCGTCAACTACGGCGGCGAGTTCACCGGGTTCCAGATAGGCGGCATCAGCTGGATGCTCGGCAGGTATTCCGGCGTGACGTTCGACGCGATGCTTGCCAGCCGCAACGATTTCACGGGCTGGTCTGTCGCTGGCTTCAACTACGGCCTAAAGGACGTGTCCGGTGCGCAGATGGGCGGCATCAACGTCGCGGCTTCGACCTCCAACGGCCTTCAGCTCGGAATCGTCAACTTCGCGAAGCATCACGAGGGGCTTCAGATCGGGCTCGTCAACATCAACAGCGCGGGCTTCCTTCCCTGCTTCCCCTTCGTAAACTTCAACTTCGGCCGCTGACGGCCGGACCAGCCCGATGAGGCCGACAGAACTTCTCTCTCCGGCCGGTGATTTCGAGACCGCGCTTGCGGCGTTTGACGCAGGCGCGGATGCTGTCTACTGCGGGCTCCCAGACTTTTCCGCGCGCGCGTTCGCGAAGAACCTCTCCCTCGACGATCTCAGGAACCTCGTCCGCTTCGCGCATGCGAAGGGACGGAAGGTCTACGTCACCTTCAACACGCTTGTCGACGAGGCGGATGTCGCGTCTGCCGTCGAGGCGCTTTCGCGGCTCGAGGAGATTGGCCCCGATGCGCTCATTGTCCAGGATCTCGGCGTGGCGCGCATCTGCCGCCGCCATTTCCCCGGCCTCAAGCTTCACGCCTCCACCCAGCTCGTCGCGCACAACCTCGAGGGGGTAATGGCGCTGAAGGAGCTCGGCTTCACGCGCGTGGTCCTCGCTCGTGAGCTGTCGCTTGCGGAAATCGCGTCCATCTCGAAGCGATGCGGCGGCCTTGAGCTCGAATGCTTCATCCACGGTGCGCTCTGCTACTCGATCTCCGGGCTCTGCCTCTTCGGCGCGATGGAGAAGGGCAGGAGCGGCAACCGCGGCAAATGCCCCTACTGCTGCCGCATGGCCTATGGCGGTCCATCCAGACCCTACATATTCTCCATGAAGGACCTGCGGCTTGGCGAAGACGTCAGGAAGCTCGTTGACGCAGGCGTCGTCTCGCTCAAGATAGAGGGGCGCATGAAATCTGCGCTGTATGTCGCGGCCGTCACTAAGTTCTATAGACAGATATTACAGTCGGGGCATGACGGAGATCCAACAACTTTAAACTTTAAACTTTCAACTTTAAACTCGTCAAGGCGCGTGACGCTCGCCGACCTTGAGACGATATTCTCTCGCCGCACGACCGAGCTCTACTTCGATGGGAAGGGCAAGGATTCGCCAATCGACCCTGAGTCGCTTGGCCACCTCGGCGCGCCCATCGGGACCGTGAAGCGCGTGACGAAAGACCGCGAAGGCCGCAGGTGGCTCCGCTTCCACACGGCGCGCGCTCTCGAGGTCCACGACGGCCTGCAGTTCGACACCATGGCAGAAGGCCGCCATCTCGGGCTTGGCATACGCGAGATGCGCCCTGCGATTTCAAGGACGCCGGTTTTCGAGGTCTCGGCGGGAACGGACGTCGAGATAGAGCTTCCGGAGGATTTCCCGATTCGCGAGGGAGAGAATGTCTACTGCTCGATGTCGAACGCCGTGAAGCGCATGTTCCCCGCGCCGGGATTCCGGCCGAGCGACTATCCGGGGACGAAGAAGCTCGATGTGAGTGTCACAATCGGGCCCGAGGCGATATCGGCTGCGACGGCCGTCTCTGGAATCACAGTCGAGGCTTCGGTGCGCGGCACATTTGCCGCGGCGAAAAATCCTGAAAAGACGTACTCTGCTGTCGAGAAGGCGTTTTCAAAGCTCGGCGAGACAGACTACGTGCTCGGGTCTCTCAATCTCGTCGACACTAACCGTCTCTTCGCGCCAATGGGCGTTCTCAACGATCTTCGCCGCGAACTTGTCAAAAACATTGATGATTCGCGTGAAAAAGCGCGATTAGCGAAGGTTGACGCGGCGATAGGTGATGGCGAGACACCTGCCGCGGCGGATTTGCCGCGGCTAAGAACAGTAAAAGTGCGCCTTGGGCAGAAGGTCCCCGCAGGAGAGTGGGACGAAGTCGTCGTCGCGGTCAACCCAGACGCCGACGCTGCCTCTTTGAGCGTCTCTGCGTTTGAAAAGATGCCGCGACTCGCGGTGCCAGTCTACACTGCCGAGCCAGACTTCGGCAAACTGCGTGTTTTCGTGAAGCGGCTCCATCGCGAGGGGTTTGAGAAGTGGGAGGCGAGCGACCTCGCGACGCTGAAGATGCTCAAAGCCGCCGGCATCGCCGACATTACGGCCGACTGGACTCTCTATGCGTTCAATTCTCATGCTCTCGCTGCGATTTCCGAGCTTGGCGTAAGGCGTTTTGTCGCGAGTCCAGAGAACACGAGGGAGAATCTCCAGTATCTCGCCGAGTCTGGATATGATGTGGAGTTTCTCGCGCAGCAGGCGACGCCGCTCTTCATTTCGCTGACCGAGCCCGCCGGTACGACGGTGGACGGTCTTGCGATATTCCGCCGTGACGGCCTCTGGGTCACGACGCGCCCATTAGCGCGCACCTTCGACGTGCCGGGGGGCTCGTCTTCTCGTATAGATCTTTCTTGGGATCCAATGTAACCTTTTGCTGAGTTGAGGGTAGACATGGTAGAAAGGAGCAAATGTCACGGTTGGTATAGACTCTTTAAGCGACTGATGCAACTAGATAGTCTGATAAATCAAGCGAACGAAAGGTTAAGACAACTGAAAACGTAAAGGCACGATACAATGACATTCGGAGAACTTGTTGACGGGATAGGCGCGAAGCTCGGCGTCGGCATCGAGAATGCAGGCGGTGCAGCCGCCTTGGAGATAGACGGCAGGACCGTCGTCCTTCAGATGGCCGACGACGACCTTCTGCTGGTGCGGGCGGATCTCGGCGAGATACCGCCCGACAGGCGCGACGCGCTCGCTGTCGCCGCGCTTGAGGGAAATTTCCTCTACAGGGGGACAGGAGGCGCGACGCTCGCAATCAGCCCGGCGGATATGCACCTGCACCTGCAGAAATACAATTGGCTGGACCGGCTTGACGCGGAGAAGGCGTTCAACATGCTTTCGCGCTTCGCCGATACCGCCGTTCTCTGGAAAAAGCTCGTCCGCGAGGCGTCCGCCCCCCGCGAAGACTTCCTGTCCGAAGTCATTTCTTCAGAATCGTTCATGAAAGTGTAACCTTTTCGGTCTCAAGGTGTATACAGTTCGACAACAGAAATGTCAAATCACTTAAACAGGAGATAAAACAATGCCTTTGCCAGACATCAGCCTCGCGCAGTTCAACAGAATAGCAACCGGCGACTACAACGCCGGCCAGATCGACTTCAAGACGAAGGACGACGGCACTGCGGAACTTGTCAAGATAAACAACCATGTCTGGAGAAAGTCTCTCAACAACGTCGAGCTTTCGCCTGAGCGCATTCTGGAGGTCAAGGAGGCGTTTCTCAACGCGCTCCAGAAGGGCGGCGTCAGCGCCGAGTCGATGAACGAGATCCGCGACATGCTCGGTCTGTCGCCGGAGCTGGACGATAATAAAGGCCCGGTTCTCGCCGCTGACGCGAGCGCAGGTGCGTTCGATTCTCGACGAATACGCCAACAGCGGGCGCGGGTTTACGCAGGAGTCGCAAGCAGCGGTCTCGCGCAACGATTTGAGGGAGGCCGTCAAAACCGCGAACATGAGCGCCAGTCGATCCAGGACGCGCGACCTCGTGAACGGCGAATCGCTGAACACTTTCGACAAGCTCGGGACGTCGGCCGCGAAATTCACGATGACTGACGCGATAAGCCTTCTTTCGACGTCGCGTTCGCTCGCGGACTTCGAGGCCAGCCGCAACGCGCGCTGCAAGACCGAAAACGCCGTGAACGAGCGGCTTAAACTCCATACGTCCATGGTCAACGCGTTCCAGGGCCTCGTGGCGCAGGCGCTCAAGCTGCTGCCGGCGAGCGTCCGCGAAACGCCGGAATTCAAGCTCGCGGGCGAGACGGTGAAACTCGTCAAGGACGATAACGGCAAAATTTCGGCCATATTGGGCAAGGGCCAGCTCGCGACGAAAGTCGATATCCAAATGGATGCGGATACGTTCGCCAAGCGCCTTCTCGGGCGCGTGGTGAACGATGCGAAGACGCTGGGCTCCTCGGCTTCGAAGAACATACTCGGGATGGTGTACGACCGCGATCTCGAAGGCGGCCTTATGGCGACCGAGAAGACGAGCCTCACGCGTCAGTTCGCCTGTCTCATACTCGAGCAGAAAGTTGAAGACGCCGCAAACCTCGTGCGCGACGACTACAACACGGGCATACTCGTGGAGCTCGCCGAGCGCGCGCTCGACGGCAAGGATGTCGGCAACACGAAGGCGATGCTCGACGCTTTCCACGCGAAGCTCGTGAGCGACAACGCGGAGATGAAGGAGATGCTCGGCAAGGTCGCGAACATCCCGCTCGCGAAGGGCAGCGACCCGGAAGGCGAGTTCATCGTCAAGTCTTCGATCGCGGGCGACATCAACAAGGTCGTCAATGCGATGCCCCAGCCAGTCCAGGCCGAGCCGCCCAAGTCGCTGAACGACATCGGCGGGCTTGCCGCCGTCAAGGACTTCGTCGCGAACCTCGTCTTCTCCGACAGCACGATGGTCGGCGACGCGATGGTCAACAAGGCCGGCGAGGCGATGCGCCGCATGCTCTCTGACCCGAAGAACATCGTCGCCTTCGCCGAGATCATCAAGAACCCCGCCCTCCTAGACCAGGCGTGCGCGCCGCAGATCGCGGACATCGTGAAGGACGGGCTCGGCAAGATGGTGGACATACTCGACGCCGAGTTCAAGAAGACCCACAACGGCAAGGACCTCGCTGTCGCCGCCACGGAGAACGACTTCGTGGAGCAGTTCTCGCAGTTCATCGGCGATCCAGCCAAGCTGCTCGGGTCGGAGCTCGCGAAGTTCGACAACATCATCCTCGCGATGGCGACCAAGGGCTGCGAAAAGCTGCAGGACTTCGTCAACACCGTGTTCAACGTCGATGCCGGGAATAAAAACGTTCAGGGAAGCCTCGTCAACGACCCCTACGCCAACATGTCGGCCAAGGACATCAAGGCGCAGCTCGACGCCAAGGGCCTGAACCAGATACTCGACTCGGCCTCCAACGCCGACTCGCCCGGACAGGTCGGGTTCTTCCGCCAGGTCATTTCCACCTACTTCACTTCGCTCGGCAAGGCCGACAAGCGCTCGTGCTTCGCCGCCGCGATGAAATACGCGCAGACGTTCGACTTCTCGGGCCTCGAAGGGGACAAGCTCGTCGCGGCCCAGAAGAACGCCGTCAATAAATTCACCGGCGCGATCCTGAAGGGCACGAGCCCGCTCCTCCAGAAGATGATGCAGGGCCTGCCGAAGGAGATCATGGGCGACTATGCGGACGCGCTCGACGACATGAAGTCGTCCCTCGCGCCGATACCGCGCAAGATCGTGCAGGCCCACTTCATGAAGATGATCGAAGAGTCGAAGGGCAAGGGCGACGGAAAGGAGATCGAGTCCATCGAGCTCAAGAAGTCCCTCGGCGCGGCGTCGGTCGGCGAGGCGTTTCTCTGCAGCTTCAAGCTCAAGGGCGAGAAGGATCCGAAGGAATTCGTGGTCAAGATCATGCGCCACGACGCAGAGCGCCGCGTGAAGGCCGAGGCGGAGATATTCACGAAGGCGGCGAACGACATCGGCCCAGGCATGGCCAAGACGTGGGAAGGCCAGCTCAAGCAGTACATGACCGAGTTCGACTTTCGCAACGAGGCGAACAACGTGAACGAGGGCGTCAAGCTCTACGGCATAGGCGATGACCCGAACCATGCGCTCAACGCCCTCGCACCGAACGTCCACTCGATGAAGATGTCGAAGGTAGTGGAGCCGAAGAAGGACGTGATGGTCGCCGAAGTAGCCAGCGGCAAGACGGTCGACAAGTACTTCAAGGCGAAGACCGAAGGGATGCGCAACGCGGTTTCGGCCGTGTTCGAGAAGAACCCCGCGACCGGCCGCATAAAGTGGGAGGACGGCCCGATCGACCCGAAGACCGGCAAGCCGAAGAAGGTGCCCGTTTTCAAGACGAACCTGCCCGTCGGCGCGATACCGACCATGCTCACCTACTGCCGCTCGGACTATGCCGATCTCAAAAAAGCCCAGAAGCTGCTTGTGCAGGCGACGAAGGCGTGGTTCCACGAGGCGCTGCTCGGATCCGGCAAGTTCCACGGCGACACGCACGCCGGCAACCTGATGGTGGGCGGCGGCAAGATCACGTTCATCGACTTCGGCAACCTCTACGAACTCAAGTCCGACCGTCCTCTCCTCGACAAGGAGGGCAAGGCCGTCATCGACCCGAAGACGAACAAGCCCGCCACGATCAACGAGCGCCACGAACTGCTGCGCGTCATCATGGGCGCGACTTTCCGCGACAAGGAGTTTGTGCTCAAGGGCTTCGAGAACCTCCTCTCGCCCGCCGGCAAGACCGCGCTCGAGGCGAACCGCGACAAGGCGGAGGCGATTCTCGACTCGGTGCTCTCGAAGGGACGCTTCTCGTACGACATGGTGTACCGCCTGAACGCGGCAGTCGCAGAGCTGCAGAAGCTGGGTATCGAGCTGCCGCCCGCCATCAACTGCTTCGTGCAGTCCATGGCGCGCCTCTCGAACACGATGGTCGAGATGAACACCATACTGAACCAGGCGAGCGAGCTCCTCGACGCGGCGGACGGATATGTCAGCCAGCCGCCGGACCCGCCGCGCGACGAGCTGGACATCCTCGGCATGGCGATGGACTTCCGCGCGTCGCCGGAAGGCAAGGTTCTGGTGGATGACGACGAAACCGTCGTCGGCCTGCAGAAGAACGGCAAAGACGTCCAGATTTCCGCCTTCTGCCACAGCCTCACGGTCGAGGGCTTCGGCGGATACTCCATCGAAGAAGGTGCGCTCAACGCCGGCGGATCCTACCACACGAAGTTCGTCGATCGCATCATGAAGGCGGCCGACCCTGCCGTCGAGGGGACCAAGCTGAGGGACATGCTGAGGGCCAATGTCGACACCGCGCGCGACACGAACCTCGGCACGTATCTCAACGAGGTCGACGCAGCCCTTGCCAAGTTCAAGACGGAAATCGGAAAGGCCGGCACGCCCGAGGAGAAAACGGCGGCGGCCAAGGCGTATGCCTCGCAGTATTGCGCAATGGTCAAACAGATATTCCAGACCATACAGAACTTCGAGGGCCAGCTTGTGGACATGCGCACGAACGAGTCGGTTGAAAAGCCGAGTTCGTTCGCGAACGCCATTATGACGACGCTGATGAACAACTTCGACATGCTGTCCAACACGTTCGCCGATTCCAGGACCAGGCTCATGGCCGACGTCTATACCATCACGTCCAGCGAGCTGAAAGCGGGATGGTTCGCCGGCGAAGACACTCGTGTGCAGGCCATTAAGGACGATGCTCTCAAGATGGCCGGCGACGACTCGTACCAGATCGACATCGGAGTGTAGCCGGCCTCCCGCCGGCTTTATGCAGATTTTGCGAAAAAGGTCTACCCCATTGGGGGGAATTTTGATAAAATGGCTGTGAAAAAATTTGAAGAGCATGCAGGAGAAAACAAAAATCGTTGCGAAAGCAATAATCTGATATAAAATTGGAGTGCAAATGATGAAAAGACACAACCCGACATCGGTCGTGCTTGTTGCTGCTTTTGCGGCTATGACGGTCGCGAGCGCCGCTGCCGCGAACTTCCCGGTCGGTACACACCTTGTGAAGGGGACGCTCAAGGACTGGAAGAACAAGGTCCTTACCTCGTCCGCTGCGGTGACCATACAGGCCGTTGCGACTAACGGAACGGTCATCGCCTCCACGAAGGTGGCGAATCCGTCCGAGGATGGCTACAACTTCGTGCTGCAGATTCCGCTCTCTACGGCGGCCACCGACTCCACGGCGGCTGTCGGCGACACTATGAACTGCGTCCTTGTCCAGGACTCGGGGCTCTCCCTCGCGGTCGACCCGATTACCGTCGGTGACGCAAACGCCGTTTCGACGGTCTGCCTCGCGCTCGTGAACATGCAGGAATTCACTTCGACGAACGACCCGACGAAAACAGTCAGCGTCCCTGCGGAATACGTCGATACGATCGCCCCGTGGATGGAGGCGAAGGAGATCGATGGCGAATACGATCCGTTTGCCGACTACGACAACGACGGCGCGACGAACTACGCGGAATACCGCGCGGGGACGAATCCCTTCGACGCGTCGGACAAACTCGCGATCCTCGACTACACCGCGCCGCAGAACGCAATGCACACCATCATGTTCGAATATGCCGGCGGTCGCATCTACGGCGTAAGCACGACGCTTTCGCTGACTAATCCCCAGTGGGCGACTCAGCCAGTCAAGAAATCCGAGGCAGACGGCGAACATGAGCAGGTGATGTTCTCCGCCGACGAGGATGAAGTGGGTTCGACGACCATCTATGTTGTCCCCGCGGAAGGCGCGACCAGCCAGTTCTTCAAGCTGGAGGCGAAGTAAAAGTTTAAAGTTTGAAGTTTGAAGTTGAAAGTTTAAAGTTATGAAACAGATTACCCGATACTTGTCGCTTCTGTCCTTTATGTCTCTTGTGTCGCTCCCGGCGCAGGCGGCGCACATCATGGAAACGATGACGCTCGAGAAGGGGTGGAACGCAATCTATCTTGAATCTACGCCGACGAGCGCGGTGTGCGAAGACTTTTTCGCCGGTGCGCCCGTCACGCGCGTCGCATCCTATAAGTCGGAAGCCTACTCCGACACGCGCCAGATAGCGGATGACGGAACGTCGATCGACCAGAAGCCGATTTCCTACTACGTGTGGCTTCCAAATGACGAGGTGGCCTCGACGATGACTGCACTTGTGGGTGGCAATGTCTATGTGATTCATGCGACAAACTCCTGGTCGAAGACGTTCTTCGGCGTTCCCGCCGCGCCGCGGCAGATGTGGCGCGCAACGGCGGACGAAGACACCGGCTTCATGAATGTCGTGGGCGTCTCCATCGCGTCCGGGGAGACAGTGAACGTAAAGGCGTATTTCGGCGAAGGCCCCTACGGAACCGCGTCGGGCACCGCCTACCAGATATCCGGGAGCAAGACGTCGGCGCCGACGTTCCTTTCGTTGGGGCTCGCCTCCAGTCCGAAAGTGCAGGGCGGCAAGGCATACGCGCTGACGGCGGCGAAGGACGGCGACTGGCCGGGCGTAATCGGCGTTCAGGGCAGCGGCGTGGACTTCGGGTCGTCGGCCAATTATGCGTCGATCATGGTCAGGAACTGCGGCACGACGAACCACACTTTCAGGTTTTCGATCTCAGCATCTGCGGACGAGACGGAGCTCGTCCCTCCCCTGTCCCGCGCTCTGCCGCGCACCGACGCGTTCGGCGCGCAGCAGTAC
>ONVK01000093.1 GCA_900321255.1 uncultured Lentisphaerota bacterium | reverse complement strand
CACAACCCCGGCCGCAGCCCCCCAGCCGCAGTCCGGCATGGGAATGATGATCCCCATGCTGCTGATCCTCGCGATCTTCTACTTCATGATGATCCGCCCTCAGCAGCGCAAGGAGAAGGAGCGCCGCAAGATGATAGAGGAGCTTCGCGCGGGCGCGAAGGTCGTCTTCGCCGGCGGCATCATCGGCACGATCGTCGAGGCGACCGAGAAGACCTTCAAGGTCGAGACGGCGAGCGGCACAGAGATGGAGATTCTCCGCAGCTGCGTCCAGGGCGTTGTCACGCCCGAGGGATCCGCTGAGGCCAAGTAGTCGCCGCCAATGGCTTTCGCCCAGGGCAAGTTCGGCATCGAATACAACCCAAACCCGATAGACGATGAGTCGTCGGGCGCGGGTTGGCTCGTTACCGTCATCGCCCTCGCGGCGGTCGCCGTCCTTGCGGCGGCTGGCGTGAGGCGGCTTCTTTCGTCGGCTCCCGACGAGCCGTCGCCGATCGATACGCCTGTCGCCGTGCCGACGGCTACGCCGGTCGCGACCAACGCGCCGCCTCGCGTCGAACCGCCCAAGCCGCTGCCGCTTCCGCCGGGCGCGGAGCGCAACCGTCCGCGAGTCGCGCAGAATCTCCTACTGAAACTCGAAAAGGCCGAGGCCGCGCACGACGTCGAGCTCGCCGTCTCGACTATCGAGCAGCTTCGCGCGCTTCCTGGCGAGGCGGTCGCGGACCTCGACAATTCGCTCGCGCGGCGGCTCGGCGAGCTCAACATCCGTCGTCTCTTCGTCGGCAAGAACCGCCAGTGGGTCAAGGAAGTCGTCGTTCGGCGCGGCGACTCCGCGACGCGCATTGCATCCGAGAACGGCTCGACGCTTGCCTCGCTCCTGAAGCTCAACGAGCTTCCTTCCGCCGACCGCCTGCGCATCGGGCAGAAACTCGAGGTCATGGACCATCCGCGGTTCACGATCGTCGTTCACCGTGCCGCGAAGTACGCCGACCTCACGCTGAAGGGCAAGTTCTTCAAGCGCTACGACATCATAGCGCCGGTCCGAGCGGAGGAAGGCAACTACGAGACACCCGCGAAGCTCAAGGCATTTCTCGCGGAGAAGGGCATCGCGCTTTCTCCCGCTGACCGCGCCGAGCTTGACATGCTTGTTCCCGCGAAGTCGTCGCTTCTCGTCTCCGACCTCTGAGGCGGATTCACTTTCAATTCACTTTTCTTCCCGCGGAATGTGGTATGATGGTCTCCGTGAAGAGGAGTCCGTCGATAGCACATGGTTTTGAATGGCTCGCGCTCTGCGCGTCGCTCGCCGCCGGCGAGCGGTGCGCGTTCGCCGTGCCGGTTGTTTCGCCGCTTTGGCCGCTCGCGGCGTTTGCCGTCGTTGTCGCGCTTGCCGCCTGGCTCGCGTCCGGCTCCCGCCTTTCGCGCCTTGCCGTGGCGTTCGCGGCGGGATTCGCGCTCGCGCTCCATTCGGCGCAGTCGAGGAAGGAGGTCCTTGAAGAGGCGCACGTCCTCGGCCGCGGCAGGCCTTTCGTCCGCGAGTTCCGCGTCGAGGGCGGGGTGCGTCTGGCGTCGCGTGGCGGCGGCGTCAAATGGGCCTCGTTCCTCAGCTCCGCCGCGTCTGTCAAGGTGCGCGTCATATTCCCGCTCGCCCAGTCGTCGCCCGCGCCGCAGGCGGGCGAGACCTGGGAGTGCGCCGGGTGGCTCGAGCAGACGAAGGGCGACGACCCGTCCTTGCGCCGCCGGCTGTGGGTGAAGGGGAAGGGCACGTACGCGCGCCGTGTCGCGCGCGGCAGGTCCGCCGCGCTGCTCGGCGGGCTCAGGTCCGATCTTTCGCGGCGCATGGGGATCGGGCTTCCGCGAAACTGCGTCGCCGCAGACTTGAACCGCGCGATACTCCTCGGTGAGCGCGCGCGCCTGCGAAAGACCGACCGCGACGCATTTGCCGCGGCCGGCACGATTCACGTCTTCGCGATATCGGGGCTTCATGTTATGCTCGTCGCGCACACGTTCGCGTTTCTTCTCGCGCTTGCGGGGTGGCCGTTCCGCTTTAGGGGCCTGGTTCTCGTGCCCGCGCTATGGGCCTATGTCGCGATGACGGGGGCGAGTCCGAGCGCGGTGAGGGCCGCGTCGATGGCGAGCCTGTATTTCGCCGCGCCGCTCTTCTGGCGCAGGCCCGACTCGCTCGTCGCGTGGTCGGCCACGTTCCTCGCGGTGTACGGGAGCGACCCGATGAAGCTCTTCGACACCGGCTGCGCCCTGTCGTTCGCGGTGATGCTCGGGCTCTTCTTCTGCGGGCGCTTCGCCGCAGGGCGCGTCCGCGGCAGATTCGCCGCGTCGCTCGTCATGACGTTCGCCGCCTGGGCCGCAGGAGCGCCGATCGCGGCCCACGCGTTCGGGCGCGTGACGCCCGGCGGGATCGTCGCCAACCTCGCGCTCCTTCCGGCGGCTGGAGTGAGCGTCAAGGCCGGCATGGCGGGAATCGCGGCGAGCCTCGTCTCCGATCGGCTTGCGGCGCACATAAACAGCTTCGCCGCGCTCGTTGCCGGGACGATGGCCGATCTTTCGCGCATCGTCGCCTCGATCCCCGGGGCGGACATTCCCGTCGAGCCGTGGCCGATCTCCGTGTGCGCCGCGTGGTACCTCGCCCTCGCGCTTCTTCTCTGGCTGCTTCAAAGAAAAACTGGAAGTCTATGAGATGTCACGGCTAATGATCAGGAAAGCAATCCTTTTTCCCTGAGGTTGTCGAGTGTTTCAGCAAGGCGCTCGCGCTTTTTCCGCGTCTCGTCTTCGGGGTTTGCGAAAAGCGACGGCTCGTCGTCGCCGGGCGAGTCCTGGATGTTCGTCACGCCAAAGCCGATGAGACGTATCGTCTTCGGCTTGCGGCCCGCGGGCCATTCTCGGTCGAAGAGGGCGAGCGCCGCCTCTCGGAAGGCGATGTCGTCGCGCGCCGGATGCGCGAAGGGCGCCTGCCTCGTGATCGTGTTGAAGTCCGCGTCGCGGACCTTGATCTTCGCGGTCTTCGCCCACCTCGTCGCGCGCCGGAAGCGACGCCCCACGTCCGTCACGAGTTCGAGCAGCGTCTCTCGCACCGTCGCGCGGTCGTAGGTGTCCTCGTCGAAGGTGTGCTCGCGCGACACCGACTTTTCCTCGCCCGGCTCCCAGTACACCTTGTCGTCGGAAATCCCGAACGCCATGTCTATGAGATCGTCAGAGACGAGCGGACTTCCGCGGCCGAGACGCTGCAGGTCGCCGCATGTCGCGATGCCGTAGGGCTTGAGCGATTCGACCGTCTTCTTCCCCGCGCCCCAGAGGATGCCTATCGGCTTGTCGCGCAGAAACGCCGCGATTTCGCCGGGCTCGAACGGCATTAGCGTGAAGCCGTCGGGCTTGTTCTGCTCGGAGCCGATCTTCGCGAGGAGCCTGTTCGGCGCGATGCCGACGGAGCACGTCACTCCGCAGACGCGGTGTATCTCCGTCCTGAGCGCCTCGCCGAGCGCCGTCGCGCGCTCCGCGGCAGATGCGCCGCGCGCGCCGTAGAGGTGGAGCGAGCCCGTTATGTCGAGGAACGCCTCGTCAACCGAGACTCCCTCGACATACGGCGTGTAGTGCGAGAACACCTCGAACGCCCTGTCCGAGACCTCCTGGTACGCCTCCATGTGGGGCCTTACGAAAATCGCGTGCGGGCATAGCTGGTACGCGGTTCTCGACGGCATGGCGCTGCGGATTCCGAACTTCCGCGCCTCGTAGGAACACGTCGACACAACTCCGCGCTCGTGCGGCCCCGAGCCGACGACGAGCGGCTTCCCGCGCCACTCGGGGTGCGACAGGAGCTCCACCGACGCGAAGAACGCGTCCATGTCGACATGCAGGATCACGGCCATGCGACGATTATAGCATAATGCGACTGAGGCCATTTCAGTTCGGACGAGTGTGTCGTCAGTCGTCGAAGAGGTCGCGCAGCCATCCGGCCCTGCGGCCTTCGGCACGGCGGCGCATGTCGATGAGAAGACCGTCGATCGAGTGGTTCGCGAATCGCAGGTTGTCGACCTCGAATATCTCGCCGACGAGCTGAGTCCCGGGAATCGCTGAGACGGGATCGCCCTTGCTCCTTATGTTCGTGACGAGGCCGGCGGTCCTCTCCACCGCTTCCTTCGGAAGAGAGAGCAGCGTTATGCTCGATATCCCGGCCGCATTGTAGGTCGCGCACGCGAGGCGGCCAGGGTTCTGCAGCATCATCGTCGAGTACGCCGCTATGCCGCCGCCGAGGGAATGGCCGGAGACGACGAGCTCCGCGTCGGGGAAGGCGCGCCTGACGGCGGCGAGCATCTCTGCGCCGTAGAGATACTGCTTCGGCGTTCCGCCGCCGCCCTGATGCGCGTCTACGACCCAGTCCTGCATCCAGTGCTCGTCTTCCCCGGGCGCGTTCGACCCGCGGAACGCAACGGCCACCGTGCCGCCGTCTTCCTTTCTGCAGAGGCGCGCGCCGAACCCCGCATTGTCGCTGTCCTCGACGAAGCCGGTGTCCGGCTCGTAGCGGAAACGGCCGGGCGCAAGGTCAATGTGCGCGAACTCTTCGGATGTGAGCGCCCTGTATCCCGCCGGAAGGTCCGGATGGTTGCGGTATGCGGCGGCTGCGAGCTCGCCGACGGCGATGAAGTGTTCGTGTCTGTCCGGGGTCAGGTCGTCTCCGAAGGAGAGGACCTTCGCCCCCGCCCACGCCACGGTCGACTTCGCGGCGCCGGTCGCGGTGGAAACGGCGTCTGCAGAGGCGCGGACGACTGCATTGTCGTCGCCGTAGCCCGTTTCGAGAACGCGGCAGCCGCCAACCAACGCCAGCGCGGCGGTCAGAGCTAAAAACCCGGAAGAACGGTTCATGCATTAATTATATCTTATTGTTCTGTGCGCGGTCAACGGGATTCGCCATGCGGCGTTCGCCCACTTCGGCGCCGGGATTTGGTATAATCTGCGGCAAGGAGAAACTGTTGTAGTGATGGTTGCATGGTCACGAGAGCGCATAGCGGTGGCCGCGTATTTCGCGGTCCTCGGTCTCATATGCGCGACCTGGGGGTCGTCGATAGACGACATGAAGGCGCTTCTTGGGCTTACCGACTCCCAGCAGGGGTGGCTTCTTCTCTCGGGGCCCGTCGGCCATCTCGTGAGCTTCACGTTCGCGAGCGCGGTCGTGACGCGCCTCGGAAGCCGCCGCTGCCTCGTCCTCGCGGCTTCCGTCTATCTCTGCGCCGCGCTCGGCATGGCGGCCTGCTTCTTCTTCCGCGCGCCTGTTCCGTTCTGGTGCGTGGCGATCGCCGCGCTCGGCGGGACCGGCAACATCTTCAACATATCGGTGAACACGCAGGGCGGCATCGTCGAGAGGCGGGCGGGCTGCACGATAATGAACTCGTTCCACGCGATGTTCAGCCTGCTGTGCCTCGCGGGCGGGCTGCTCGCGCTCGTCACGGCTTCGTGGTGCGTCCCGGTTGAATACCGGTTCCTCGGCGTCATCGCGGTGGCCGTGGTCGCGCACCTGGCGTTCTTCCCGTGCCTTCCGAAGGATAACGACGTCTCGAGGAAGGAGAAGGGCGAAGGCTTCCGCCGCCCCGACATGCCGCTTTTCCTCATAGGCGTCGCGGCTCTCGTCGTCATGGGGTGCGAGGGGTCGATCAGCGACTGGGTGGGCGTGTTCTACCGCGATTCGCTGGGCGCCGTCGGGGGGCGCGTCAAGTGGGGCTTCTGCGCCGTCGCCGCGATGATGACGCTCGGGCGCTTCGTGACTGACAGTTTCGTGAACCGCTTCGGCGGCGTCCGCGTCTTTCGCGTCCACAGCGCCCTTGTCGCGTCGGGTCTCGCGGTTGCGCTGCTCTCGCCGTTCTTCGGGCTCTCTGGCCTTCCGCTCCACCTATTGGCGACGGCGGGATATGCGGTCGCGGGCTATGGAATCTCCGCGCTTGTCCCGATACTCTATTCAAAGGCGAACCGCACAAAGTCGATGCCGGCGGGCTCGGCGATCACGTTTGTCGGCTCGATGGGCTTTCTCGGCTATTTCGTGTGGCCGCCGATGATCGGGCAAGTCGCAGACGCGACAAGTCTTTCCCTTGCGCTCGGCATCTTCGCCGTTTTGATCCTCGTCTGCCTTTTTCTGCATCTCGCCGACGACTGACAGGGGATTTTCGATGCACAGACTGCTTGTCGATACAACAATGCTCGAATCGGACGCGCCTGCGCTGCCGAAGGACGCGGCGCGCCATCTGAAGGTGCTTCGCCCCGAGGAGGGCGAGCGCTTCGAGCTGTTCGACGGAAAGGGCGCATGGCGCGTCTACGCGCATTCGGGCGGGGTGCTCTCGGCCGTCGGCGCGATCTGCCGCGAAGCGGGCGCGGCGCATCCGCCGCTGACGCTTTTCGCGTGCGTCACGAAGGGATCGCGCTGGGACTGGACGATAGAGAAGGCGACTGAGCTCGGCGCAAGCCGCATAGTGCCCGTCATCTCCGACCGCACGATCGTGCGCATCGCACACGGCGAACGCGAGGCGAAGCGCGAGCGCTGGACGCGAATCGCGGAGGATGCGGCGCGCCAGTCCGACGCAAGGTGGATACCCGATGTGCTCGCGCCCGTCTCGTTTCGGGAGTCGCTTGCGCTTGTCGCCGGGACGACGTGCTTCGTCGGCGCGCTTGTCGAGCCGCCGGCGCGTCCGATCCTCGCTGAGTTCGCGCTGCGGCGCGGCGAATGCGCCGCGAAGGAGGGCGGTGCGGCGGTATTCGTCGGGCCGGAGGGCGACTTCACGCCAGAGGAGCTTGCGGAGCTCCTCAACGTGGCGCACCCTGTCAGCCTCGGGCCGACCGTCCTGAGGGCGGAGACTGCCGCCATATTCGCCCTCGGCGCGATAGCCGCGGCAATGCAGGCGCGGCCCTGACGGATGTTTCCGCCGTTCGGATTTTTTCAGATTCCTGCGCACACGGCGGAAAATTTTGCCGAGGCAGCAATATGAAGCAATGCGCGTCGTAGTTCGTGAGGCGGTGGCCGAAGACTCTACTCGACCCTACCCCGCCTCTTCGCCCGCATTAGGAAGGCCGACGCCGATTCAACCATTTCCCAACCCCGATATGGACGGAATCAACCGCCACCCAACCACGAGCCAACCATCCTTCGGGTCGAATCCAAGAACGATTCCGACTCATCCCCACATCCATTATTCTCCAACCACCACCCACAAGCGGCGGAAATTTTGGTATAATTTCAGTGCTTTCTCCGAAGAGGATGTCGGTCTAAAAAATCGTGCAGGAGGGCCATCGGAAATGATGCTGATTTAATCGCGGGCGACTCATACCGGAGCTAAGGCGTTGAAAGCGTGAATCCGCGAGGCCAACGGGCGGGCGTGGCAGGGCCAATATAACCAGCGGGGAGTATCCGCGAGGGGTTACTGCTAAGACAGGTTTACTATACCCCGGAGGCAGCATGAAAAATCAGAAAGAATTTTTGGTGCAAGATATTGCGGTCATTCAGAAGCATATTATTTCAGTTCGTAATGTCAACGCAATACTTGATCGTGACTTGGCCGCAATGTACGGCGTCGAAGTAAAGCAGCTCAACCGACAGGTCAAGCGTAATATTGAGCGATTCCCGTCAGACTTCATGTTTCAACTCACCAAGGAGGAATGCACAAGGTGCCAAATTGGCACCTTGTATGAAAGAGGTGAAAAATCGCTAAATTGGTCCACTTATCGGCCCTATGCCTTTACGGAAAACGGAGTTGCCATGTTGAGTGGTGTGTTGAGATCTCCGATTGCCATTGCGGTAAATATCGGCATCATGCGAGCATTCACTGCCATGCGCCGTTTTGTATCGGATCACGCGGGGCTTGTTCAGCGTGTTGGCGCTATTGAACTGAAACAGCTCGAAACGGACAAGCGGATCGACACGGTGTTTGATGCCCTTGATCGCGGCAACTTGCTCCCAAGCGGTATTTTGTCCGCCGAGTCTGAGTTTGACTCGATGCGGTATGTCTCGCGTCTGATCGAAAGCGCGCAATCGGAGATATTGCTCATCGACCCGTATTCTGATGCGGTCACGCTGGAGGTTCTTTCGAAGAAGCGGCCTGGCGTAAAGGTGCGGCTCGTCTGTAAAGATCGCGGCAAGCCGACGCCGACCGAAATCGCGAAGTTCAACCGTCAGTACAAGGGTCTCGCCGTCACCTACTCCGACGACTTCCACGACCG